>NZ_MUBM01000202.1 GCF_002154505.1 Streptomyces carpinensis | reverse complement strand
CCGGAGGGCGGGCCCGGCGGCATCAGGTGCGTGCTCTCGTTGCCCCGGGCACTGGCCCTCGTACTGGATGTACTCGGGCCCGTGCCCGGTGCGGCGAGTGGGGGCACCTCCCGCGCCGTCAAGGCGGTGGGGGAGCGTGCATGGCGTCGCAGGGCAGACGGGAGTTCGACGACAGGACCTATGACGCGAACAACCGCACAGGCCAGGCGGCATGCGCCTCGGCACCGATCTCGAGCAGCGGGGCCGAGGCAGCGGGCAATGCGTCGACGCCGTCGGCGGCGACCAGCCGCGCCGCGGCCACCGCCCGCTCGACCACCCGGTCCAGCTCCGGCGCCAGCCGGGCCAGGACGGCGGTCACGTCGAACGGATCGAGACCGAGCAACCGCACCGTCGCCGTGGCCGGCCCGCTCACGCTCTCGTACACCGCGCAGTACGCCGCGTCGTCGGGCCCCAGCCCGGCCGCCCGCGCCGCCAGTCCGAGCACCACCGGCTGATGGGCCCCCTTGGGGAACTCCCGTGCCACGGAGTCGAGTTCGGCCGCCGGCCAGGTCGCCCGGGCGGCCCGCATCAGCTGCCGCCCCAGCCTGCGCGCGGCCAGCCGCAGCGCGGGAGACGAAGTCCGCGCGTCCGCCGCCGCGTCGAGCTCCGCCGGGTCGTGCCCGAGCGCGGCGGCCGCGGCGAGGGCGGCGGCGACCAGCCCGACCGTGTGCAGCCGTCCCCGGCAGAAGTGCTCCAGGTCCGCCGCCCCGGTGATGCGCCCGGCCTTGACGGCCGCCTCGGCCCCGCCGGAGTGCGCGTGCCCTCCGGCGGGGAAGCGGCCGTCGGCCAGAACGAGAAGCGCTGCTCTTGACACAACTGTCTTCACGACGCCTCAGAAGAGGAAGTAGCGCTGGGCCATGGGCAGTTCGGCGGCCGGTGTCGCCTCGACCAGCTCTCCGTCGACGCGGACGGCGAAGCTGTCGGGGTCGATGCGCACGTCCGGCCGCGCGTCGTTCTCCCGCATGTCGGCCTTGGTCACCCCGCGCGTGGACTCGATGGCGACGAAGCGCTTGCCGAGCTGGAGCCGCTCCGGCAACCCGTCCTCCAGCGCGAGCGGGGCCACGAAGTTGAACGAGTTGGACGCGGGCGCCCGTCCGATCGCGCCGTACATCGGGCGCGGCAGGACGGGCTGCGGGGTCGGGATCGACGCGTTGGCGTCGCCCATCTGCGCGTACGCGATCTGGCCGCCCTTGATGACCATCAGTGGCTTGACCCCGAAGAACGCGGGCTCCCACAGCACCAGGTCGGCGAGCTTGCCGGTCCGGACGGAGCCGATCTCGCGGTCCAGGCCCTGCGCGGCGGCCGGGTTGATCGTGTACTTGGCGACATAGCGGCGTACACGGTGGTTGTCGGCGCGCCCGTCGCCCGGCAGCGTTCCCCTGCGCCGCTTCATGACGTGTGCCGTCTGCCAGGTTCGCAGGATCACCTCGCCGACGCGCCCCATGGCCTGGGAGTCGGAGGAGATGATCGAGATCGCGCCGAGGTCGTGCAGGACGTCCTCGGCGCCGATCGTCGACGGGCGGATCCGCGACTCGGCGAACGCCAGGTCCTCCGGCACCGCGGGGTTGAGGTGGTGGCACACCATCAGCATGTCGAGGTGTTCCTCGGCGGTGTTGACGGTGAACGGACGGGTCGGGTTGGTCGAGCTCGGCAGCACGTTCGGCTCACCGACCACGGTCATGATGTCCGGCGCGTGACCACCGCCGGCGCCCTCGGTGTGGTAGCTGTGGATGCCGCGCCCGGCGATGGCGGCGAGCGTGTCGCCCACGAAACCGGCCTCGTTGAGGGTGTCGGTGTGGATCGCGACCTGGATGCCGGTCCGGTCGGCGACCGTGAGCGCGGCGTCGATGACGGCGGGCGTGGAGCCCCAGTCCTCGTGCAGCTTCAGGCCCAGTGCCCCGCCGCGGATCTGGGAGAGCATCGCCTCGTGGGAGACGGTGTTGCCCTTGCCCAGCAGGCCGATGTTGAGCGGGTAGGCCTCCAGGGCCTCCAGCGTCCGGGCCAGGTGCCACGGGCCGGGCGTCACGGTGGTCGCCTTCGAGCCCTCGGCCGGGCCGGTGCCGCCGCCCACCAGGGTCGTGATGCCGGAGGCGAGCGCCTCGTCGGCGACCTGCGGGCAGATGAAGTGGACGTGCGCGTCTATGGCCCCGGCGGTGAGGATCCGGCCGTTGCCCGCGATGACCTCGGTCTCCGGGCCGAGGACCAGGTCCGGGTGGACGCCGTCCATGGTGTCGGGGTTGCCCGCCTTGCCGATGCCGGTGATCCGGCCGTCGCGGATGCCGACGTCGGCCTTGACGATCCCCCAGTGGTCGACGATGACGACACCGGTGATCACGGTGTCGGGGGCGCCGTCGGCGCGGGTGGCCCGCGACTGCCCCATGGACTCGCGGATGACCTTGCCGCCGCCGAAGACGGCCTCGTCGCCGGCGAGCCCGGGGCCGCCGGAGCGGTCCTCCTCGACCTCGATGATCAGGTCGGTGTCGGCGAGCCGGATGCGGTCGCCGGTGGTGGGGCCGAACAGGTCGGCGTAGGCGGCGCGGGAGATCTCAGGCATCGAGAGCACCCCCGATCCGGCCGCGCAGCCCCGGCACGATCCGGGCACCGGCGAGCGGGACGAGTTCGACGTCGACGGGGATGCCCGGCTCGAAGCGCACGGCGGTCCCGGCGGCGATGTTCAGCCGCCGTCCGTGCGCGGCGGCACGGTCGAACTCCAGGCCAGGGTTGGCCTCGGCGAAGTGGTAGTGGGAACCGACCTGGACGGGGCGGTCGGCGGCGTTCAGGACGGTCAGCCGGGTCACCTCGCGGCCCTCGTTGTAGACGATCGGGCCGTCGGCGAACAGGATCTCTCCGGGAATCACGGCGTCCTCCCCCTCAGACGATCGGCTCGTGGACGGTCACGAGCTTGGTGCCGTCGGGGAAGGTGGCCTCGACCTGGACGTCGTGGATCATCTCCGGGACGCCCTCCATGACGTCGTCCCTGGTGAGCAGCTTGCGTCCGGTGGACATGAGCTCGGCCACGGTACGGCCGTCCCGGGCGCCTTCGAGGATGTGCGACGTGATGAGGGCGACCGCCTCCGGGTGGTTCAGCCTCAGTCCGCGGGCCCGGCGCTTCTCGGCCACGTCGGCCGCCACATGGACGAGCAGCCTCTCTTGTTCGTGCGGGGTCAGTTGCACGTACCCACCTCACAGTCCTCGCTCCGGACCGTGCGGGGTCCGGTTGCCGCAGCCACCGCGACGGGACAGGTCTAACACACGGACAGGCCGCCCATTTTCGAACAACCCGGACGGAAAAACCCCAGGTGACGTGGAACGGCAGGCTAGTTCGCCGGAGTTTCAGCGACGTTAACCAGACCTTGATCGTTCCATGACCGGCAGATGGGCCGGTCCATACGCATCACTGCGTGGCGTCGCGGCCGGAGGACGGCCGCAGCGGGGACGGGCCGCGACCGGGGAGGAGCCAGGAGTCGCACCCGAGGAGGCGTCGTGCCCCGGGGAGGCACCCCGAGAAGCAGCCGCACAGGGGGAAGGCGTCACGCCGAGGGAGGCACCGCAGCCGCCGTGGCGCCCGCTACCGGGCCTCCGGTCCCCGGTGCTCCGCCGTGATGCCGAAACGGTGCTGCTCGCGCGGAACGGACGGCACGTCCCGGACCTGGGAGACCGAGCCGATCACCTGCTCCCCGGCGGAGTCGTCGCCCTCGCCCTCCAGCCGTCGCAGATCGGCGGCGGAGACCAGCGCGACCAGGGGCTTGCCGTGCCGCGTGACCACGACGCGCTCACCGCCGTACACCACCCGGTTGATCAGATCGGCGAGCTCAGCCCTGGCTTGCGTCACCGGAATCTCGTAGGCCATACAACCCACCTTACGGGGCGTTCGCGGACGCCCTCAGGCCTCGGAGCGGCCCGCGGGGAGGCCCACCGCATGCCGGTCGAGCGCCCGCCTCAGCTCCTCCAGCTCGGTGTCGGACAGCGCGCCTCCCTGCGCGAACTTCAGGATGTGCTCGGCGACCGTGCGCACCTTGGTGTTCGTGCGCTGGGAGACCTCCCGCAGGACCCGCCAGGCGTCGTCGGGCGGTATGCCCCCGAAGGCCACCACGGCGCCGATGGCCTGGTCGATGACGGCGTGCGAGGTCACGGCGTGCTGCAGCTGGCCGATCTCCTCGTGCAGCCGCTCGTGCTCCAGCACGAGGTCGGTCACGGAGAGCGGCTGGAGGGGATGCCACCGGGAAATCGCGAAGAACGCCATGGAGATCCCCTGGGTCGTCGAGCGGCCGGAGTTCCATCTCCAGCTTGCTCCAGGAGCACCGCGAGCACGACCGGAGGCCGAACCGGCGGGTGATCCGCCGCCGGGGTACGTACGTCCTGTACATTTTTTACAGACCCCCGTCTGGAGGGATGCGCCATGACCCGACCG
The DNA here is from genome assembly GCF_002154505.1 of Streptomyces carpinensis. Taxonomy (GTDB): domain Bacteria; phylum Actinomycetota; class Actinomycetes; order Streptomycetales; family Streptomycetaceae; genus Streptomyces; species Streptomyces carpinensis. The sequence goes on along the minus strand of NZ_MUBM01000202.1, from coordinate 13,043 downwards.
TCCGCCCGCCACGTCCTGCCGGAGTTCACCGAGCGCACCAGCGCCGGACGACGGACCCTGGATCCGTACGCGAAGCTGCTGGAGGAACGGATCGTTCTGCTCGGCACCCCGGTCGACGACACCTCCGCGAACGACGTCGTCGCACAGCTGATCCACCTGGAGCACCAGAACCCCGACCGGGACGTCTCGCTGTACATCAACTCCCCCGGCGGCTCGTTCGACGCCATGGCGGCGATCCACGACACGATGACGTACGTCGCCTGCGACGTGGCGACGGTCTGCCTGGGCCAGGCCGTCTCGGCCGCGGCGGTGCTGCTGGCCGCCGGCGCCCCGGGCAAGCGGTCAGCGCTGCCCGGCGCCCGGGTGGTGCTGAGGCAGCCGTCGCTGCCCGAGCCGGTGGAGGGGCAGGTGTCGGACCTGACCGTCCGCGCCGACGAACTGCTGCGCGTCCGGGCCCGTCTGGAGGAGCTGCTCGTACGGCACACCGGACGCACGCCGGAGCAGGTGGACGCGGACCTCGACCGCGAGACGGTCCTGGACGCGCGGGGCGCGCTGGAGTACGGGCTGGTGGACCGGATCGTCCCGGGCCGGGACGCCGCGCGGACCGCACCGGACGCGGGGTGAGCCGCCGATGCTGCCGCCCGAGCTGCCGCCGCTGCCCGCGCTGACCCGCGCGGAGGCGGAACTGATCGACCGTTACCTCGACGTCGTGGACCTGCTCGGCCGGATCAACCCGGGCCGGTCTGGCGACACCTACCGGGGCCTGAGGGCCGCTCAGGCGCTGGTCGGCAGGGCGGCCGAGCTGCGCGACGCGCTGTCGCTGATGCACCAGCGGGGCGAGACGGAGCTGCACGCGGCGACCCTGGCGCGGGCGCTGCGCGTCCTCGACGGCGAGCGGCGAACAGCTCGGGTCACCGTGCCGCCCGACGGCGCCAGTTGACGCCATCGAAGCCCGACCCACCGGTCGGCGCCGGACACGCGGTACGCGAACATGGGCCGGAACGGACCAAATGACGTACCGCCTTTCGATGGAAACGAACATCCTGTTTCGGGGCCGCAGCGGTTGCGCAACACACCTGCTCCGGATGGCGCAACGGGGTGTTCCGGCGCTGGTCCGGGCCTCGCCCGGAAAGGGGACAGTCGTTCGAAGACGCGTGTGTCCACCCGAACGGGCGAGTGGTGAGTAACAACACAAATCCACGGTTCCGTTGGGATTTTCGGACAGCCGTGAGCCAAGATCCCTGTCTGACGACAAGCCCCCGCCACAGCGGCGGGGCGGTCCGGGCGGACGCCGAGTCCTGCCGCCGCGCGGACGACCGGTCGACGGAAGTGGATCGGCAGGAGTGGAGGACCCGAGCACGACGGGTCGCCGGTTCGGTCACGCCATGGCCGGGCCGAGCAGCCCTTGGGGTGAAGCCGCGTCAGACGCGGCCGGGCTACTTCGCCAGCCCGAATCCGACAGGTCATCCTTCACAGGCGGCTGACGAAGGGTTGCGCATGACTGCGCTCAATCGTGTCCCGTCGTTCATGGCCCGGGCCGGCACGGCCTCGGCCCTGACCATCGCCGCCGTGGGCGGCACGATCGTGGTGCCGGGCGTCGCACCCGACGCCTCGGCCGCGACTCTGGCGACGAAGGCGCTCAAGATCGCGGCGTCCAAGCAGGGCTCCCCCTACCAGTGGGGAGCGACCGGGCCGCGCAGGTTCGACTGCTCCGGCCTCACGCTGTACTCGTTCAAGAAGGCGGGCAAGAGGCTGCCCCGCACGGCCGCCCAGCAGTACAACAGGACCCGGCACATCTCCGCCCGCAGCCGCAGGGCCGGGGACCTGGTGTTCTTCCACTCGGGCTCGTACGTCTACCACGTCGGCATCTACGCCGGCGCGGGCAAGATCTGGCACGCTCCCAAGACCGGAGACGTGGTGCGGCTGCAGAAGATCTGGACGCGCAGCGTCTGGTACGGGCGGGTCAGCTGACCCGCCCGAGGTGGTGGTGGCGTCCCGGGGGCGTCGCCACCACCTCGGGCTGCCGCACAGGGCACGCCAGCCCCGAGGGCCTCTCGTTTGAATCATGCCGGGCTCGCAGGGCAGGCACGGCCTGATCCAAAAGAAAGACCCTAGGGCTCCTGCAGGCCCGCCGCCGTGACCGCGCGGTTGCCGAAGGTCCACGGGAGTTCGATCCAGACCGTCTTGCCGCCCTCGTGGGTGGGCCGCACGGTCAGTCTGCCGCCGTACTCCGCGGTGAGCCACCGGATGATCACCATTCCCCGGCCGTTGTCCTGCTGGACGGCGGCCGGCAGTCGTTTGGGCAGGCGCGGGTGGCTGTCGGTCACCCCGATGCGCAGCTCTTCGTCACGTTCGAGGACCAGGTCCACCGTGAAGGTGGGTGACTGCCCCAAGGTGTGCTGCACGGCGTTGGTGGCGAGTTCGGACACGATGAGCCGTACGGTGTCGGCGGTGTCCGTGTCCGACGGCAGACCCCACTCCACCAGGGTGTCCACCGCATAGGCCCGGGCGGCGCCGACCGAGGCGGGATCGCTCGGCAGAGTGACGGATGCTTCCAGATGGTCTGCCATGGCGACGTCGTCCCTTTCCCACGGGACCGCAGTCCGACACGGAGCGGATGGTTCGAGTACGGTCCCGGACTGGTGCTTCGCCGTCAGACTGCCACCACCGGGCCGCTCACGCGCGGCGATCCACCAAGATGTGCATATATCTGTCGCTCGAAGCGGTGAACTCTGCGACGAGCGAGCGTATTTGGCGCGGGTTGCCGAAGGCTGTCGCCGGAGGCCCAGAAGGAGTAAGGAGCAGTCGATGCAGCACGGTCCCGCGGTGCGCCGCCGGAAGCTGGGCGCCGAACTGCGCGCGCTGCGCGCCGACGCGGGTCTCACCAGTGGTGAGGCGGCCCGCCTGGTGGGTTGGCACCAGTCGAAGGTGAGCCGGATCGAGACCGGCGCGAGCGGGGTGAAACCGGCCGATGTGCGGTTACTTCTGGACGCCTATGCCGTCCATGACTCCCAACTGCGCGGTCTGCTCATGGTGTTGGCGGGCGCCGAGGACGGAGACGGGCGGCAGCACTGGTGGCACGCCTACCGCGGCGTACTGCCACCGACCTACCGGGACTTCATCAGCCTGGAGTCGCAGGCGACCGCGATGCGCACCCTGGAGACCTCGGTGGTCCCGGGACTGCTGCAGACCCCCGAGTACGCCCGTGCGGTGACCCGGGCCGCCGTGGACGGCCTCGACGACGACCGACTGGACGCGCTGGTGGAGGTGCGGCTGGCCCGCCAGGACGTACTGCGGGCCGATCCGCCGCTGGAACTGCACGCCGTGCTGGACGAGGCGGTGCTGCGCCGGGAGGTCGGCGGGCCGGAGGTGATGTCACGGCAGCTGGACCGGCTGACTCGGGCGGCGCAACTGCCCCAAGTACGGCTTCAGGTACTGCCGTTCGCCGCCGGGGCGCATATCGGCATCACCGGGCCTTTCGTAATCTTTTCATTTTCGAACACTTCTGATCTGGACGTCGTTGTTCTAGACCACTTGACGAGTAGCCTCCATCTGGAGCGGAAAGAAGACCTAGAGGCCTACACCGAGGCCTTCGACACCCTTCGGTACCACGCGCTTTCGATCGAGGACTCGCTGGACTTCATCGCCGGGATACACCACGACAGGTGACGACACCGCACGCAACCGCGTAAGGAGGCACCATGTCCGCTCTGCCGCGGCACGTACCTTCCGCTACCGATCTGCACGGTGTGCAGTGGCTGCGCAGCAGTTACAGCACGGGAGCCAACAACTGCGTCGAGACGGCCCGGCCGGCCTCAGGGCCGTACGCCGGACTGCTCGCCGTGCGCGACTCCAAGGACCCGGCCGGGCCCGCGCTGCTCTTCTCCCCGGGGAGCTGGGCGGACTTCACGGCCGCGGTGCACCCCGTCTGAGTTCCGGGGCGCCGCCCAGCAGGACCCGGCCCCCATCGCACGACCCCGCATCGCACCCGTTCCGCATGTGGCGACGCACGGCCGTGTCACGCCGACTCATGGTCGCGTTTCGCCGATCACCCCTACAGCGCGTTCGATCTGAGCCTCGGAGAGGTCGGCGCGGGCGGTCAGCCTGAGCCTTGAGATGCCGTCGGGCACGGAAGGAGGACGGAAGCAGCCCACGGCCAGACCCGCCGCACGGCAGTCAGCCGCCCAGCGCACGGCATTCTCCGGGGACGGCGCGCGCACCGAGACCACCGCGGCGTCAGGGCGTACCGCCTCGAGCCCCGCGGCGGTCAGGCGTGCGTGCAGTTCGTTCGCCACCGTGCGCGCCCGCGCCGCCCGCTCCGGCTCGCGGCGCAGCAGTCGCAGCGCGGCCAGGGCCGCCCCCGCCGCGGCGGGGGCGAGACCGGTGTCGAAGATGAACGTCCGGGCCGCGTTGACCAGGTGCTCGACCACCCGGGCGGGTCCCAGCACGGCCCCGCCCTGGCTGCCCAGCGACTTCGACAGAGTGGCCGTCACCACGACGTCGTCGGCGCCCGCGAGCCCCGCCGCGTGCGGGGCTCCACGGCCACCCGGGCCGAGGACGCCCAGGCCGTGGGCGTCGTCGACGACCAGGCCCGCGCCGTGCTCCCGGCAGGCCGCCGCGAACTCGGTGAGCGGGGCCGCGTCGCCGTCGACCGAGAACACCGTGTCGGAGACGAGGACCGCCTCGCCGGCGTGGGTGGCGAGCGCCTTGCGCACGGCCTCCGGGTCGGCGTGCCCGACGACCTGTGTCGCGCCGCGGGCCAGCCGGCAGCCGTCGATGAGCGAGGCGTGGTTGCCCGCGTCGGAGACGATCAGCGAGCCGTGCGGCGCGAGCGCGGTCACCGCAGCCAGGTTGGCGGCGTAGCCGGAGGAGAAGACGAGCGCCGCCTCGAAACCGCAGAAGTCGGCCAGCTCCCGCTCCAGTTCCGTGTGCAGCTCGGTGGTGCCGGTGACCAGCCGGGAGCCGGTGGAGCCGCCGCCCCAGGCACGCGCGGCCGCCGCGGCCCCGTCGGTCACCTCGGGGTGGCGGGCCAGCCCCAGGTAGTCGTTGCTCGCCAGGTCCAGGAGCGGCGAGTCGGCCGGCCGGGGGCGCAGGGTCCGTACGAGTCCGGCCCGGCGGCGCACATCCGCCTGTTCGTCGATCCAGCCGAACGCCATGGTTCCTCCGGGCTTTTGTAGGCAGTGGACAGACACTAGCCGCACGACCCGCTGCGCATGGTGTGGCAATACCCACACGTCGAACCGTCTCTGTTGTGCAAACTCTCCTTGGCCCGGGGCGGTCGCGTAGGACAGGATCGGCTCTCATGGACCTGCTGAACACGCTGGTGGACAAGGGGCTTCGGCGCGAGCTGCCGACCCGCGAGGAGGCTCTGGCCGTGCTGGCCACCCCCGACGACGACCTGCTCGATGTGGTGGCGGCGGCCGGGAAGGTGCGCCGTCACTGGTTCGGCCGACGGGTGAAACTGAACTATCTCGTCAACCTCAAGTCCGGCCTGTGCCCCGAGGACTGCTCCTACTGCTCGCAGCGGCTCGGCTCGAAGGCCGAGATCCTCAAGTACACCTGGCTCAAGCCCGACGAGGCCTCCAAGGCCGCGGCGGCCGGGCTGGCCGGCGGCGCGAAGCGGGTCTGCCTGGTGGCCAGCGGACGCGGTCCGACGGACCGTGACGTGGACCGGGTCTCGGAGACCATCAAGGCCATCAAGGACCAGAACGAGGGCGTCGAGGTGTGCGCCTGTCTCGGCCTGCTCTCCGACGGCCAGGCCGAACGGCTGCGCGAGGCAGGGGCCGACGCCTACAACCACAACCTCAACACCTCCGAGGCGACCTACGGCGACATCACCACCACCCACACCTACGCCGACCGGGTGGACACGGTGGCCAAGGCGCACGCGGCCGGGCTGTCCCCCTGCTCGGGTCTCATCGCCGGCATGGGCGAGAGCGACGAGGACCTGGTCGACGTGGTCTTCTCGCTGCGCGAGCTGGACCCTGACTCCGTTCCGGTGAACTTCCTCATCCCCTTCGAGGGCACTCCGCTCGCCAAGGAGTGGAACCTGACCCCGCAGCGCTGCCTGCGGATCCTGGCGATGGTCCGGTTCGTCTGTCCCGACGTTGAGGTCAGGATCGCGGGCGGCCGCGAGGTGCACCTGCGCACCATGCAGCCGCTCGCCCTGCACCTGGCCAACTCGATCTTCCTCGGGGACTACCTGACCAGCGAGGGCCAGGCCGGCAGGGCCGACCTGGAGATGATCGCGGACGCCGGGTTCGAGGTGGAGGGCCCCGACCAGGTCACGCTGCCGGAGCACCGGGCTGCCGGGGGCTGCCACGAGGGTGGCGTGTGCGGCGCCGGTGCGGACTCCGCCCCTTCGGCGAACGAGCCCCGCACGGACCTCGTCGCCGTACGCCGCCGGGGCGCCGGAACGGACCTCGCGCCCAATGCCTGATCTGCCCGACCGGCGCGTGTCCGGGCTGCTGGATCTCGACCGGCGGCACGTGTGGCACCCGTACGGCCCGATGCCCGGCCGTCAGGAACCGCTCGTCGTGGAGTCGGCGAGCGGGGTGCGGCTCAAGCTCGCCGACGGCTCGGGCGAGCTCGTGGACGGCATGTCGTCCTGGTGGGCCGCGATCCACGGCTACAACCACCCGGTGCTCAACGAGGCGGCCCACGAGCAGCTGGCGCGGATGAGCCATGTGATGTTCGGCGGCCTCACCCATGAGCCCGCCGTCCGCCTCGCGAAGCGTCTTGTCGACATGTCGCCCGACGGTCTCGAGCATGTGTTCCTCGCCGACTCCGGATCGGTCTCGGTCGAGGTGGCGGTCAAGATGTGCCTGCAGTACTGGCGTTCGCTCGGCCGCCCGGACAAGCGGCGCCTGCTGACCTGGCGGGGCGGCTACCACGGAGACACCTGGCAGCCGATGTCCGTGTGCGACCCCGAGGGCGGGATGCACGAGCTGTGGACCGGTGTGCTGCCGCGTCAGGTGTTCGCGGACGCACCGCCGGCCGAGTACGACGAGGCGTACGCGGCCCGTCTGCGCGACCTGATCGAACGGCATGCGGGTGAACTGGCCGCCGTGATCGTCGAGCCGGTGGTGCAGGGCGCGGGCGGGATGCGGTTCCACTCCCCCGCCTATCTGCGGGTGCTGCGCGAGGCGTGCGACGCGAGCGGTGTCCTGCTGGTGTTCGACGAGATCGCGACCGGGTTCGGCCGCACCGGCGCGCTGTTCGCGGCGGAGCACGCGACTGTGACACCGGACGTGATGTGCGTGGGCAAGGCGCTGACCGGTGGCTATCTGACGATGGCGGCGACGCTGTGCACCGCGCGCGTGGCCGATGGGATCTCGCGCGGCGAGGTGCCGGTGCTGGCGCACGGTCCGACGTTCATGGGCAACCCGCTGGCGGCGGCCGTGGCGTGCGCCTCGATCGACCTGCTGCTCGGCCAGGACTGGCGTGCCGAGGTCGAACGGATCGAGACGGGACTGCGGGACGGGCTTGCTCCGGCGGCCGAGCTCGACGGGGTGAAGGACGTCCGGGTCCTCGGCGCCATCGGGGTCGTCCAGCTCGACCACTCGGTGGACATGGCGGCGGCGACGCGGGCCGCGGTGCGCGAGGGCGTGTGGCTGCGGCCGTTCCGGGACCTGGTGTACACGATGCCGCCGTACGTCACGGGTGACGAGGACGTGGCACGGATCGCGCGCGCGGTGTGCGCGGCGGCACGGGAGGGATGAGATGCCGGTACTGGTGATCACGGGAACGGGCACGGAGGTCGGCAAGACGGTGACCACGGCGGCCGTCGCCGCGGCGGCCGCCGCGGCCGGCCGGTCCGTGGCCGTGCTGAAGGCCGCGCAGACCGGTGTGGGCCCGGACGAGCACGGGGACGCCGCGGAGGTCGTCCGGCTCGCCGGACCGGTTACGGCGAGTGAGATCGCCCGCTATCCCGAGCCGCTGGCGCCAGGCACGGCCGCGCGCCGGGCCAGGCGGGCGCCGGTGCGTCCGCAGGAGGTCGCCGAGGCCGCCGCCAAGCTGGCCACCGAGCACGACCTGGTACTGGTCGAGGGGGCGGGCGGCCTGCTCGTGCGGTTCGACGAGGCGGGCGGCACGCTCGCGGACGCGGCGCAGCTGCTGCGGGCACCCGTCCTGGTCGTCGCGTCGGCCGGTCTGGGCACCTTGAACACCACCGAGCTGACGGCTCGTGAGCTGCGCACCCGGGGCCTCGACCTGCTGGGCGTGGTGATCGGCAGCTGGCCCGCCGAGCCCGACCTCGCCTCGCGCTGCAACCTGGCCGACCTGCCGCACGTGGCCGGTGCCCCGCTGCTCGGCGCCCTGCCCGCGGGTGCCGGGGCACTCACCCCGGCCGACTTCCGCACGGGCGCCCCGCGATGGCTGGCGCCGCGCCTGAGCGGCAGGTGGGACGCGGCGGCGTTCACGGAGCGGGAGGCACCGGCGCCGTTCGCCTGAACGGGACAGGGACACGACCGGGCCACGGTGCGCGCCCTCGTGCGGGCATGCCTGCCGTGGGCCGTTGCGGGCAGGCGTGTGCGTGCGGTGGAGTCGTACGGGGGACACTCACCGTAGGTCCGTCCTGTCCGGGAGGTCGTCATGTCGCTCCGGTCCACCGGCTCCGGCAAGGTGGCGCGGGATCCCGTGCACCATCCGCTGTTCGCCCGCTGCTACACGCGGCTCAGTGTGGCCGCGGAGACCAGGATGGGCATGGCCGGCGTGCGCGATCGGCTGCTCGCCGGGCTGGCCGGACGGGTGATCGAGATCGGCGCGGGCAACGGGCTGAACTTCACGCACTACCCGGGCACCGTCTCCGAGGTCGTCGCGATCGAGCCGGAGCGCATGCTGCGCCAGAAGGCCGTGACGGCGGCCCTGCACGCCGAGGTGCCGGTGGACGTGGCCCCGGGCTGCGCGGAGGCCCTGCCGGTCAAGAGCGAGGGGTTCGACGCGGTGGTGCTCTCGCTGGTGCTGTGCAGTGTGCGCGACCTGCCGCGCGCCCTCGCCGAGGCGCGACGGGTCCTGCGGCCGGGCGGCGAGGTGCGGTTCTTCGAGCACGGCACGGGCGGCGGCCGGGCGATGACCCTGGCCCAGCGCGTGCTGGACCGCACGGTGTGGCCGCCGCTGAGCGGCAACTGCCATCTCTCCCGCGACCCGGTCGCCGCCCTGCGCGAGGCGGGGTTCGAACTCGGCCCCTACCGGCGGGTGATGATGCCGGAGAACGGTCCGGTCATGCCCAGTTCGTACTGCTCGCTGGGCACCGCCTGGCGGCCCGTGGCGGACGCGTCGGTCACCGGGGGCTGACCGGAGGGCCGGTTGCCCGGCGCGCTCACAGGCTCCACTGGCGCAGCTCCTTCGCGATGTCCTGCACCGATGCCTCGCCGCTCTTGACCAGCCGCGCCAGGTCGCGCACCTGTTCGGGTGAGGTGACGACCTTCAGTCCGCTGGCCACCAGGTAGGCGTAGGCCACCGCGGAGGCGAACAGGGCGTTGGAGCGCTCCAGCGCGGGGACGTGGACGAGGAGCTGCAGCAGCGCGGCGGCCCGCGCGTGCGGGGTGTCGTAGACGGGGACGTCGAAGATCTCGGCCCGGTGCCGTGCCACGGCGGCGACGAGGGCGCCCCAGTCGGTGACCTGCGGGTCCCCGGGCGTCATCCGCTCCGCGAGCATGAGCAGCCAGGCGAGGTCGATGGTGAGGTCGTTCAAGGGATCAGTGCCGACCTTCGCTCCGGTGCCCGGGGCGGCCCTGAAGATCCTCCTGCGCTCTCGACTCCGCCCGAGCGGGGGAACCCCCGTCGAACTCCTCCGCGAACACCGACTCGTAGCTCTTCATGAAGTCGGCGGCGGCCTCCACGAAGGTGCGCCCGACCTCCCCGGTGTCCTGGCGGACCAGTTCCTCGATGTAGCGGTTGACGCTCATCCCGCGGGCCAGGGCCCGTTCCCGGGCGGCGCGGGCGGTGCCCTCGTCCACCCTCACGTTCAGCTGGGTCTTCGCCATGCCTAGAAGCTAGCGCCGATCCGCTAGCACGGGCAAGTGCGCCGCCCGGCCCGTGGCAGGTGCCCCTTACACGGGAATCGGGGCCCCCACCTTGGGGTGGAGCCTCGGGTGGAGATCGGCTGGGCCCATCGGGGGATACCGGGTGTACGCCCGGTCACATTAGGCTCGGCGGGGGACAAAGCAGTCATGACTCAGCACGTTCACGGTCTACGGACCACCGAGGAGGCCGCCGTGTCCACTCCTGCTCCGGCGCCGGGCCGGGCGTCGTCCGACGGGTCCGCGGCCCACGCCCGCGGTCTGACCAAGGCGTACGGGACGGGCGAGACCGCCGTGCTCGCGCTGGACGCGGTGGACGTCGACATCGCCCGAGGCCGTTTCACCGCGGTCATGGGTCCCTCCGGCTCCGGGAAGTCCACGCTGATGCACTGCCTGGCCGGGCTCGACACCGTCTCGGCGGGGCAGGTGTGGATCGGCGACACCGAGATCACGGGGCTGAGAGACCGAGAGCTGACCCGGCTGCGCCGGGACCGGATCGGCTTCATGTTCCAGTCGTTCAACCTGATCCCCACGCTGAACGCGCTGGAGAACATCACGCTGCCGATGGACATCGCGGGCCGCAGACCCGACGAGGCATGGCTGGACCAGGTCATCGACACACTCGGGCTCAGGAACCGGCTCACCCACCGGCCATCCCAGCTCTCCGGCGGCCAGCAGCAGCGCGTCGCCTGTGCGCGGGCGCTCGCCTCCAGGCCCGAGCTGATCTTCGCGGACGAGCCCACCGGCAATCTCGACTCGCGCGCCGGCCTGGAGGTGCTCGGCTTCCTGCGCGACGCCGTCGACACCCTCGGCCAGACGGTGGTCATGGTGACCCACGACCCGGGAGCCGCGGCCCACTCCGACCTCGTGCTCTATCTGGCGGACGGGCGCATCGTGGACGAGATGGAGCACCCGACGGCCGAGGCGGTCCTGGAACGCATGCGCCTCTTCACCGGGGGCACCACGAGGGCGGCCGGCCCCGCCCTGGACCGCCGGAACGTCCGCGCCGTCCGGGACGGCGAGGACGGCCGGGACGGCGCTGACGGCACTGCCGGCTCCCGCGATCGGTCCGTCGGGGGCGGGAGGCTGCTCCACGACGGGGACGGCACCGCCGTCGGGGAGGCCTGACCCGCGTGCTCAAGGCGACACTGCGCAGCTTCCTCGCGCACAAGGGGCGTCTGCTGCTCTCCGCGCTGGCCGTCGTCCTGTCCGTGGCCTTCGTCGCGGGCAGCATGATCTTCTCCGACACCGTCACCCGCACCTTCGACCAGCTGTTCGCCTCCACGGCCGCGGATGTGACGGTGTCGCCGAGGCAGGACCTGAGGTCGCCGGTGCGCACGGGCGTGGTCCAGACCGTGCCCGCCTCGCTCGCCCGGCGGGTGGCCGAGGTGCCGGGCGTCGCGGCGACCCACGTGGACGCGGCGGTCGACAACGTGGTGGTGGTCGACCGCAGGAACGAACCGGTCGGCCCCACCACCGGCGCGCCCACCATCGCCCGGAACTGGGAGGTCACCGACCGCAGCCCGGTGAAGCTGACCTCCGGTCACACACCGCACGGGGACGGTGAGGCCGTCCTGGACGCCGACACCGCCGGGCACCAGCACGTGCGGATCGGCGACGTGCTGACGGTGCAGGCGCAGCCCGGCACGTTCCGGGTGCAGGTGGTCGGCATCGCCACGTTCACCACCACCAACCCGGGCGCGGCGATGCTGTTCCTCGACACACCGACCGCGCAGACCAGACTGCTCGGCTCCACGGCCCGCGCGACCGGCATCTCCGTCGACGCCGCCGCCGGCGTCAGCGACACCCAGCTCAAGAAGCGCGTCGCCGCGGTGGTCGGTACCGGGTCGTACGACGTGAAGACCGCCGGTGAGCAGGCCAAGTCGGCCGCCGCGAGCCTCGGCAGTTTTCTGAAGATCATCAAGTACGTGATGCTCGGCTTCGCCGGGATCGCGGTCCTGGTCGGGATCTTCCTGATCGTCAACACCTTCTCGATGCTGATCGCCCAGCGCACCCGGGAACTGGGCCTGCTGCGCGCCCTGGGCGCGGACCGGCGGCAGGTGCGCCGGTCGGTGCTGACCGAGGCGGTCCTGCTCGGCCTGGTGGGCTCCACACTGGGCCTGGCGGCCGGCATCGGCCTCGCGGCCGGTCTCATCCGGCTCATGAGCGCCTTCGACATGAACCTGAGGACGACCGAGATGGTCATCGGGTGGGTCACCCCGGTCGCGGCCTACGTGGTCGGCATCGGCGTCACGTTCGTGGCGGCCTACCTCCCGGCCCGCCGCGCCGCGGCCGTCTCCCCCATGGCGGCGCTGGCGGACACCGAGGTGGCCGGCGTCGGGCGGCCGTTGCGGGTGCACGCGGTGGTGGGCGCGGTCGTGGGGGCGGCCGGCGTGGCGGCGCTCGCGGGCTGCGCCACCGCGAGCAGAACCGCGACCGCCGCCTCGCTGCTGGGGCTCGGCGTCGTCCTCACCCTGATCGCGACCGTGGTCGCCGGGCCGTTGCTGGTACGCCCGCTGATCCGCGTGCTGGGCGGGGCGTTCCCGGCGTTGTTCGGGTCGATCGGGCGGATGAGCCAGCGCAACGCCCTGCGCAATCCGCGCCGGACCGGCGCGACGGCCGCCGCCCTGATGGTGGGACTGGCCCTGGTCGGCGGGATGTCGGTGGCCAGCACCTCCATGACCCGCTCCTTCGACCACCAGATCGACAGGACGCTCGGTGCCGACTACATCGTGCAGAACCGCAACTTCCTGCCCTTCCCGCAGGAGATCACGGACACGGTGCACCGCACCCCGGGCGCGGGCACCGTCGTACGGCAGCGGCTGGCGGCGATCGCGATCCAGCTGCCGGACGGCAAGCGGGTCACGACGGTGGTCTCCGGCTACGACGGGCAACTGGACTCGGTCGCCCACATCAAGTACGCGGCCGGTCACACCGCGACGGCCCTGGCCGCGGGGCACCTGGCCATGGACGTCGACTTCGCCCGGAAGCACGGTGTGCGGACGGGCAGCGCGCTGCCCG
>NZ_MUBM01000201.1 GCF_002154505.1 Streptomyces carpinensis | reverse complement strand
TCGGCGGCAGCAAGGACGACGTACGCCGCCAGGCCGAGGGCCTCGCCGAGGACGGGTACGCGGTGCTCACCTGGTCCGCCCGCGGCTTCGGCAGGTCCACCGGCAAGATCGGGCTCAACGACCCCAAGGGCGAGGTCGCCGACGTCTCGAAGCTGATCGACTGGCTGGCCCGGCAGCCCCACGTCCTGCTCGACCGGCCCGGCGACCCGCGCGTCGGCGTGGCCGGCGCCTCCTACGGCGGCGCGATCTCCCTGCTCGCCGCCGGGTACGACCACCGGGTGGACGCCATCGCCCCGGCGATCACGTACTGGAACCTCGCCGACGCCCTGTTCCCGAACGGCGTCTTCAAGAAGCTCTGGGCCGGCGTCTTCATCAACTCCGGTGGCGGCTGCGCGAGGTTCGAGCCCGAGCTGTGCCGGATGTACGAGCGGGTCGCCGAGTCCGGGAAGCCGGACGCCGAGGCCCGCAGGATGCTCCAGGCGCGTTCACCGTCCGCCGTGGCCGACCGGATCAAGGTGCCCACGCTGCTGGTACAGGGGCAGTCCGACTCGCTCTTTCCGCTGGGCCAGGCCGACGCCGCCGCCCGGGCGATCCGGGCGCACGGCGCAGCCGTGGACGTGGACTGGATCGCGGGCGGGCACGACGGCGGCGACCTGGAGAGCGACCGGATCCAGGCACGCGTGAAGACCTGGTTCGACCGGTACCTCAAGGGGGACAAGGGCACCGACACCGGCCCGGCCTTCCGCGTCACCCGCACCTCGGGCGTCGACTCCACCGACGGCGCGGCCGTGCAGCGGGGCGCGAGCGCGAGCACCTATCCGGGGCTGGCGAGCGGGCAGCGGACCGTCGCCCTGACCGGACGCGAGCAGCGGTTCCAGAACCCGGCCGGCGCGAACCCGCCCGCCGTCTCCTCGCTGCCCGGCCTCGGCGGCTCGGGCGGCGGGCTCGCCCAGCTCTCCGCGCTCGGCGTCGGCGTGTCCCTGGACTTCCCCGGCCAGTACGCGAGCTTCCAGTCCGCGCCGGTCGGCAGCGATCTGCGGATCACCGGATCGCCGACGGTGACCGTCCACACCACGTCCACCAGCGACGACGCCGTGCTCTTCGCGAAGCTGTACGACGTCGGACCGGGCCGGGCGCGGCCGGTGCTGCCCGCTCAGCTGGTGGACCCGGTGCGCGTCGCGGGCGCCCGGGCAGGCAAGGACGTCACCCTCACCCTCCCGGCGATCGACCACGAGGTGCAGAAGGGCCACCGGCTCCGCCTGGTCCTCGCCTCCACCGACCTCGGCTACGCCTCCCCGGCCGCCCCGGCCACGTACACCGTTTCCCTGAAGAGCGACCTGAAGGTGCCCACCGCCCCCGGCGTGACCACCGGCGCGGCGCCGCTGCCCGCCTGGGTGTGGTGGCTGCCGGCCGCGGGCGCGCTGACCGCGCTGGCGCTGCTGCTGACCGCCCGCCGCCGTACGGCCGGACCGGCCCCCGATCCGGACCTGGCCGACGTCCCGCTCCAGATCACCGGCCTGAGCAAGCGCTACGCCCGGTCAGCCGACCGGTACGCGGTGCGGGACGTGTCCTTCCGAGTGGAGCAGGGCCAGGTGCTCGGTCTGCTCGGGCCGAACGGCGCCGGAAAGACCACCACCCTGCGCATGCTGATGGGCCTGATCCGGCCGGACGGCGGGGAGATCCGCGTCTTCGGCCACGCGATCCGGCCCGGCGCGCCCGTGCTGTCCCGGGTCGGCGCCTTCGTCGAGGGCGCGGGCTTCCTGCCGCACCTGTCCGGCCGGGAGAACCTCGAGCTGTACTGGCGGGCCACCGGCCGCCCACCCGAGGACGCCCACCTCGACGAGGCCCTGGAGATCGCCGGGCTCGGTGACGCGCTGGCCCGCGCGGTGCGCACCTACTCCCAGGGCATGCGCCAGCGGCTGGCCATCGCCCAGGCCATGCTCGGCCTGCCCGACCTGCTGATCCTCGACGAGCCGACCAACGGCCTGGACCCGCCCCAGATCCGCGAGATGCGCGAGGTGATGATCCGGTACGCGGCCGGCGGGCGCACGGTGATCGTCTCCAGCCATCTGCTGGCCGAGGTCGAGCAGTCGTGCACGCACCTGGTCGTCATGGACCGGGGGCGGCTGGTGCAGGCGGGCCCGGTGGACGAGATCGTCGGCTCCGGGGACACCCTGCTGGTCGGCACCGCCACGCCCGTGGACGAGCCCGTGGCCGAGAAGGTGTCGGCACTACCGGGCGTCGCCTCCGCCGTCCGCGCCGAGGGCGGTCTGCTGGTCCGGCTGGAGCCCGGCGGCACCGCCGAGCGCCTGGTCGTGGAACTGGTGCGGCTGGAGGTGCCGGTCGCCTCGGTCGGACCGCACCGCCGCCTGGAGGACGCCTTCCTCACTCTGATCGGAGGTTCCGCATGAGCACGTCCGTCGTCGCCGAGACGGCCATCGGTTACCGGGCGGGCCGCACCCTGCCGCTGCGGGTGGAGCTGGTGCGGCAGCTGAAGCGGCGCCGCACGCTGATCATGGGCGGGATCCTGGCCGTCCTGCCGTTCGTCCTGGTGGCCGCCTTCGCCATCGGCGGCGATCCGGGCGGCCGCAACAACCAGGTGACGCTGATGGACACGGCCACCGCCTCCGGCGCCAACTTCGCCGCGGTGAACCTGTTCGTGTCGGCGGGCTTCCTGCTGGTGATCCCGGTGGCGCTGTTCTGCGGGGACACGGTCGCCTCGGAGGCCAACTGGTCCTCCCTGCGCTATCTGCTCGCCGCGCCCGTGCCCAGGGCCCGGCTGCTGTGGTCCAAGCTGGTCGTCGGGCTGGGGCTGAGCCTGGCCGCCATGGTGCTGCTGCCGCTGGTCGCCCTCGCCGTCGGCACGGCCGCCTACGGCTGGGGCCCCCTGCAGATCCCCACCGGCGGCGCGCTCGACGCGGGGACCGCCGCGCAGCGGCTGCTGGTGGTCGTGGCGTACGTCTTCGTGTCCCAACTGGTCACCGCGGGACTGGCGTTCTGGCTCTCCACCAAGACGGACGCGCCGCTGGGCGCCGTGGGCGGCGCGGTCGGACTGACCATCGTCGGCAACGTCCTGGACGCCGTCACGGCCCTCGGGCACTGGCGCGACTTCCTGCCCGCGCACTGGCAGTTCGCCTGGGCCGACGCCGTGCAGCCGCACCCCGAGTGGTCGGGGATGATCCAGGGCACGGCGGTCTCCGTCAGCTACGCGCTGGTCCTCTTCGCCCTGGCCTTCCGCGGGTTCGCCCGCAAGGACGTGGTGTCGTAGGAGCGTCGCGGGGGAGCAACGCGGAGCGGGCCGCCGAGGGACTCGGCGGCCCGCTTCCGTGTCGACCGCGGTCAGTTCCCGGAACTCCGGGACAGCAGCGAGACGTTCTCCAGCAGGTGGGCCAGCGCGCCGTCCCGCTTGGCCTGGGTGGAGTTCTCGGCGCACTGCTGGTTCAGGTCGTCCGACAGGATCGGGATGTCCTGGGCCGTGACACCGAGCAGGGCGGCGCCGATGGGCAGGTCGCTCACGGCGATGCACGGCTTGTTGAACGAGCCCTGGATGAGCGCCAGCTGAGGGCTCATGGTCCCGTACGTGGTCGAGTTGCCGAAGCTCTGCCACGCGCCCCTGGCGTTGTCGGCGGTCGGCCCGCCGTCGTTGTTGATCGCCAGGGCCTGCGGAGCCGCGGCGGCCGTGGCACCGAAGGCGGAGGCGGCGATGGCCGCGGTGGCAACAATCTTCTTGATCACTGAGCGATCCTTTCTGAGGAAACCCCGTCCACCGGAGCGTTCTGGTCAACTGCTCGACGGCGGCCTGGTTTCTCCCGTTCACCCCCACGGCGGATGCGGCGAAGTGCTTGTGTGTTTTCCGGGATTCCCGATTTTCGGGGACTTCCGGCCGCGACGCGAGCCAACCGGGTGAATATCCGCAACCAAACCTGAAGGCTCGTGTTGAATGAGGCCGTAGGGCATGCGTCGCTACGAGGAAAGGAACGCGTAGTGCTCAAGAAGGCAATGGTCGCCGTTGCGGCCGCCGCTTCTGTCGTGGGAATGTCAGTGGCGGCAGCTCCCACGGCGCTTGCCATCGACAACGACAGCGGACCGTCCGTCACGAACGGCTCCAACACTTCGTCGTCGTTCGGCAACTCGGCGACGAACGGCAGCATGAGCCCGCAGCTCTCACTGGTCCAGGGGTCGCTCAACAAGCCGTGCGTGGGGGTTCAGAACGTCGACGCCGGCGTCGCCGCCCTCATCGGCGTCGTGGCCGAGGACATCCCGGTCCTGTCGGACCAGGAGCACCAGCAGTGCGCCGAGAACTCCACCCAGGCCAAGCGGGACGGTGCGCTGGACAACGTCCTGGGCAACGTGGCGCTCCTCTCGTCCAACAGCGAGGGAAGCTGAGCCGATTCCGGCCGGCCCGGGCAGTCCGCTGCTCCGATCGCGGGCTGCCCGGGTTTTTCCGGGAACTCTTTTCGCCCGAGCGGTCGAGGCCGACGCGTATGGCGCGCGGCACAATCGAGTGAATTGTCGGGCGACTCGTTTTCCGTCGTTTTCCATTGTGTCTATTCCTCGTCAGTGCCGCGACCGCCCAGGTCGTGCTCACTCGGTTTCTGGCCGTCATTGGGGAATACGACCCCAGAAGGGACCTTTCATGAAGAAGAGCGTTGCTGTCGTGACGGGCGCCGTCCTGGCTCTGGGCGTGGCGGGCCCTGCCTTCGCCAACTCCGGGGCCACGGGCGGCTCCGCCGACTCCGCGGGCGTGATCTCGGGCAACACCATCCAGATCCCGCTCCACGCCCCGATCAACCTGTGCGGCAACACCGTCGACGTCATCGGTCTGCTGAACCCGGCGTTCGGCCACACCTGCGCCAACGCCTGAGCGCACGGGCGCACCAGCCACCCCGGCTGTGTCTGGGCCGGCCTCGGACGTCGAACCTCACGACCCGAGGCCGGCCCTGCCACATCGCCACGTTCCTCAAGCGGCTTCGAGCAGCTTCGAGCAGGAAGACAACTAGATTGCGACAGACCCTGAGCAGGGGAGTGTTCGCGGCGGCCGCCGCGACGAGTGTGCTGTCCCTGTACGGCAGCGCCGCCTTCGCCGACACCCAGGCGGACGGAGTTGCCCAGAACTCGGCCGGCGTCCTGTCCGGCAACACCGTCCAGGCGCCGATCGAGGTGCCGGTCAACGTCTGCGGCAACACCGTCGACGCCGCGGCCGCGCTCAACCCGGCGTTCGGCAACAGGTGCGGCAACGTCTCGGACGGCACGACGTCGACGGTGACGACGCCACCGACGACGCCCGTGACCGCGCCACCGACGACGCCGACGAGCACGACGCCGACGAGCACGACGCCGACGAGCACGACGCCGACGACGAGCACGACGCCAAGGACGTCGGCAGTGACCGACTCCAGTTGTGACGACCAGGGCGGGTCTGGGGACGAGGACGGGTACGGGAACGAGGACGGGTACGGGGACCAGCCATCCGGCGACTGCCCGACGTCACCGCCCACCGAGCACACCCCGCCCGCGCACCACAGCACGCCTCCGCAGATGGCTGAGACCGGCAGCGGGAACACCGGGGCGATGATCGCGACCTCGGCCGCCAGTGCGGCCCTGATCGCGGGTGGCGCATTCCTCTACCGCCGCAGCCGGACCATCGGCTTCAACCGGTAGGTCCTGTCGTCAGCTTCCCCTGGGCGGACCGCCCGTGGGCCATTGCGACGTGCATGGCCGGTACCGACGTGAGCCGCCGTGCCCGAGCGCCCCATAACGGGGCAGGGCACGGCGGCTCACGCGTACCGTCGATCAGTGGTTCCACACCACCTCGGATCCCGCACAGGAACTCCAGGAACTCCCCGCTCCGGGGCCTTCCCCGGCCGCGGTCGCGAACACCGCCGCGCTCAGCGGCCTGCTCGGCTCGGCCGGCACGTTCCGGACCCGGATCGGCACGCCGTGCGGACCGTTCGACGAGCCGCTCGCATCCCAGCCAGCGACAGCGCGGCCGTGACGGTGATGCCGATGGCGATTCCCCCACGCCCACGGGCCGCCGGCCGCGGCGTCGGCTCAGGAGGCCACGACGATCTCCGCGGCCATGGCACCGAACGGATACCGGGTGTCCCGACCGCGGTGACGTGCTGGTGCGCCCCCGGCCCCTGCAACATCCCAAGCACCACGATCCAGGGCGCCGCGGGTGGGGTACGGGGCAGGACCCTCGGCCCGGTGTGGTTGGGCGACAGGCGCATGTGTGCGGATTCCATGGTGGAGAAGGCGCACGCCTGCCGAAAGGATGGGCGAAAGGTCCGCGATGACTGGCCGAGCGGTCCCACCTCGGCGATCCGGACGAGCGTGTCCGAGCCGTGAAGCCGGTCCGATACCGAGATCACTCCTTTGGCGGCACAACCCTGACAAGTGCCACGCGTTGACACAGCGCCGGGCATTCGCCCGGGTGCCTTTACGTCAACTCGAGGAGCATCTCTCCATGTCGCGTATTGCCAAGGGCCTGATCCTTACCTCCGTCGCCGCCGCGGCTGTCGCCGGCGGTGCCGGCCTCGCCGCCGCCGACACCGGTGCGAGCGGCTTCAGCACCAACTCGCCGGGCGTCGTCTCGGGCAACACCATCCAGGTCCCGCTCCACGTCCCGGTCAATGCCTGCGGCAACACCGTGGACGTCATCGGCCTGCTGAACCCGGCGTTCGGTACCCCCTGCACCAACGGCTGAGGTCCGCGGGAATCCCGCTGGCCGGCCGCTCTCCCGGGACCCGTCTTCTGCGGTCCTCGGGCTCCTTCGGTTCCTGTGGCTCCGCTGGTCCCCCTCGGGAGGGCGGCCGATCGCAGCACCCCTCGAACGGGGGCGCGGGCCACACTGGTCCCCGGCGAACTGTAGCGCCGGGGACCGGGCTTCGGTCGCGGCGGTGCGGCCACGACGCCCATCAAAAGGAACCCCCCTATGCGTGGTCTGGCCGCACGGCGTGCCGCGTCCACCGCCCTCTGCACCGCCTTTCTGGTCGGGATCGGCGGCCCGGCCGTCATGGCGGCCGAACAGCCAAGCGGCGGCGCCCCGGGCGCCCCTCCCCGGCGCCGACAGGCTGCTCGCCCAGGTCAAGGGCCTCGGGGGCCGCGACGACCGGCTCGCCCCGGTCCGCGATCTGGCGATCGCCGTATTCAGCTCCGACCACGGCAAGTTGACGGCCGACGAGCCAAGAGGCTCGGCGACGCGGCGAAGGACGCCCTCGCCAAGAAGGTAGCGACGGCCAGGGGCAGCGCAGGACACCCCGGCGGCTGCGTGGCGGGCCGCCGATCCGACGAGCGAGGCGTCGGCAGCCTCCTTGAGTCCGTCACGTCCGGAGACGTCAGTCGGGTGCCCCCGGCGGTCACCAGCCTGATCGACCTGGTCGGCGTCACGCTGCGGGACAGCGCTCCGTCGGTGCCGCCGAGCACGTCGCCGGGAGTCTCGCCGAGGAAGCTGCCCGCCTTCACCGTCCCCGAGGTCACGGTCCTGGACGTCACCGTGCCCGACATCGCGATTCCCGCCGTCACACTGCCCGCGGCGACGGGTACGACGTCGAGGTGGTAGCACGCTCCTAGGAACACGCCGAGCACTGTGCCCAGGACTCACCCAGCCGTTGTACCGACCACCGGAGTCGGCACAACGGCTGTTCTGTCTCCTCTGTGAGGTCTGCCTCTCATATGAGGACTCGACATTCTCCTGCACCGGGGTTTCCGGCCCGCCTCGGACTCGTTGGGCACGGCGACACCATCGCCGCCGGTGACGTACGTCGCCGAAAGAAAGGAACACGATGAAGTCCCTGAAGGCTGCCGCTGTCGTTGCCGGGTCTCTGGTCGCCGCCGGCGCCGCCGCGCCCGCGTTCGCCTACGACACCGCCGAACTGACGCCCACCAGCCTCAACGGCGCCGTGAACACGCTCACCAAGGGCCCCGTCGACGTGATGCCGCTCCAGCACCAGTCGGACGCGCTCGACACCGAGAACAAAGGCTCGCTGCTCCACACGGTGAACAGCGCCACCAAGAGCCTGAACGAGGCCCACGCCCCGCTGCTCGGCGGACTCCCGCTGCAACGCTGAGGCCGCGCGTCCGCCCGGCCGCAGGTGATCGGGGGAGCCGTGAGGCCCGTCGTACCCGTGACACCCGCCGTAGGTCCCACTACTGCGGCACTCGGAGGAATCCTGCGCCGGTGGCGAAGACAGGATCGTCGGGCGCTACGGACTTTGTGCTTCACATCGGAAAGGGACCGTGCCTGTCATGAAGCCGACCACTCGAGGAACCCTTGCCGCCGTCGTCACGGGCGTGGCGGCAGCCGTCGGCGCCGCCACGGCCACCCCCGCCGCGGCGGTCGGATCGGTCCCCGTCTCCGTGCCGTTGGGCGGCGCCGAGAGCGCCCTCGGTATGAAGCTGCCCAAGGTCGGCGGTGAGCTTCCGGTGCCGACGACGGGCACGCCGGAGGGACTGCGTCTCGTCCGGGGGCGACTCCTTCCGGAGCGCGTGGTGCCGCAGGTACCGGTGCACGGAGGACTGCCGGGTCTGGACGCACGCGCCCCTCTGGCGCACGTCCTCGACGACGGCTCCGACCACGTCGGCGTCGAGGCGCCCGCCTCCGGCCTGCGCGCACTGGCGCCGGGCCTGTCCGTGGACGGACCACTGACCGCGCCCGAGCCCGGCCGCGCCGGACTGCCCGACCTGAAGCTGCCGGAACTGGAAGTCCTCGGCCCCGTGCTGCAGACCGCGCCCGGCGCCGACCTCACGGCGGGCCCGGGCCTCTAGGGTCTTTCGTTCGGATCAGGCCGACATGATCCGAACGAGAGGTCCGGCACGCTGATCCGTTTGGCCCCGTGCCGGTGACCGCACGGGGCGTTCGGTGGTTACGGCTACGGACAACCGAACCGAACGAGGAGCGCGCCATGGTCGTCGGCATCGGCGGAGTACCGGTGGAGACGGGTACGGGAACGAGTACAACCAGTACGGCAAGCGGAGTTGGCACGGTGAGTACGCGGCGGACGTGCGGAACGGTCGGGGCCGCGACGGTCAGGACCGGAGTGGGCCCAGGGGCAGCCGCCACGGCGGCCGCAGCGGCTGCCGGGACGAGCCGTCCGGCGGGCAGTACGCGGCGGGAGGCGACGCGCAGGCTGCTCGCCTCCGCCGTCGCCGCCGCGATGGCCCCGGTGGTGGTCGGCGCCTCACGGCCCGCGCGCCCGGGCGACACCACCTTCGAGGAGACCTACCGAGGCCGCCGCATCCGCGGTGTGTGGAGGCACCGGAGCAGCGGCGTCAAGGCCGGCGAGTGGCACGTCACGGTGGACGGCCGTCCGCTGCACTTGATGCGCCGCGCCGACGGCACCTGGCTGAGCCTGGTCGATCACTACCAGTCGTACCGCACACCCCTGGAGGCCGCCCGCGGCGCCGTCGACGAGCTGGGCCCCGGCCAGCGGCTGCGCGACCTGGCCCCCGGGCCCGTCGGCGAGGAACTGCACCGCCTGCTGATGGGGGGAGCACACGGTGGCGTACACGCGTAAGGACGTCGGCAATCTCACCCGCGAGGAGAGGCGACGCTTCGTCGACGCGCTGCTGACGATCAAACGGCGCGGCGAGTACGACGACTTCGTGCGGACGCACATCCGGTACTTCACCGCCGACGGCGAGAACGGCCTGCGTCCGGCGCACATGGCGCCCTCCTTCCTGCCCTGGCACCGCAAGTTCCTGCTGGAGCTGGAACGGGCGCTGCGCCGGGTGGACTCCTCGGTGACAGTGCCCTACTGGGACTGGACACGCCACCGCACGACCACCTCCGTGCCCTGGCGCGAGGACCTCATGGGAGGCAACGGGCGGCGCTCCGACCAGCAGGTGACGACCGGTCCGTTCGCCTACGCGCACGGCAACTGGACGCTCAGGGAGGGCGTGACCGACGGGGAGTTCCTCACCCGGGACCTGGGCCGCGCCCGCGCCCCGATCCAGCTACCCACGAAGAGCGAGCTGGAGTGGGCGCTGAAGGACCCCGTCTACGACGTGGCGCCCTGGGACTCGACGGCGAGGAAGGGGTTCCGCAACAAACTGGAGGGATGGGGCACCGGCCGGGGGAGCGCCTCCTGGCTCAACCACAACCGGGTGCACCGCTGGGTGGGGGGCGTCATGCTCGGCGGCGCCTCCGTCAACGACCCGATCTTCTGGCTGCATCACGCCTTCATCGACCTTCAGTGGACCCGCTGGCAGCGACGCCACCGCGGTGCCCGCTACCTGCCCGCGACCCCGCCCGGCCGGGGTGACGCGCAGCGCGGCCGGATCGTCGCCCGGCACCAGAAGCTGCCGCCGTGGGACGTCACACCGGACGAACTCGAGGACATGGGCCAGATCTACCGGTACGCGTGAGCCATGGGGACGCCGGCTGCACGTGAGCCATGAAGAGACCCCGGCGCTCGAGGCGCCGGGGCCCTTCACATGGGTGGGGACGAACGGCGTCAACCACCACGGCACCCGTGCCGAGCGCTACGGCAGCCGCTTTCGCGATGCGAGACGTCGCGTTCTCCTGACTGATTCGGTGAGTGCGGCGGCAGAAGGTGCGACCGCACTTCCCGTTCAACCGGACGAGGCCACCCGGTGCCGGTGGCCCCGCCCCGGATCACTTGTTTTGAACAGGGCAAACAGTGAAAACGCCCCCGGAGGGAGGGCAGTGCGGGGCGGCGGGCGCTCCCTCCGAGGCGACAGGCACCAGCGGCTTGCTTTTGGGGCCGGCTTCAGCGGCCTGCCCTCGCGGCGGGCACTCTCGGCCGGGGCCCTCGGCCGTTATTTCCGGCGGGTGCTCTCGGCCGGGGCGTCTGGCCGGGCTCCCTCCAACGGCGTACACCGGGTCGTGCCGGGTGCGGGTCCCGGGGAGGGTGGGTCGCACTGACCGCCCAGGTCGGCACTGACCGCGCCGGTCCGTGCCGCCGGTTCTTCGCACGTCGCCCGCGAGGAGATCGAGATGGCCCGGAACATCGAAGCCAAGCCTGCCGAGGAGGGCATCGCGCAGGCCAACGTGGCCGTGCGGCGGCGGTTCGCCTTCGACGACGCCCGGGACCTCGAGGACGCACGGCGCGGGTTCATGGGCACGGCGCAAGAGAGCGTGATCCGGGACGGCGACGGGCGCACGGTGTGGGACCTGGACGCCTACCGCTTCCTCGACCAGGAGTGCCCGGACACGGCCAACCCCAGTCTGTGGCGGCAGAGCCGGCTGTGCTCCGACCACGGGCTGTTCGAGGTGACCGAGGGCATCTACCAGGTGCGGGGCTTCGACCTGTCGAACATGACCATCGTCGAGGGGGAACGCGGCGTCCTCGTCGTCGACCCGCTGCTGTGCGCCGAGACCGCGGCGGCGGGCCTGGCCCTGTACCGCGCCCACCGCGGCGATCGCCCGGTGACGGGTGTGCTCTACACCCACAGCCACGTCGACCACTTCGGCGGCGTACGGGGCGTCGTCGGCGACGAGGACATCGCCCGAGGCGTGCCCGTGTTCGCCCCGCAGGGCTTCCTGGAGCACGCCGTCCGCGAGAACGTCTACGCCGGCACGGCCATGAACCGCCGTGCCGCCTACATGTACGGCGCCGCCCTGCGGAAGGGGGAGCGCGGGCAGCTCGGCACGGGCCTCGGACAGACCGTCTCGACCGGCTCGGTCGGCCTGATCCCGCCGACCGCGGACATCACCCGCACCGGACAGACGGCGACCGTCGACCGCATCCGGATGGTCTTCCAGCTCACCCCCGGCACCGAGGCACCGGCGGAGCTGAACATCCACTTCCCCGATCACGCGGCGCTGTGCATGGCCGAGAACGCCACCCACAACCTGCACAACCTGCTGACACTCCGGGGCGCCGAGGTCCGCGACCCACGGGTGTGGGCCCGCTGCCTCACCGAGACCGTCGACCTGTTCGGCGCGTCCTCGGACATCGCGTTCGCCTCGCACCACTGGCCGGTCTGGGGCCGCGAACGAGTCGTCACGTTCCTGACCGAGCAGCGCGACCTGTACGCCTATCTCCACGACCAGACCCTGCGGATGCTCAACCAGGGCCTGACGGGGCCGGAGATCGCCGAGGAGATCCAGCTGCCCCCGGCGCTGGAGCGGGCCTGGCACACCCACGGCTACTACGGCTCGGTCAACCACAACGCCAAGGCCGTCTACCAGCGCTATCTCGGCTGGTTCGACGGCAACCCGGCTCATCTGTGGCAGCATCCCCCGGTCGAATCCGCCAAGAGATACGTGGAGTTCATGGGCGGCGCCGACGAGGTCGTGCGCCGCGCCCGCCAGTCCTTCGCCGACGGCGACTTCCGCTGGGTGGTGCAGGTGGTCGACCACGTGCTGTTCGCCGACCCGGAGCACGCGGAGGCCCGGGAGCTGCAGGCCGACGCCCTGGAACAGCTCGGCTACGGCAGCGAGAACGGTACCTGGCGGAACTTCTACCTGACGGGCGCCCACGAACTGCGCCACGGCTCGGTCGGCACCCCCACGGCCACCACCTCGCCCGACATGCTGGCCGCCCTGACGCTTGAGCAGCTGTTCGACTCCCTGGCCATCCGCGTGGACGGTCCCCGCAGCTGGGACGCGGACATCACCGTCCGCCTGAACCTCACCGACGGCGAGCCCGTGACCCTACGGCTGCGCAACGGCGTCCTCACCCACGTCACCGGCACCGGGCCCGCCGCGGCCGACCCGGACGTCGAGATCACCCTCCCCGAGAGCGACCTGCGGGCGGTTCTGCTCGGCACCACCGCCCCTGCCGACCTGGCCGGCCGCGAGAACGTCAAGGTCACCGGCGACATCGCCGGCCTGACCGGACTCCTCGACCACCTCAGCACCCCCGACCCCGACTTCGCGATCGTCACTCCCTGAGGCGAGAGCCGGGCGAAGGCCCCGGACGCTCCGGCAGAATGGAGATGCTCGAGAACAGGGTTGGGGGCGGACGTGACGGCGTATCTGGGTGAGACCGACCCGCGGTGGGCTGAGCATTCTGGTCAAGGGGGGCACTGCGATGACCCGGAATGGGGCCCGGAGGACTTGAAGCGCGCCGCGGTGTTCTTGGACGAACTCGCGCCGCAGGCCCGGCGAGTGTTCGAGTACCTGCTGCGCCACCCCGGCCGGAGGATCCATTGCGCGGAGCTGGTGGACAAGGTCCTCGGCGGACCGAACGAGGGCGACCCGGCGCGGCGCGTGGCCGGCGTCCTGTCCGGGATGAGCAGGGGACAGAGCAACAGCGGGCGGCGCTTTCCGTTCTACTGGTGGGAGGCCCCCGAGGGGAGCGCGGGCGCGTCGTACGCAGTCCGCCCCTCGGTGGCAGCGGTGTTCCTGGCGGCCCAGCTCGGCCAGTGACTCCACTGCCCGTTCGCCTCGGGATCGCCGGTCTCGTCGTCGGTGTCCTACGAGCGGAGGAGTGACCGGACGTGAGATCCCCATGGTCTGCCGCGGCTGTGATGATCTCTGAATGAGGTATCCCGGTGCAGAAGAGTTGTCGCCCGCACAGCGCGCATTCATGATCAACGCGTCCGAGATCGACCTCCTTCCCGGTGTCCGGGGCGATCTGGACGAGCCGCTCGCGTCCGGGGGGCCCTCAGATCTTGCCGAAATCCTGCTGCCGCTGGTCGACGAAGGCTGGGTCGAGGTGTGCCGCCTCGTTCCCTGGATCGCTCCCGACGGGGCCCGCGGTCTCCAACCCGGTCCTTCCATCCCGCGACAGGACCTTCCTGCGCTGCTGGCGGACGCCGAGAACTGGGAGTATCCGGACGACGGTGAATGGTCGGGCCGCCTGACACTCGTCCTCACCGAAGCGGGACGACGCATTCCCCGGTGACCTGAAGCCGACCGCCCGGTCACGACGTGTTCCGGCCGGAAGACTCGGCGGCCGGAAGACCCGGCGGCTCGCCGGGCGGGGCCGGAATGACGGCGCGGGCAAGGGCGGTGGCCTCGCCCGCGTGGGTGACATGCCGTGCCGCCTCCACGCGCGGCGTGCCACGTCACCCGAACGCGTCCGCGGCCCGCACTTAGGGTGACGTCAGGAGGTGGCGGATGCGAGTGGGGCTGCATGCGCTCGGCATCGGTGACGGTGCTCGTCCGGAGGTCATCCGGGCGGTGGCCACTGCCGCGGAGACGCACGGCTTCGCGAGGCTCTGGTGCGGCGAGCACGTGGTGCTCGTGGACGCGCCCGTCTCCCGTTACCCCTACTCCGAGGACGGCCGGATCGCCGTGCCCGCGGACGAGGACTGGCTGGACCCGCTGCTCGCCCTGAGCTTCGCGGCGGCGGTCACCAGCCGGATCGAGCTCGCCACCGGCGTGCTCCTGCTGCCTGAGCACAACCCGGTCGTGGTCGCCAAACAGGCCGCCACACTCGACGTGCTCTCAGCCGGGCGGTTCAGCCTCGGCATCGGGGTCGGCTGGTCGGCCGAGGAGTTCGCGGCGCTCGGAGTCCCCTTCGCCAGGCGTGGGCGGCGCGCGGAAGAGTATCTCGCCGCGATGCGCACTCTCTGGGCCGATGATCCGGCCTCCTTCGCGGGGGAGTTCACCCGCTTCGACGCGGTCCGGGTGAACCCGAAGCCGCTGCGTGGCGGCCGGCTCCCGGTCATGGTCGGTGGCAACAGCGATGCCGCCCTGCGCCGCGCGGTCATGCTCGCCGACGGCTGGTACGGCTTCAACGTCCCGGCGGCCGATGTCGGCTCGCGCGTCGCCGTCCTTGCCGACGAGTGCGCCCGCCATGGTCGCGCCCTCGACGATTTCGCAGTTGCCGTCGCGCTGAGCGACGGCACACCGCAGCACCTGCCCGCCCTCGCCGCAGCCGGCGTCGCAGAACTCGTGGTCGTCGGCGGACCCCCGCCCGATCCCGACGCGGCGGCCACCTGGGTCGCGGAACTCGCCCGGACGTGGATTCACCGGAGGGAATGACCAGGATCGGTCGGGGCACCAGCCCACATGGCGCCGGGCTCTTCGCTTGCTGACTCACGCAGCCGGTGATCCAGTGCGGACGCTTTCGATCCCGCCCCGGCCTGGTCACGGTCCACCGCGTGCACGGGGGCCGCACGTGGCCGCCGGTCATTGCCGCTGACCGTGATCGTTGATGTCGACGCTGGATGTCAGCGGAACAACCCCGGCACCGTGCAGACCTCCAACTGCTCATCCGGCCGGCCGGCCGGTCGGCCCGGCCCCACCAGACGTGCCGATCGGCGCACTTGCATGGGGTTGTCAGTGGCACGCACTAACGTTCCCGCAGCGTCCCGTCGATGTTTGTACGTCTTGAGGAGCCACGATGCCCGGAGACACACCCGAGCCGCCCGCGAAGGACCTGCGCACCCTGATACCGGAATACGCGGGCCTTGCCCGGGACACCACCCTCCTCAACCCGGAGCCAGGCGACCCCGGCGTGCGGGAGAGCTCGCTGGGAGGCAGGCTGCTGTGGCCCGCGGACGAGCCGTGGCCGTACTGCGCGCAGGAAGACCACTGGACGTACGGGACCGACTGGCGCAACCGCACCGAGATCATCCCGGGCGCGGTGCCGATGGTGCCGATCCTCCAGCTGTTCGCCCGGGATGTGCCGGGGTTGGAGTTCCCGGAGGGCAAGGATCTGCTGCAGTTGGTGTGGTGCGCGCTGATACATGAGCAGGATCCCGGGCCGGTGATGCCGCAGCTGTACTGGCGCAACGAGGCCGAGGTCGTGGCCGGCGGGCTGCTGTCCGAGATCCCCGGAGTGAGCGAGGGGGAGTACGACGAGGACAACATGCCGGAACCGTCCACGTTGTCCCCGATCGCGGCGGAGGACTATCCGAGGTGGCTTGATCTGCCCAAGGGCATGTGGGAGACCTGGGAACCTCGTCTCCGGTTGCCGACGGGCCGCGCCATGTGGCCACCCGACTCCAACGTCATCGGGACGAAGGTCGGCGGCTGGCCGGCCTGGACCCAGCCTGCCGACTGGCCGGACTGCGAGAGCGGACACCGCATGGAGCACCTTCTGACCATCACCGGCGACATACAGCTGGGCGACTGCGGCGGCGTCTACTTCTTCCATTGCCGCCTGTGCCCCGGCCTCCCGTGGGACTGGCGCTTCGACTGCCACTGACAGCCGAGGGCGGTCGAGTTCCGATGACCGGTCAGGGGCGCAGTCGGTCCGCCTCGAACAGCCCGGAGACGGCCCGACGTCGCGCCATGTAGAACTGGGCCATGGATGTCCCGGATCTCCAGCGCGTACTCGACGAGATGTTTGATCAGGCACTGGTCCATCACGGCTACGCCGAGTACATGCGCGACTATGAACTGGTCGTACACATGGCGGCGGATCCGAGCACCGACATCCCTCCGGGCGACTACCGGTACCTGTTCCGCCACTGTGTGGAGGCTCGCTGCCGTACCTCGCTGGCGCCCGCAACATGGCAGGCCTCGTTGGATGAGAGGCTCACAACCTGCGAGACGGGGAAGGATCTCGACGGCTTCGTCTGGGGCGTCAAGTGGCAGCCCCTCTATCCCGGCGCGACCATCGTTTCCGGGTCGGAGGCCGCTGCCCGGTGGGCGCAGGCCATTGGCATCGACTTCCACGAGGTCCGAATCGAGACCAACGCCCATGTTCTGACCCTGGTCTTCTCCGACGTCCAGGTGAGCGAGGTGGCCCCGGGGTACGCCGCGCCAAGGTGACTGGCTGAAGTCGTGGAGCCGATCCCCGGCCACGAAGTGTTCAGACCTCATGCACGGTGTGCCCTGCCCGGAGGAGCGAAGCGACGACGGGTGCTTGATGAAGTAGGGGGCGACAAGCGGGCCCACGTCTTCCACGCACCGTCACCGTCACCGTCGCCGGGATCCGGGCTCTGGCTTGGTCCGTGATCCGCCGGACCGAACCTGGCGGTGGGGCGCTCGAAAACCAGTGGAGCAGCGCCGCCGTGCGCCATTACCGTGCTGCCGATCCAAGTCGTCTGGTCAAGGACGTGCCGCTGTACACCCTGTGAGACCTCCCGAGCGCTGATTCGTCGCGCGTCGCGCATGTGCGCCGCGCTGCTTTTTGCTGCGGACTTCTCACTGGAACCGGTGTACTTCTGTGCTCGATAACTGGGTGGTCGCGCCCACCTGCCTGCCGCTCGTTCTCCGCGGTTGCCACGCGTGCGCGTCAGAGCGCTTCCGGGCAAGCGGCAAATTCCGCGTCAACGCACACCACAAGCTCATCGACGCCTGGCTCCTCGCGCTCTGTACCGCTTGCGGGGAAACGGCAAAGCTCACGGTCCTGGAGCGGATGAATGTGCGCTTTGTACGGCCTGAGCTGCTGGACCGGCTGCATGACAACGACCCTGGCCTGACAGCTGAACTGCTCCAGGACCCCGTCGTGCGGCGCCGTAACCGCATCGCCCTCGACTGGGACAACGCCTGGCGCCTCGACACCGGCGGATCGGATCACCTGGACCGCGAGGTGATCGACGTCTCGGTCCGCTTCGCGGCGCGGATCCCTGTCCGGCCGGTGCGACTGATCGCCGAAGGTTGCGGCCTTTCACGGGCCGAGGCCGAGAGACTGATCACGGAGGGGAAGCTCGTTTCGGCAGTCCGGCTGAACGGCAAGCTCTCCGGCGACTTCACCTTCACGCTCAAGCGCTGATCCCTCCTCGGGAGCAGGGCCTGTCCGGCAAGTCCGCCGGACAGTCCTGCGGCACGCGGACGGCCGGGCTCTCCGGACTGGATGGCGCGGCCCTCGCGCGTCGGCATCACGTGGCGCTGCAAGGAGCTGCCCCCGACCACCACGTCTGGCCGGGGGCAGCTGATGTGGTGCGGCGGCTCAGAGGGCCTTGTCGTTGACGAAGAGCTTGGCAGGACCGCTGGAGATTCTCACGCCACTCTCGATGTTGCCGTACGTGGTCGCACCCTCGGTGATCGCGCCGTCGCTGATGCTGTCCGGCGTGATCGCGCCGTCGACGAGGGCGCCGTTCGTGACGGCGCCCTCGGTGATCGCGCCCGGCGTGATGACGTTGCTGAGAGCCGTGATCTTGCCGGCGTTGGTGCTGCGGAGGCAGTCGTCCGGGTTCTCGCCCGGAGCCGAGTCCCACGCGCCCCACTGCACATCGGTCACGGGCTGGAACGCGTAGTCGCCGAACTGGTAGTCGCCGAACTTGTAGTCACCGAACGACCAGTTGCCGAACGACCAGTCGCCGAACGACCAGTCTCCGAACGAGGCCGGGGAGTTCCAGCTGGTGGTCCCGGCCGCATACGACGGCTCCCCCTTCCAGCCGTTGAGGATGAAGCCGGTGTACTGGTTGGCCTTGCGGGCCTCGACGTCGATGTCATAACCGAGGGTGCCGGTGAGGACGCCGGTACGGCTGCCGGTCCGGGTGCCCTCACGGGAGGCGTCCCGGCTGCCCTCGCGGATGCCGACGTGCGAGACCGTCCGGGTACCGGTGCGCTCGCCGTCGCGCACGCCGTCGCGGTGGAACGTCTTGGTGCCGTTGCCGTTGGTGTAATTGCAGGTCAGGTCCTGCGATACGACCTGGGTGGCTACCTGGGTGCCGGTCTGGGTCCCGGACTGGACGCCGACCTGCGAGCCGGTCTGCGAGCCGGCCTGGACGACCTCCTGCGACAGCGACTGGGACGTCGGCTGCTTGGCCGTGAACGCGAGGCTCTTGCTGTCGACGGCCTTCTGGAGCGCGGCGTTGTTGTAGCCGAGGGCGGTCTGGACGTCCCCCTTGCCGATGAAGCCGGTGCCCGTGGTCGGGTCGAAGTTGACCGATGCCGAGGCGGGAGTGGTGCCGAGAGCTATCGCCGCCACAGAGACTGCGACGCTGCCGATGAGTATGCCGCGAATGCGCATGTACTGGTCCTCCGTCGTGCCGTCACTTTGCCTGCCATCGCTGGCGTTCGAGGCCGAGTCGGTGCGCCTCTCCTCCGGTCGCTGGCTGCGCGGCCGGGACAGCGCCCCATGCCGCAGGGTCAATTGGCGCAGCAAGTGAAGAAAAGTGAAGGTTGGATGGAGATTCCGTGACCTCCTTGTGATGTATGCTGAACTGGCAAGCCGAGTTCCTTGCCTGACCTGGCACGGGTTCGACACGGCCGCCTCCCCAGGGCGGCCTGACTCGCCGGTCTTCATGCCCTGCCTCTTGCCGGGGAGGTTGAGACGCTGGGAATGTGTGGGCCGGGACACTAGTCAGCAGTGGCCCATCAGCCGTTGTCGGCTGTTGCCGATCGGTTTCGGACGGCTCAGGGGCGGCCCCGCCGTTGCCCACGTGATCGGCGTCAGCTGACGGAAGCGGCCCGCCACTGCGCGGGGATGCACCCCTCTTCCATGGCCCACCACTCCTTGGCCACACCATGGTTGAGCAGCCTTTGCACCTTGGCCAGATCGGCGGTGGGCGGGACGTCCAGGGCCACCATGCCGAACCGCTCTATGCCCTCGCCATCGACGCCGAGTTTCCGGAACGCGTTGAACACGCTCTGTCGGGCAGCTCCCGAGCCGCCGTCACGGAAGACGATGAGGCGGATGGTGCAGTTTTCCGAACGCCGAACCACCTCGCCGGCCCATCGCACGCCTTCCTCGTCGGCCTCCGTGGTCACGATGTCTCCGCAGGCGATGCCTCGGGACGAACCAGGGGACGTTGTCGAGCCGCACGGTGCCGTCACCCTGATCGATGACCTAAAGGCTCTCCACCGAGGCCGGAGGTCAGTCGCCCTCTGTCTCGAGCCGGAAGTGCACCTTCACGTACGAGCCGCCGGGATTCGTCATGCCGCCCAGGATGCACGCAGCAGAGCCGTCCGGAGAGCGGGTCCGTCTTGGATGGTCCGCTTGATGTCGCCTGATAGGCCCTGGGTTTGAGGTGGTGTGACACGCACTGGTGCCTGGCATCTGTCCGGCCCGGGACTTATAAGGGCACAGGCGTGGGGGCGGCCCCGAGACCGAGACCGCCCCTACACGCAGGTACTCCGCGCCCCTCAGGGCCGACCGGTGTCCTTGAGCGACTCCTTGGCCTGGCGGGCGTTGCCGGCGGCCTCGGCCGCGTGGCCCTTGGCGATCAGCGTCTGGTTGCCCATGGCACGTCCGGCTGCCTGGGCGGCCTTGCCGACGGCCTGCTCGGCCTTGGCCCTGGCCTTCTCGCTGGCGGCCATACTGCTCACCTTCCTCGGTGCCGGTTTCAGGTGCTGGATGTGCGCATGGCCTCTCATCTCGCCGGTAAACCTATGGCCAGAGCGACGCATTGAGTGACCGGCGATGGGTGGCCGTGGTGCGTGCGATACGCGAGAAGGGGAATCGTGCAGGGCGTGAGGATGCCCTTAGCCCGGTGGAAGTAACTCATATTTTGTGTGCTTGTAGGCCTGAAGTAAGGGCATCCGGTGGTCAGGAGGTTGATGACAATGGTTCCCTTGCTTCTGGTTCTTCTGCTGGCTCTGATCCTCTTCGGTGCGGGCTTCGCACTGAAGGCACTGTGGTGGATCGCGGTGATCGTGCTCGTCGTGTGGCTGCTGGGCTTCGTCGTCCGGTCCGCGGACAGCGGCGGCCGAAGGGGCCGCTGGTACCGCTGGTAGTGAGCGCGCCTGAGCGCGCCTGAGCGCGCGGGGCACGCTGCCCCGCGAAAGAAGCATGAGGCCCGGCCGGAACGCTGGCCGGGCCTCACGTACGTGAGAAAGCAGAAGCTGGCATGACTGGAAGAGATCGGGCGTATCGGACGCACCGCAGGGTACGCGTGAAAAACGGCGGCCCCGCGGAATCAGCAGTGGAACCCTGCCTCCTAAATTCCGGGGGGCCGCCCGCGCCCGGCCCCCCTTCCGGAACCAGCCAGTTCTACGGGGCCGCCGCGCACCCGGAACCTGTCGGCTCACCGGCCGGACCGCTCGTTACGAACACGGCCTCCGGCTGCCGTCGTCGACTGGTGCGGCGGCCAGACAGAAGTGCTGGTGCACGCCTCAGTTCGGCGTCGCTGATGTCAGCGCTCGATGTCAGCAGCCTTCTGGCCCGTAGCTCTATTGCCGCGCGATGGGATCCAGGTCCCCTCCTTCGTCCGGAATGCCCAACTGCTAGCGTCCGGCACCATGTGGGCTCAAGAGATCGTGGCCGGCCGACCGGCTTGGCGGCACACCCCCTCCGGAGTGATCTTCCGGGCTGTACCCGGTGGGACGTTCCGGATGGGCTTGTCCGACGCGGAACTGGACGCTGTTCGTGCCATCGAGCGGGCCGACTGTGCCGATGACGACCTCAAGGCGTTCTTCGCTGGTGCTGTCCGGGCACGCCCGGTCCGAGAAGTGCGGGTCGAGCCGTTCCTGATCGCACGTCATCCGCTTACGGTGGCGCAAGTACGGCACTGGCTACCCGAGTACGAGGACAGCTTCGCCGACTCGGCTTCGAGCACGGCCCGGTTCGAGGACGACTTGGATGACCTGCTCGGGACGTTGCCGTTCCGGCTGCCCAGCGAGGCGGAGTGGGAGTATGCGGCCCGGGCAGGCACGACCACGCTGACCTTCCGCGGGAATGGGAGGCCGGACGAGGACCAGGTCCTCGACGACTTTGCCGACGAGGAGCGCACTGCCGCGGCTGAGAACGCCTTCGGGCTGGCGGCGATGGGGTCGGCAAACGAAATCTGCGCTGACATGTGGATCCCGCATTTCGCGGACGCGCCGGTGGACGCACGCCCCCGCACCGGGGACGGACCGCGGGTGGTGCGAGGAGGCGCCGGCGACCTCTATCCGTGGCAGGGCTGCGACGAGTGGCTGCTGTTGCTATCCGCCACCCGCTACGAGTTCCAGGACTTCACCGCGGTCCGACCGGTTGCACCTGTGCCAACCAGTCAGGCGGCATGCTGAGCACAGAGGCGACTGCGTAGTCAGGACGCGCGCCAGTGCGCACAGGAAGAACCTGGGCCCTACCTAACGTGCGGCCATGGCGCCAGTTGGAAGATCGCGTACGCGGGTGGGCGCCGGCAGTCAGACCAGCGGCCTCGATGCCTTCTTGCTCTGGGTCTTGTCGGGGACCTTGGTGATCTGCGTTCTTCCTGCTCAGTACTGGTAGGTTCGCGTACTCAGCGGTCGCCGTTGGTTGTTCTCGGCCACTGTCGAGCAGCGCGAACGCGACCGGGTCGTGGAGGAACGCTGGAAGTGGGTTCGTCAGGAACGTCGCCAGGCCTACGCGGCTCATCGTGCACCTCGGCTTCCAGGCTGCCGCGACGCTCCTGGAGGCAGCGTCCCGGCTGAACGACCGGAAAAACCCGAAGAGAGCGCTTGAGCTGCGGACCCGGCTCGACGAGCTGCGGACGCGATCTCGGCCGAGGTGGCTGACGTGCAGCTCGTCGGCAAGGAGCAGGCGGCGGCACTCCTGGACTGGATCCGGCGCCGGCCTCGCGGCGGCAGACGGCTGCACGCCTTCTTCGCCACGCTCTACTACTGCGGTCCGCGGCCAGAGGAAGCGGTGGCCATGCGGGTGAAAGACGTGACGCTTCCCGATCCCGGCGCTGACGACCAGTGGTGTGAACTGCTGATCCACACTGCGACTCCGGAGGTCGGCAGGCAGTGGACCGACACGGGGAAGATCCACGAAGAGCGCGACCTCAAAGGCCGTGCCGAGGGCGACACCCGTACCGTGCCGGGACATCCCGCCCTCACGCGCATCCTGCGGCAGCACATCGAGGATGAACAGCTGGAGCCGGGAGATCTGTTGTTCCAGGGCGAGACGGGTGGCATCCTCGCGGGCTCCGTCATCCGCCGAGCCTGGCGCGGTGCCCGCAAGGCGGCGTTGCCTCCGCACGTCTTCGAATCACCCACGGGGAGGCGCGTGTACGACAATCGGCATACGCGCCTGACCAAGTGGCTCAACGACGGGGTCCCGCCGGCGCAGGTGGCGGAGTGGGCCGGAAACAGCGTGCCTGTGCTTCTGGCCACCTACGCGCGATGCGTCGATGGGCAGCTTCACGACCTGAAGAGGCGGCTGGAAGCGGCAGGGGATCTGCCTGAGTGGCCCGAAGCCGACTGATCTTGGCGGCCGGGAACTTCGACACGTATTCGACACAGCCACCCGCGAAAACCCGGTGAGAGCCGGACAGCCCCGGAGCCTTCCCTTGATCGTCGGGGGAGTGCCCGGGGCTTCGGCGTGTCGTATGTCACCCGTTCTGACCAGCGAAAAAGCCCTCCCGAGGGGAGGGCTTTCGGTGGCGGCCCCGGCAGGACTCGAACCTGCGGCCAAGCGCTTAGAAGATGCGGGCACATGGTGGTGTGGCGGTCTGCCAACACGCGCCGGCACCGTGCCAGGCTGCTGCGTGCCGCTGGCGTCCGCTGTCGTTGCCGTCAGCATTGCCGTCACTGCCGACCGAGACGTCGAGTTGCGGTGTTGATGTCAACCATTGATGCCAGGCCGTTGGCTATGCCCAACTGCTAAGCTTCTGGCCCCTCCGGGGACCCTAAGGCGGGCCCTGCGTTGCTTCGAACCGCGTCTTGACCCGCCAAGCGGCGTGCTTTGGCATCCCGCGTATACACCGTGAGCGGCGGCAAGGGCTCTTCCCGTAGAAACGCACCAAGGCAACTCAGCCCCTCATAGGTGACGCTGAATGCACCTTGCTTGCGCTCAGTGTGAGATCCCTCAAGGCCTTGAAAGGCCATCCGGCTGGCCATCAGGACGTCTCCGAGACGCTCTCCGAGGGCACGGTCTGGAACCCTCACAAGAGTGACCTCAATACGCTGGTGATGTTTGTTGGCTGCCAAACGAAAGTGCCGCATAGCTCTTTCCGGAGCGTCCTCTGCCGGGTACGTCCAAGCAAGCTCTCTGAGGGCGATGAGTTCTTGGGTGATCGCGTCGACTGTCTCCCTCGCAAGCCGTGCCCGCTCTTCTCTGCGAGCTTCGGCCTTTTGATGTCGTTGAGTGACCAGCGTCGTGGCGATCGACCCTCCAGCGCCTACCAGCGCGCCGGCGAGCCCCGCGGCGGCCCCTATCCACACCCCTGCGTCCACGGGAGCATCCTGATACAGAGGTTCGTCCTCCCGCTCCGGGATTGACCAAACTGGCACCCAGACGGCCACGGAAAGGCTTGGTTGCTGTGCCGGTCAGTCGCCGGACTTGCCGGTCTGCTGATCACCCGTTTGGCTCACCAGCGTGACTGAAAGCACCAGATTCGGCGGCCGTACTGAGCGCCGAGGCCATCAGCTTGGGAAGCCGAGCATTTGGGGGTGGTTCGACTGCTGACTTGGGCGAACCCCAGGGTTGAGGCTCCGTCGGCGGCTCCTGCTTTCACCGTGATTCCCCGCTGTTCCCCGCTCTATCTGGTGCGCTTGTGGTGCGGCCGCGCAGTCTGTCACCTTCTGATCCGTAGCTCTATGTGGATCGGTCGGTGACGGTCATACCGGTCGGGCGACGGCCGTACGAGGACGCTGCCGGACGGGGCCGGTTGCTGTGGTTGCTGTACTTCGCTGCTGTATTGCAGTCGGTCGGGCAGATCCTTAAGAGGAGCCTGGTGGGCACCCGCCGTCGTGGCTGTCACATTGTGCCGCGCCACCGGAAGAAGCGACGCCCGACCGGAGGGCGAAGAGCAACGTGATGGCAGCCATGATGGCCAACGCGAAGCTGAGCGCGTCAGCGAGTTCGACGACCGGGTAGGGCGCGTGCAACAGGCCGGGCACCTGGCCGCCGATCAACACTAGGCCCATGAGGAGAGGGGGCCAGAAGAAGCGCATGACCTGGCCGGGGCTCTGTCCCTTCGAAACCATGGTGCGTTCCCACCAGCGGCCGGCGAGACTTCCGAGAACGATCAGACACCCCATCGCGGCCAGGGACCAGCGCATGAACGGCAGCATCGCGCCTCCTTGACCGGCAGGATCTTCCTCTTGAGATAGGCCGCATGCAAGGGTGGGCCCCGAGAACCCGGCGCCCACCCGGCACGACAGCCGGACCGTCAGCCCTGCCCGCAGCAGAAATCTTCACTCTGAGCGAGCAAAGGGATCGTCAGCAAGCTGACGATCCCTCAGGCAAGATCGAGGCTAACGACACCCCTTCGACTGCGTCGGGCCCTTCTGCGTGAAAGGCCGAGCCTGACCGGAGCGGGGCCCCGACGGCGAACCGTCGATCAGCGTGACGCGGGCGGGATGCTCTGCTCGTACTGGAAGACGTTGTAGGGGTCGTACTTCGCCTTGATCTCGCGCAGCCGCTCGAAGTGGCGTCTCCCCCAGTAGGCGGTCTCCCACTCCTGCATGCCGACGTTCGGCACGTTGACGTAGGCGCCGTCCACGAAGCTGCGCATCGCCTGGCTGAATTCGGCGGTCCAGGCCTGGCACGTCGAGGTGAGCGGGTCGCAGACGCCTGGTGTCGTTGAAGGAGTCCCCCAGGCTGCGCCGATCTCGCCGTAGAAGATCGCGTCGCGGTGCACGAACGCGGTGCCGCCGCGGGGCTCCTTCTTGATCGCTCCGCCGAAGGCATCGACGAAGTAGTTGCTGTCCTCCGTGGGAGCGTTTCGCATGTAGTAGCCGATGACGTCGATTGCCTTCTTCGGGAACAGCTTCTTGGCGAACTGTGAGAAGAACTTGACGTTGGCGGGCTCCTGCGAGCGCGGGACCTGGGCTCCGGCAAAGATGGGGCCCCAGTTACCGACCTGCACCTTCACATCGGGCGTGCCGATCGACAGGATCGGGGCCAGCATCTTTTTGGCCTCTGCCGCCGTGCCCTCCGCGAGCCACGCGAACAGCAGGATCTGGGACTTGTGGATCTCGACTTCGGATCCGAGGCGGTTGTCGGCGAACGGTACCGTGCGCTGCCAGGCATCGAAGATCCCATGCAGGTCCGTAAGGCCGTCCCAGGTCGCCGTCACGTAGGCGATGCGCTTGAGCGGGTGCACCTTGTAGGTGAGTTGCGTGACGATTCCGAA
The DNA here is from genome assembly GCF_002154505.1 of Streptomyces carpinensis. Lineage (GTDB taxonomy): Bacteria > Actinomycetota > Actinomycetes > Streptomycetales > Streptomycetaceae > Streptomyces > Streptomyces carpinensis. The sequence continues at coordinate 24,061 of NZ_MUBM01000201.1, read as the reverse complement.
GTTGCCGTTTCCCGCCCCACGGAGCGCCCAGAGGAGGTCTGAGTGGTCCTTCAGGTCGGCATGGATCACCTTGGCGCAGTCGCGACCCGACGGGACGACGATTTCGGTCCCGATCAGGCTGTCGCAGGCCATGCCGAGATAGCGGTTGAGGGGGCCAAGGCCGCCGCCGACCGTCGCGCCGACCAAGCCGACGCTGCCCTCGCTTCCGGTCGTGACCGCGAGGTCCTGCTTGGCGAGCGCCGTCACCGCTTCCTGCTGGGTCAGGCCGGCGCCGACCTTCGCGATACGAGTGTTGGTGTCGATGTGGACCGACTTGAGCTGGCTGACGTCGATCACGATGCCGTTGTCGATGTTCGACCAGCCCTCCAGGGCGTGGCGGCCGCTGCGTACCCGCAGTGCGACGTTGTGCTGCCGCGCCCAGGTGAGGGCGTTCACCACGTCCTGGGTCTTCTGGGCGAAGACGATGACCAGCGGGTAGTGAGAGAACAGCTGGTCGTAGTCGATGCGATCATCCGTGTACGAGGCGTCACCGGGGCGGACGACGCGACCGGTCAGCTTCGCCGGCGGACATCCCGACGACCCTTTAGTCGGGTCGCTCGCGGCCAGAAGGCCCGAGGTGCTCGCGGCCGCAATGTCCGGCGCGCCTGCGGCCATAAGGCCCGGGACGACGACCGCCCCGGCGCCGGCGGCCGCTGACGCCCTGAGCAGGTAGCGGCGGGAAAAATCGCTCAAGGTCCAGATCCTCTCGATCGGGCTACGCCGGTACGCGGCTGAGGGAGCCCTTACCCGCCAGCCGCCGGGCAGTCCTTTGTGGTCGACCCCCGCACGGTAACGGGGCGACCATGCGGTGTTTCCCGACACGCCAATTGAGGACGATGACGACAGCCTGAGGGAGTAACTCAGCGGGATCCCGTCATGACCGGTTTGGGATGCGCCGCGTCCTGCTCGAAGCTACCCCTTGGTCCAAGCGGTCAGAATACGCGGGTGCTCTCAAAGATGATGGGCTCGCCGAGCTTGCTAGTCAGTTCAGCATCTCGCAATGGCCCGACGAACCGCCTTTCTGATAAGAATTGTGGGCGTGCCCCTGTAATCACCACTCTCCGCCTGGATAACCCAGCTGGTCACTCGCGGGACTCATCGTGCGAACGGTGTGCCGCTGTGCGCACGTGTACGCCGGTTGGTGTCGGCCGCTGATGTCAGGCCGCCCGCCTGTTTTCCTGGCCACCACTGGCAGAAGGCCACGGTCGCGTCATCACCGGATTTGTAGCGTTGCCACCGGATGCCGGTTGGATCTGTCGCCTCAACCTCGCGAACAGAATGTGTGTCCATGCCCAGGGACACTTCCTGCGCATCGGGCTCGTCGAAGTCGCACGTGAACAACAAGGAGAACCCCTCCTCGTCGTCCGACTCGGCCACTCCCGCCATCACACAGTCGTCTTGGTCCGGATCATCGAACCCGCAAGCAAGCTGCGCCGTGAATCTGTACGCCATGCGGGTGTTTCTGGCACCCCGGGCTGACAGTCTCGATTACATCGGGGGACGGCCGGGGCACCTCGATGACGAGCTCAGGTGAGGGAGGCGACGCACCCTTTGCCGGGTGCATCGCCCCGTTGTTTGGAGCTCTGGCCTCATCCTTATCAGGTCGATCACGGGCCGCTGTCAACCTCGGTCAACCTGCCCTGCGCGTCGGCTGGCTGACCGCTGAGGTTCGGCGTTGACCGGCGATGTTCGCGCCTGTTGGTGTCAAGCGTTGATGTCAGGAATCGAGGCGCCCTTGACAAGAGCACGGAGAGCCCGCCACAGGATTTTGAACCCCGGAGTGAGCCCGGCCTTGGCGCTCAGCCCTCGTCGTCATCGTCGAGGCCAAACCCATTCGGCACCTCCAACAGGGCGTTGCGCCACGGCCCCTCCGGCTCCTTCATGGCCGCTTCGCGAAACAAGCTCGCGAGTCGATGCCGGTCCTCCATGTCGAGACGATCAAAGAGGTACGCCGGGTACTCAAACCATCTGGACACCGCGTCCGGCGACGCTTGCTCATCCGTGCTGGTGTCGACTGCTGCCACAAGATGCGCCATGGCCTCCGCCAGGATGCTCAACAGCGGATCGCCGTGGGACCGAGGGAGCCGCCTGTACCGCTCGCGAACCGGCTCCTAGGTGAGATCGTCACGAGACACGTGATCGAGCAGGTTCTCTCCCGCCTCAACAAGATCAAGGCACTCATGAGGCAGGCTGGTCTTCGACCCGTTCGGAAGCCTCACCAGTGCCTTTCCGTGCCGGTCCTCCAGGAAGACAACGAGCGTTGATGCGAGATCACCAGGATTCATGGCGGGCACCGTACTCCGAGGTCGGCGGGACGACTCTGGCCGGGAGTTTCAATGACCGAGTCAAGGGCGCATGCAGCACTCGATCAGTTCTTCTGGAAGTGATGACCCAAGTCTCTGGCGTGCGGCGGCTCACTGCGGCTGAGCCTGTGACCTGCGTGGATGCCGGGACTAGTTGTCATCATCTGTCAACGCCGGTTCGCCTCGGACGGCCCAGAGACGGCCCAGACTCATCCCACCAGTAGACCGGTGCACCAGTCATGCCGTGGTCAGCTCGCGTAGCAATGCTTCCGAAGGGATCAGTGGTGCCAGGACGGTCCGGACGTATGCCTCACGCTGCTCCGGTGTCCATGCGGCCACGGTCGCGGCGTTCTCGGTCAGGTGACGGCGCACGACGGTCAGGAGGTGAGGGTGAGCCTCAGCGCCACCTGCGAATTGTGGCAGGGTCCGCACGAGGTCGGCCTAGCGACTTTGGCCTGGAGCTGCTTTGGCGCGAGTGATCATGGCCCCGTAAGCTTCCGGCGCGTCGGGCAGTCTGTGGACCTGCCCGCTAAAGCACGACGTTGGGGCCATGATCTTCGAGGCTCGCGCCAAAGTGGCTGGCTAAAGTCGCGGAGCCGACCGCCCCAGCCACGACGTGTTCTGACCTCATGCTCCGTGTACCTGCCTCTTGGGCGGGAGCGGGCGGCCGGCGGTGCCGAGCGGGGCGGAGACATGAGCGCGGGCGCCGCCGGCCGCCCGCGCCCGCCCGGAGGAGCGAAGCGACGACGGGTGCTTGATGAAGTAGAGAAAGTCTTATCCCGCTGGGATGAGTCGCCGTCCGTCGTGGCTCCTGACCTGGGGGCCGTTGCCATCCAAGGCATCCAGCACCCTCATCGCGAAGACCTCGGACATGCGCTCGCGTACCTCGTCGGGAGTGAGCCATTCGACGGCGGTTGTCTCATTGGACGTCCGCTCGGTGCCGGCCACTGGCTCGCAGCGGAAGGCCAGGGCCACGACACCTTGCCTCATGTTCTTGTACACGCCGGTGAGTTGGCGTACGTCGACCGTGATGCCGATCTCTTCGAAGACCTCGCGAGCGACGCCTGCCTGCGGGGCTTCGTCCAGTTCCAGTACGCCGCCGGGTGGTTCCCAGGTGCCGTTGTCCGCTCGGCGGATGACGAGGATCCTGCCGTCCTCGCGGACGGTGATCCCGGCGACCGATGCCGAGTGTCGTGGGCTCGCGGTTGGCATTTGCCCGGCCTGCTACGCCGCCGCGTTGCCCGGCGCCTGGCCGTGCTCGAGGTACACCGGGGCGCTCTTGGCACGGGCATCGATCGCTGCTCGGATACGGCGGGCCAGTCGCGGGATCGTGCGGTCTGCGATCTCGTGCGGGGGTACGAACCTGACGCCCTTCAGCTCGTCGGCCTGCGGGCGGATCCCTTCGACAACCTCTGAGGTGAGCTGGCCTCCGTCGAAGAGGTACAGCACCTTGTCGCCCTCGGTGGTGTTGGGTGCCCAGTCGACGGCCAGGAGGCACCCGAGCGAGGGCGTGATGCCGAGTTCTTCTCGTACCTCTCGGGCCGCAGCCTGAAGTGGTGATTCGCCGGTCTCGACGTAGCCTCCGGGGATGTCCCAGTAGTCCTTGTAGGTTGGCTCCACCATGAGGACACGTCCGTCGGCATCAAAGAAAAGCGCACCCGCTGCCATGCGCGGATGCGCCATCTTCGCTTCGTGCTCGTTGGCTGCCATGCAGCCGAGCGTACCCACCTAGACCACGTGCAGCCGATCGGCGAGTGACGCCATGGTCGGGCTTGGCCGGCCGCAGTGGTTGCGCACCCATGTGAGGACCAGCTCGCGTGCGAGGTAGTGGCTTCGTACCTGCTCGGGGGCCCAAGACTCGGCTTCGAGGATCACCGCCAGGGCGTCATCGACGCGGTTGTGAGCGCTGAGCGCAGCCGCGACCTCGACGAGTTGTACCCCGACCGGCGCCTGTGGGCCTGGGCTCACATGCTCGGCTTCCGCGGCCACTTCTCCGCCAAGTCCCGCCGCTACTCCACCACCCTCGGCACCCTCCGCCAGGCACGCGCCGACTACCGCGCCGCACAGGAACACGCCGCCCTCGGCCTGGACGACGTCGAGCCGGACACCGTCCTCGTCCTGGCCGACTGGCAGTACGCCGGCCACGGCCACACCCCCGGCGAGTCCGCCCTCGCCGCCACCATCGCCCGAGACCTCCAGCTCAACCGCGAAACCGCCCGTGAAGCCCTACGCGACCAACTCGCCCTGGAAGGAGCCGCAGCATGACTACCGCCACCGCCGAACTGCTGACCGTGCCCGAGGTCATGGCGCGGCTGAGGCTCGGACGCTCCACCGTGTACGACCTCATCCGCTCCCGCCGCCTGGTCTCCATCACTGTTGGCCGTTCTCGCCGTGTTCCCGCTGACGCCCTGCGTGACTTCATCGCCCGTGAGATCGAGGAGGCTGCCTGATGGCCAAGCGGAATCCCAACGGCGAAGGCACCATCTACCGTCGCAAGGACGGCCGGTACGAGGGAGCGGGCTTCGTCCTGATGCCGGACGGAACCCAGAAACGACGCCGGGTCTACGGCAAGACGTGGGAAGAGACCCGGAAGAAGCTGACCGAGATGCTCGCCAAGAGCGACCAGGGCATCCCGGCTACCGACACGACCGAAAGCCTCGGCGCCTACCTGGCCTACTGGCTTGAGCACGTCGTGCGCCACAAGGTGCGATCTTCGACGGTCTACAGCTACAGCAAGTGCGTGGACGGGTACATCGTCCCTCGGCTCGGAAAGAAGAAGCTCGCTCGGCTCACCGCCAAGGACGTACGCCTCTTCCTCGACTGGGCCCGGCAGGCATGCCAGTGCTGCGCTCAGGGACGTGATGCCGCCCGCCCGGCCGGCCAGCGTCGCTGCTGTGCCGCGTCCCCCAGGCGATGCTGTGAGCGTCGGTTGTCGCCTCGCATGGTCCAGTACCTTCACGCGGTGCTGCGAAATGCCCTCCAGCACGCGGTCCGTGAGGAGCTGGTGCAGCGAAACGTCGCCAAGCTGGTGCAGGTTCAGACTCCTCGGTACCGCGTCGGCCGCGGCCTGTCCGTCGCCGAGGCGAAGAAGCTATTGGCCGATGTGCATGATGATCGGCTCGGTGCGGCCTACGTGCTCGCGTTGTACCTGGGGCTGCGGCGGGGTGAGTTGCTGGGGCTTCACTGGTCGGACGTTGATCTGGACGGGGGATCTTTGGAGATCCGTACCGCACTCCAGCGAGTCAACGGTGAGTTGACGTTGAGCGCGCCCAAGACGCGCCGCTCGGAGCGGCCCGTACCGCTTCCGGCCGTATGCGTCGAGGCGTTGCGCCGGCGCCGTGAACGGCAGGCCGAAGAGCGGGCGGCCGCGGGAGAGCGGTGGCGGGAAACCGGTCTGGTCTTCACCACCAGGCGGGGGACCCCGATCGAGCCACGGAACCTGAATCGGCATTTCTACCCGATCCGCGACCGGTTGGGCCTGGAGGTCCGCTTCCACGACCTCCGGCACACCTGCGTGACCCAGCTGCTCGGCCTCGGCATTCCGCCGCACATCGTCCGCGACATCGTCGGGCACAGCGCGCTGGACGTGACCATGAACATCTACGCGCACGCCGACATGACCGAGAAGCGGGCCGCCCTGGATCGGCTCGGGGGCCTGCTGGCCGACGAGTGACGGGGTCGTTGCCGTCAAAGGCGCCAAACGCCCTGGAGGGAAGATCCCCGCCAGGGCGTTTTTGCTGTTGGCGGGTGGCGCCCCCGGCAGGACTCGAACCTGCGGCCAAGCGCTTAGAAGGCGCCTGCTCTATCCACTGAGCTACGGGGGCCTGGTGTGTGGCCTCTGTCGTGGTGCCCGGGTGCGGGCTGATCCGTGACGGTGCCGGGGACAAGGATAGGGCTCCCGAGTCCTGGTCCCTGTCGCTTCCCCTCCGTGGCTCGATGTGGAGGTTCGGTGAAGCGGTCCTGATAATCGCAGGCAGGTACGAATCGTGCACCGCTTTTGGCGTCTCGCGCACCGGGTGTTGTGCACTCGTTATGCCTCGGTTGCGCCCTCGTCCCAGTAGTCCCTTCCGTCCCGTGTGTTCACTCGGCGCGCAGACATGCTCATATGCTTCAGAAATCCCCTAAAATTGGGCATTCTGCACATGTGGTGACCTTGGACGTACGGCCTCAGCTGCTCGAAGCACTCTCCGCCCTGCGCGACCGCGTCTCCGCCGCACGCTTCCCACTACCCCTGGAAGGGGCGTCACGCGCGCGTGCCAACCGCGACGAACTGCTCGCCCAGCTCGACGACTACCTGGTGCCCCGATTGCGGGAGCCCGAAGCGCCCCTGCTGGTCGTCGTGGGCGGATCGACCGGCGCGGGGAAGTCCACGCTCGTCAACTCGCTTGTCGGCAGACGCGTCAGCGAGGCGGGGGTGCTGCGGCCGACGACCAGGACCCCCGTGCTGGTGTGCCACCCGGAGGACCACCACTGGTTCAGCGATGTGCGCGTCCTGCCCGGCCTCACGCGCGCGTGGGTGCCCCGGCAGGATGCCGGCGCCGGCCTGACCGGGGACGAACTGCTGACATCCGAGGACGATCCCGCCCGCGTGCTGCGCGTCGAGACCGTCGAGACCGTGCCCCCCGGCCTCGCCCTCCTCGACGCTCCCGACATCGACTCACTGATCGCCGACAACCGGGCCCTGGCCGCCGAGCTGATCTGCGCCGCGGACATCTGGGTGATGGTCACCACGGCCGCCCGGTACGCCGACGCCGTCCCCTGGCACCTGCTGCGCACCGCCAAGGAGTACGACGCCACGCTCGTGACCGTCCTGGACCGGGTGCCGCACCAGGTCGTCTCCGAGGTCTCCAAGCAGTACGGGGCGCTGCTCACCAAGGCCGGCCTCGGCGACGTACCCCGGTTCACCGTGCCGGAACTGCCCGAGTCGGCCTGGGGCGGCGGGCTGCTGCCCGCCACCGCCGTGGCACCGCTGCGGGCCTGGCTCGTCCACCACGCGCAGGATCCCGCGGCCCGGCAGTACGCGATGGCCCGCACGGCACACGGCCTCCTGGACTCCCTGAAGGTCCGGATGCCCGAGCTGGCCGGCGCCGCCGCCGCACAGTACTCGGCCGCGCTGCGGCTCACCTCCGTCGTCGACGCCGCCTACGACGGTGAGTCCGCGCGTGTGCGGGGTCGGCTGGATGCGGGCGCCGTGCTCGCCGGGGACGCCCTGAAACGGTGGCGCGCCTACCCGCTGGACTGCACCGCCGGTGAACTGCTCGACGCGCTCGTGGAGAGCCTGGCCGCCCTGCTGCTGTGCGCCGTCACCGCGGCCGATGAGCGCATCGACGACGCCTGGCGGCGCGAGCCGGCCGCGGGCGGCCCGGGCCTGGCCGACCGCGACCCGTCGGCGGAGAGCGCCGAGCACCGCATCGGGCTGGCGGTCCGGCGCTGGCGGCGGGAGCTCGAGGAGTACGCCGACGACGAGGTGCGCGAGCTCGAGCGGAACGCCGCGCCGGATCCCGAGGTGGTCGCTGCGCTGGCCGCGACCGGGCTGCTGGGGGGCCGCCGGGGGCGGTCCGCGGGCGAGGGACTCGCCGAGCGGATCGGCGCGCACGGTGCGCTGCGGCTGCGCGACCGCGCCGGGCGGCTGCTCGCCGACTACCTGGACCGGGTGATGCACGCCGAGCGGGAGCGCCGGCTCGCCCCGCTCGACGCCCTCGAGGTGCATCCGGACCCTCAGGCCGAACTCATTGCCGCGCTGTCCGTACTGCTGAAGGAGAGGTGACCGGTGACAGCCGTCACTGATCAGAACCAAAAGGAACACACCGCTCATACGGAGGGCATGGTTCAAAGGGACGGCAGGGACTCCACGGACGGGCAGAGAGCACCGGACGACCGGGGAGTCGGGGAGATCCCCGAGTCCCGGACCGTTCAGGAGGCCGGAACCGGCCGGGGGCGCGGGTCCGACCCGGAGTACGGGGGCGTTTCGGGGGCCGGGGGCACTGCGCGGTCCGTGACCATCCCGGAACACGACAGGGCGCCGCGCCCGGAGGGCGCCGGGAGGCGCCGGGCGCTGGAGGAGGCCGGCGTGGCAGACGCGAGTGATCTTGCCGCGGGCCGTTCTTCGCGGGTCGTCTCCGGGCAGGGCACCCGCCTGGAGGACGACGGCATCGCAAGGACCGGCCACACCCGCGCCCTCGTCCGGCCGGACGACCGTCACGCACCCGCGGACCGCCTGAACCGCCCCGTGCGCAGGCAGGACGACGACCGCCCCGCGCGCAGACAGGACGACGACCGGCAACAGCGCCGGCAGGACGACGACCGGCAACAGCGCCGGCCGGACGAGAACCGGCACGCGCGCGTCAGGGACGACGACAACCACGCACGCGTGCACGACGGTGACGGCCACGCGCGCATGACGGACGGCAGCCACGCACGCGGGCATGAGGGTGACCACCACGCACCCGAACACCAGGGTGACCACCACGCGCGCGTGCAGGACGGTGACGCCCGGGGTCGTACCGAGTCCGAGGACGTGTGGGACGACGGACTGATCGCGCGCCGCGTCACCGAGACCGGGACGAGCGCGGCCGACCTCGTACCCGTGGATCCGCGGCCGGCCCGGACCATGCCGGTGCCGCCCCTCGCCTACGACGGACCGCTGCGGTCGCGGCTGGACGCGCTGCGTGAACTGGTCGGCCTGTCCCGCACCCGGCTGGACAGCCGCACCCTCGCCGAGGCGGGCCGTGTCCTCGACGAGGCCGCGGCCCGCCGCAGGCTCTCCGGGCAGCACACCGTCGTGGCCATCGCGGGCGCCACCGGCAGCGGCAAGTCGCAGCTGTTCAACGCCCTGGCCGGGGTGGCCATCTCGGAGACCGGCGTGCGCCGGCCGACCACCGCCGCACCCATCGCGTGCAGTTGGAGCGACGGCGCGGCGAGCCTCATCGACCGGCTCGGCATCCCGGGACGGCTGCGCAGGCGCCCCGTACAGGGCAGCGACGCGGATCCGCAGATGCGCGGACTGGTCCTGGTCGACCTGCCCGACCACGACTCGGCCGCGGTGCAGCACCGTGAGCACGTGGACCGCATCCTCGGGCTGGTCGACGCCGTCATCTGGGTCGTCGACCCGGAGAAGTACGCCGACGCCGTGCTCCATGAGCGCTACCTGCGGCCCATGGCGGGTCACGCGGAGATCATGTTCGTCGTCCTCAACCAGATCGACCGGCTGCCCGGGGAGGCAGCCGACCAGGTACTGGACGACCTGCGCCGGCTGCTCGACGAGGACGGGATCGCGCTCGGGGAGTACGGCGAACCGGGCGCGACCGTGCTCGCCCTGTCAGCGCTCACCGGCGACGGCGTAGGCGAACTGCGCGAGTCCCTGGGCCAGTTCGTGGCCGAGCGCGGGGCTGCTGCCCGGCGCATCTCGGCCGACGTGGACGCGGCGGCGACCGGCCTGCGGCCCGTCTACGCCACGCGGGGGCAGGCAGGTCTGAGCGAGGAGGCGCGCGAGGAGTTCGCGGCCCGGCTGGCGGACGCGGTGGGCGCCGTCGCCGCGGGCGAGGCGGCCGAACGCGCCTGGCTGCGCAACGCGGGCCGCGCATGCGGGACGCCCTGGCTGCGGCTGTGGCGCTGGTGCCAGGACCGGCGCGAACCTCCCACAGGCCGGCTTCCGGTGCGCACACAGCCCGACGAGGAGGCCACCGCGCGGCAACGCGTCGAACAGGCGGTGCGCACGGTGGCCGACCGGGCCTCGGCCGGTCTGCCCGTCCCCTGGGCGCAGGCGGTGCGCGAGGCCGCCGTACGTGGGGCGCAGGGGCTGCCAGAGGCGCTGGACGACCTGGCGGCGCGGGCCGGGCTGCCCCCGGGACGGCCGCCGCGGCCGGGCTGGTGGCCCGCGGCGGTGCTGGCCCAGGCGTCGATGACGATCCTCCAGGTCGTCGGAGGCCTGTGGCTGGTCGGCCAGATCGTGGGCGTCATGGCGCCGAACCTGGGGGTGCCGGTGCTGCTGATGCTCGCCGGCATCGGCGGCGGACCGCTCGTGGAGTGGAGCTGCCGCATCGCGGCGCGTGGCCCGGCCCGGCGGTACGGCCAGGACGCGGAGCGCCGCCTCCGGGAAGCGGCGGCGGGATGCGGCCGGGCCCGCGTGCTCGATCCGTTGGCGGCTGAGCTGCTGCGCTATCGGGAGGTACGCGAGCAGTACGCACGGGTCACGGGGGCAGGGGGACGGTGAGCCGGAAGGGGGTGAGCGCTCGGATGGGCGGTGAATGTCACCCGTCCGGGTGAGGGAGTTTTCCACAGGCCGGTGGTGGTCCACAGGGCTCGGCGGGCTCGTCCCGGCGGATGCAGTCTGATCCCGCGGCGATCGCGACGGACGCGGTCGGCGCCGGCAGACGCAGCCGTACGGGACGGGCCCGTACGTGTGTCCGCCCGGCCGGGTGGCCGGGCGAGGGAGGGAAGCGCGATGAACGAGACGATGATCTGCGCGGTGGGCAATGTGGCGACCCGGCCGATGTACCGGGACCCGGCGTCGGGGGTGTCCGCGAGGTTCCGCCTGGCGGTCACCTCGCGCTACTGGGACCGCGAGAGGAACGCCTGGACGGACGGGCACACCAACTTCTTCACGGTGTGGGCCAACCGCCAGCTCGCCGCGAACGCGATGGCGTCGCTGAACGTCGGCGACCCCGTCGTCGTGCAGGGCCGGCTGAAGGTGCGCACGGAGTCCCGCGACGGCAACACCAGGACCTGGGCGGACATCGATGCCGTCGCGATCGGCCACGACCTGGCGCGGGGCACATCGGCCTTCAGGCGCACCGGCAGGCCCGAGCCGACGACGCCCCCCGCACCCGCCCAACCGGAGCCGGCCTGGGAGACCCCCACCACGGCCACGGACAGGGATACGGATACGGACACGGCCGCGAACACGACGACGCCGACGGAAGCGCTGCCGGATACGCCATCCATGGGGACGGCCGCTGACGCCGGCGCCATGGCGGGGGAGGCCCGACAGCGGCGCGAGCCGGTGGCGGTGACGTGACGTGGGCCGTGGCGGCCGGTCGTGCCCGCCGAACCGCGGCTGATCGGCGAGGGCGTTCGGAAACGCACCGCGCACCGGTTGATTTGTCGATAGGCCCGGTTCACCGGCAGTTGGTGGCGATAACGATTCCGATTCGGATCAGTCATCTGACGATCTGACAGCAAACCGCGGTGCACTGGATCTTTAGGATGCCGGACATGGCTCGGTGAGCCCGGAGATTCTGCTGGTGGGACCGTACCCCCACGTCAACGGGTCCTGCTCGGAGGGGAATTCTGTGTGTGCTTCGTACGCTGCGCCGTCCGTGCGCAGGCGAGGGGCGGCCCGCCTGGCCGTCACGACCCTGGCGTCAGGTCTCGTCGCCGCCGGTGTCCTGACCGCCGCAGGCCCGGCCGCCGCCGACGGGATGCCGCAGAGCCAGGGCGGGGCCACCGCCACCATGGGCGGCCTGAAGACCTTCGGCACCGCCGTCATCCATGACAAGGCCGGGAACCATCAGGTGCCCGCAGGCCTGTTCGAGATGTCCGTGGACGGCGGCGGCACACTCCAGACGTACTGCGTCGACCTGCACAACGCCACGCAGAGGGACGCCAAGTACCACGAGACGCCCTGGAGCGGCACGTCGCTCGGCGCCAACAAGAACGCCGGGAAGATCCGCTGGATCCTGCAGAACTCCTATCCGCAGGTGAACGACCTGACGGCGCTCGCCGCCAAGGCGGGGGTGAAGAACCTCACCGAGCAGGACGCGGCGGCCGGCACCCAGGTGGCCATCTGGCGCTACTCCGACGGCGCGCACGTCGACGCCGTCGACCCCCAGGCCGAGAAGCTCGCGGCCTACCTGCGGCAGAGTGCCCGGGACCTGGCCGAACCGCGGGCCTCGCTGACCCTGGATCCGCCCGCCGTCTCCGGCCGTCCCGGCGAGCGGCTTGGCCCGGTGACGGTGCACACCAACGCGAGCGGCGTCACGGTGACACCCCCGGCGGACGCCGCCACCAGCGGCGTGCGGATCGTCGACCGGCACGGCAAGCCGGTCACGTCCGCCAAGGACGGCAGCCGCCTGTACTTCGACGTCCCCAAGGGCACCGCCGACGACGGCTCCCACACATCGGGTACGGCCGAACTGACCGTCCAGGCCTCCACCACCGTGCCGGTCGGCCGCGCCTTCGCCTCCGACAGCCGCAGCCAGACGCAGATCCTGGCCGGCTCCAGCGAGTCGACGGTCGCCGCGGCCACGACCGCCACCTGGGCCGACGAGGGCGCGGTACCCGCGCTGTCCGCGGCGAAGGACTGCGCCAAGGGCGGCCTGGACATCAGGGTGGCCAACAAGGGCACCGAACCGTTCAGCTTCGACCTGATGGGCGCCGAGCACACCATCGCCGCGCGCGCGACGCGGACGGTCACGATCCCGCTGCAGGAGGACCAGGCCTACGACTTCACGATCAAGGGCCCCAGCGGTCACGGACAGCGCTTCACCGGCGTCCTCGACTGCCGCACCCAGGGCAGCGAGGCCGGGCTGACCACCCAGACCGTCAGCGAGCCCAGCCCGGCCACGGCCGGCGGCATCTCCGGCGGCACCGACCTGGCTCAGACCGGCGGCACCGACAGCACCCCCCTGATCGCCGCCATCGGCCTGAGCCTCCTGGTCCTGGGCGGCACGGCCCTCAGCATCGTCCACAAGAACAAGGCCTCCCGGAACTGAGCCGGAACCCAGGCGAACGAACCTTGCCAACTCGACAGAGAGTGTCCGACACATAACCCACCGCCCCCATGCTCATCGCCACCGCGCGAAAGACCGGCGTCTCGGCTTACGTCAAAGACGGCACCAACCGGTGGCCTGCCGTGCATCGGCTCGACGCGGCGGTCCTGTCCCGTCTGGCGGTGGGAAAGGCACCTGCGGGCAGCGGAGCCGTCAGGCAGACGGGACCGGAGTCTCCGGCGGGGCGGGAAGCCTCCGGCCCAGGCGGGCGAGTGGGGACAGGGCCATCAGTGCCGGCGACAGCAGCATGCCTGCGGCTGTCACCAGGAGGCTGGTGCGCGTCCCCCCCACTTCCGCGAGAAAGCCGCCGAGCAGCGAACCGAGCGGTGTCAGCCCCATGCCGACAAAGTTGATCGTCGCGGCCGCGCGGCCCTGCATCCCGTCCGGAGTGAGGGTCTGCCGGACGGCCATGACCGTGACATTCACCAGCTGGCTGAAGGTCCCGAAGACGAAGTTGACCGTAAGGAGCGCGGGAACCGTCACCACGGAGGAGCCGTGCAGCGCAGGCACGAACAGGAACACGCCGTCGCCGAGTGCTGCGGCGGACACGAGTACAGCGCCATGTCCTAAGCGGCTCGGTAGGCGGGCGGCCAGCAGCGAGCCCAGGAGCGCGCCCGGCCCCGTCGCCGCGAGCGCCAGCCCGACGGCGGTGCCCGACAGGTGCAGGTCCCGTGGCAAGAACAGCAGATAGACGGTCGTCACAGCCGCGAAGAAGAACTGGAAGGCGGCTGATGCGAGGCACACGGTCCGCAGCGAGGTGTCGCCGGCGACAAAGCGGAGGCCCTCGTGGATCCGCCGCCAGACCCGAGGAGGACGTTCCGAGCGCTCCGGGATGGATTCGCGGCGACCGATCCGTCGGATCGACAGGAACGACAGTGCGAAGAACACTGCGCTTAAGGCGGCAGCGATCGGCGCCGACAGCACAGACACCAGCGCACCGCCGAGGGCGGGACCGCCGATCTGCGCAGCGGACCGACTGCCCTCGAGCGCGCTGTTGCCCCGCACCAACTGATCGCGTCTCACCAGCCGTACCAAAGACGCCTGGTATGCCACGTCGAAGAACACGGACAGAGCCCCGACGGCGAAGGCAACCACAAGCAGCGCCGGCAGGCCGAGCCCACCGAGGAGGCCGACCACGGCGGCGGCGCCCAGGGCCAGGGCTCGGCCGGCGTCCGTCAGCACCATTAGCGTGCGGGTCCGCCACCTGTCCACCCACGCGCCGGCGAAGAGCGACAGCAGCAGGATCGGCGCCTGCCCCACCGCGCGTAGGGCGCCCAACTGGCCGGCACCGGCGTCGAGCGTCAGGACGGCGCAGAGCGGAAGAACCACCAGACTCGCATCTTCGCCCAGTTGGGAGGCCGTCTGACCCACCCAGAGCCTGCGGAAGTCGCCGTCCCGCCACAGGCTTGACGGAACAGGTCGACCGGAATCGGATACAGCGGAGGAAGAGGATGGCACAGGGACCCCTCGGATGACCGAAGACGAGACCCGCCAACCGGCGCACGTCAGGTGCGCCGACCATTTCAGGCAGCGGGAAAGGAAGGCTCGCTGTGCCGCGCATCGAGGGCAGCACGCGATGACAGGCCGCGTACGGCCTCAGATGTCAACGCGTGCTCGGACGACCGACCATGTCTTCACTCCTCGTGAGTCACTCGCTGCGCGAACACTAGCTCCCGCTCGGCAGGGCACGAAAGGCGATCAAAGGGCCGGGCAGACGGCGGGAGGCCGCCTGCTCGCGCCGGGTCACGAGGGTGGAGCGGCTCGACTGCTCGCTCGGGCCGTGGAGGCCGCTTCACAGCACCGCTGCCGCACCCCAAGCCCACCAGATCGAGCGGGAAACAGCGGGGCATCACGGTGAAGGGGCCAAGCCCCAAGAGACCGCAACCCCAGCCGTTCGACCAGGCCGGCACCCGAACCAGCCGCAAACGATCGCAGCTCCCCAAGATGAGGGCCGCGGTCGCATCGTCACGGCCAGCCGTTAGCGCCATGTGCGCGATTGGCTGCCGACGCG
The DNA here is from genome assembly GCF_002154505.1 of Streptomyces carpinensis. Classification (GTDB taxonomy): domain Bacteria; phylum Actinomycetota; class Actinomycetes; order Streptomycetales; family Streptomycetaceae; genus Streptomyces; species Streptomyces carpinensis. The sequence continues at coordinate 8,939 of NZ_MUBM01000201.1, read as the reverse complement.
TCCCCTACCCGCCGCATGCTCCTGAGTCACGGGCCGGAGCCGGAGGACGGCCGCTTCTCGTTGGATGACGAGTGCAGGACAGAGGAGTACGAGAATCTGAACCAGATCTTCGAGGCGCTGGGCGCGTCCACGAAGCCGGTGTGCCTCTTCTCCACCGCCGACCCGGAGAGCGGCATTCACGTGATCCACTGGGAAGACGCGCGCCTCGGGCCGGACCGTACCTTCACCCGGCTCCACAGCGAGCGGCTGCGGGTGGCGGCCCAGCCGCTTGAGTGAGCCGTGCCGATGCCGGGCCCTCCCTGGGCCGTCCGAGGCCCCCGAGGCCGGCCGACGGCGACCGACAGTGGCGGACGAGCCGTAGCTCCCACCAGTGAAAGCCCAGGTCAGAGGGCTCCGGCCCCACTGGTTTCCGCTACGGGGTGGCGGTCAGGCAAGATGGAGTGTATCTGCCCACTGCCAGATTCAAGCTGCCGGACGGTTTCTCTTGGCTGAGTTCATTTACACCATGCGCAAGACGCGCAAGGCGCACGGCGACAAGGTGATCCTTGATGATGTCACCCTGAACTTCCTGCCGGGGGCGAAGATCGGCGTCGTCGGCCCGAACGGGGCCGGTAAGTCGACCGTGCTGAAGATCATGGCGGGGCTGGAGCAGCCGTCCAACGGTGACGCGTTTCTTTCGCCCGGCTACAGCGTCGGCATCCTGCTGCAGGAGCCCCCGCTGAACGACGAGAAGACGGTCCTGGAGAACGTCCAGGAGGGCGTCGCCGAGATCAAGGGCAAGCTCGACCGGTTCAACGAGATCGCCGAGCAGATGGCGACCGACTACTCGGACGCGCTGCTGGAGGAGATGGGCAAGCTCCAGGAGGAGCTCGACCACGCCAACGCCTGGGACCTCGACGCCCAGCTCGAGCAGGCCATGGACGCGCTCGGGTGCCCCCCGGGCGACTGGCCCGTCACCACCCTCTCCGGTGGTGAGAAGCGCCGTGTCGCGCTGTGCAAGCTGCTGCTGGAGCAGCCCGACCTGCTGCTGCTCGACGAGCCCACCAACCACCTCGACGCCGAGTCGGTGAACTGGCTGGAGCAGCACCTGGCCAAGTACGAGGGCACCGTCGTGGCCATCACCCACGACCGGTACTTCCTCGACAACGTCGCCGAGTGGATCCTCGAGCTCGACCGCGGCCGCGCCTACCCGTACGAGGGCAACTACTCCACGTACCTGGAGACCAAGGCCACCCGTCTCAAGGTCGAGGGCCAGAAGGACGCCAAGCGGCAGAAGCGCCTCAAGGAGGAGCTGGAGTGGGTGCGCTCCAACGCCAAGGGGCGCCAGGCCAAGTCCAAGGCCCGTCTCGCGCGGTACGAGGAGATGGCCGCGGAGGCCGACAAGATGCGGAAGCTGGACTTCGAGGAGATCCAGATTCCGCCGGGCCCGCGGCTCGGCAACATCGTCGTCGAGGTCGACAAGCTCAACAAGGCATTCGGTGAGAAGGTCCTTGTCGACGGCCTCAGCTTCACGCTGCCGCGCAACGGCATCGTGGGCGTCATCGGCCCGAACGGCGCCGGCAAGACCACGCTGTTCAAGATGATCCAGGGCCTGGAGACGCCGGACGCCGGCAACATCAAGGTCGGCGAGACCGTCAAGATCTCCTACGTCGACCAGACCCGCGCCAACCTCGACCCGAAGAAGACGCTGTGGGAGGTCGTGTCCGACGGGCTCGACTACATCAACGTCGGCCAGGTCGAGATGCCGAGCCGGGCGTACGTGTCCGCGTTCGGTTTCAAGGGCCCTGACCAGCAGAAGCCGACCGGCGTCCTCTCCGGTGGTGAGCGCAACCGCCTCAACCTGGCGCTCACCCTCAAGCAGGGCGGCAACCTGCTGCTCCTCGACGAGCCCACCAACGACCTCGACGTCGAGACCCTCTCCAGCCTGGAGAACGCCCTGCTCGACTTCCCGGGCTGCGCCGTGGTCGTCTCCCACGACCGCTGGTTCCTCGACCGTGTGGCCACCCACATCCTCGCCTACGAGGGCGACTCCAAGTGGTTCTGGTTCGAGGGCAACTTCGAGTCGTACGAGAAGAACAAGATCGAGCGGCTGGGTCCGGACGCCGCGCGTCCGCACCGCGCCACCTACAAGAAGCTGACCCGGGGCTGATCGATCTTGCGCCACATCTACCGCTGCCCGCTGCGCTGGGCGGACATGGACGCGTACGGCCACGTCAACAACGTGGTGTTCCTCCGCTACCTGGAGGAGGCCCGTATCGACTTCCTGTTCCGCCCGGACAAGGATTTCCAGCAGGGGTCCGTGGTGGCGCGCCACGAGATCGACTACAAGCGGCAGCTCGTCCACCGGCACGAGCCGGTGGACGTCGAGCTGTGGGTGACGGAGATCAAGGCCGCCTCCTTCACCCTCGGCTACGAGGTCAAGGACGGCGACCACATCTACGTCCGGGCGTCCACGGTGATCGTGCCGTTCGACTTCGAGGCCCAGCGGCCGCGCCGGATCACCGAGGAGGAGCGGCAGTTCCTCCGCGAGTACATGGACGAGGCCGAGCCCGAGACCGCGCTCAAGGCCGAGGAGGAGGCCGTCGCCGCATGACGGTGCTCCACCTCGCAGACGAGACGGAGGCGGCGGACCTCGCCGCCTTCCTCTCCCGGCTGCTCCACTACGACCGCGCCGCGGCCGTGCGCCTGCAGGCGGCCGGCACGGCGCTCGCGGTGTTCGGACGGCCGGCGTCCTTCGAGGTGCTGGCGGTGCGCGCGGTACGTCTGTCCAAGCCCTACGAGAACGGGCTGGACGTCACCCTCGACGTGACCGTCTCCGCCGGTGAACTCCTGGAATCGGTCGACGAGGCGGCGGCCACGGCCGCCGTGCCTGCCGCGGTGACCGGGCCGCCGTGGGCGGGCGTGCTGCCGCCGCGCGGCGGCTGGCGACCGGAGCCGGGGCTGCCCCCGGCGGGCTCCCTGCGCGCCCTGGTGACCGCCGCCGTCGCCGAATTCCGCTCCCGCACCCAGGAGTTGGTGCCCGAGCTGCGCACCCGCGGCGAACTCGACCGGATCGGGCGGGAGATCTGGTCCCGGACGGTCGGCCAGACCCGGCTGCCGGTGCGGGCCGTACACGCGGCGCAGTCACTGGGCTTTCTGCGTCCGGCGCCGGCCGAGGGCGATTGCGCGGCCGAGGGTCAGGGCGAGGGTGGTGCCGGAACCGAGGGCGGCCTCGCGATCTTCTCCTCGGGTGCCTGGCTGCGGCTGCGCACCCCGTACGGTTCGATCGCCGTACGGCAGGCGACGGGGCTCGGGACGCTGGGCGTCAGCGTCCGCTGAGGAGCCCCCCGGTCGGCGTACCTCCCGGGTGCCGAGCCTCTCCGATCGGCTGCGCCGGATGAAGTCCCCGGGTCAGCCGCCCGCGCTGTCGTCCGGCCAGACCGCGATGTGGTCCTGTTCGAGTTCCAGCGCCACCCGGTCGCGCATGCCGAGGGCCTCGGTGTACTCGGCGGGGAGCTGGAGGCGGCCGGCCCGGTCCAGCATCGCGTACTCGCGGCTCACCAGCCGCTCGTCGCCGGTCGCCGCGTCCACCTCGCTGCGGCGCAGCACCTCCGTGGAGGTACGGCCGTCGCGGATGGCCACGGTGCGGCGGACCTCCCCGGCCACGGCCTGGTCGTGCGTGACGATCACGATGGTGGTGCCCAGCTGCTCGTTGGCGGTGCGGAAGGCGGCGAAGATCTGTTCGCCGGTGTGGGAGTCGAGTTCGCCGGTGGGCTCGTCGGCGAGCAGCACCGCCGGCTTGTTGGCCAGGGCCACCGCGATCGCGACGCGCTGCTGCTGACCGCCGGACATCTGGTGGGGGCGCCGGTCGCGGCAGTCGCCGACGTCCAGCATCTGCAGCAGCTCCAGTGCGCGTTCCGCCTTGGCGCGGCGGCCGTGTCCCCGGGCGCCGGACAGCTGCATGGGCAGGGCGACGTTCTGCGCGGCGGTCAGGTAGGGCAGGAGGTTGCGGGAGGTCTGCTGCCAGACGAAGCCGACGACCTCGCGCCGGTAGCGCAGGCGGTCCTTGGCCGTCATGGCGAGCAGGTCGTGGCCCCCGACCCGGGCCGCGCCGGCCGTGGGAGTGTCCAGGCCGGCGAGGATGTTCATGAGAGTCGACTTGCCGCTGCCGGAGGCGCCGACGAGGGCCATGAGCTCACCCTCGCGGACCAGGAGGTCAAGGCCCTGGAGGGCCTGCACCTCCACACCGTCGGCGGAGAAGATCCGGACCAGTCGGTCGCAGCTGATCAGGGCGTCGTGACCGTAGGCCGGCCGGGTGCGGTCCGCGGTGGCGCGCCGGGCCAGATCGGCGAGGGTCGGATTCGTCGTCATCGGGAAGCTCCTGCACGAGGGCTACGGCGGCTACGGCGGTCATGGCGGCTGTGGTGGTCACGGCAGGTGGGGCGGTTGCGGCGGCCACGGCGGCCGTGACTGCCGCGGAGGCCGCGGCGGTCACCGGGGCTGTGGCGGGTGCGGCCGGCACAGCGGCTGCGGGGCTTCAGCGGGTTCATCTCGACTCCCCCGCCCGCAGCTCCCGCACCGAGCCCCGCCGTCCCGTCCACCAGGCCTGTCCGACGGCGACCGCGACCGCCAGCAGCAGCACCGCCGCCGCGGGGAGAACGAGTGACAGCGGATCGGTGCGCAGCACGTTCTCGCCGACGGAGCCCGCGGTCGACGGCAGGGCGATGCTGGTCAGGTCGATGCCGGGGGAGAGCAGACGGATGGTGGCCCAGCCCGTCAGCGCGCCGCCGGCCGCGGCGAGCACGGCCTGCGGAAGGGACTCCAGCACGAGCAGACGCCGGCCCTGGGCGCGGGTGAGGCCCATCGTGCGCAGGCGGGCGAGGAGCGCCGCTCGCTCGGGCGCGGCCCGCAGCAGCGCGAGGAGCAGCGCCAGCACGGCGTAACCGGCTCCCGCGGCCACCGCCGCCGTGTAGATGTGCTCGGCGCCGGACTGCAGGGGCGAGTCGACGTAGCGGGCCCGCTCGCCGGACCGCAGCTGCACCGTCGCCGCCTTGCCGGCCGCCCGGCGCAGGGCGCCCCCGTCCAGCCGGTCGCCGGTCACCAGCAGCGCACTGGTGCGGGCCGCCTCGCGGCTCAGCCCGGCCCGGTCCACGATCAGGAAATCGGTGCCGACCACGGCCGGGGTCCGGTCCCGGACCAGGGCGATCCGGAGGGTGACGGTGGTGCCGTCGTCCAGCCGGACCGGGAAGGGCTGTGTGCCGTACGTCCTGGCGACCGAGGGGGAGGCCAGCGCCGGCAGCGGGGCCCGCCCGCCGTCGGCCGGTCGTCGCAGCCGCTCCTGCGGGAAGGCTCCGAGCCCGGTACGGCGGGCCAGGGCCGCGTAGTCGGTGGGGACGACGCCCGCGAGGGGCAGCTGGGTCAGGTTCGTGCCCGCCTTGGCCTGGTAGTTGGCGCTCACCTCGGTGAGGCCGCGGACCCCCGGTGCCCGGCGGACCGTGTCGGCCAGCCCGGCCGGCAGCGCGCCGATCGCCTCGATGCGGGCGTCCGCGCCCACGGTGAGGAGGGCCGCCTGGTCGCGGGCATCGGCCACTCCGGACAGCACGGAGCCGCCGAACGCGGCCGTGGTGAGCGCGGTCAGCAGCGCCAGCAGGGGCAGCACCGCCGAGACGGACGTACGGCCCGCGCGGGCGAGGGACAGATGGCCCACCGCACCGCGCAGCCGGCCCGCGGGGCGCGTGAGCCAGCGCAGCGGCAACGGGTACAGGCGGACGAGCACCAGGGCCGCGATCACGCCGACCAGCACCGGGGCCAGCGACACCAGTTGGTCCCCGGACGTGCCGGCATCACCGGACGCCCCCGACGATCCGGCCCCGTTCGTGACGCCTCTGCGCCGCAGCGCTTCCACCGCGCCGGCCGCGATCAGCAGCAGTGTGAGTTCGGCGACCGTACGGCGCCGGGAGGGACGTACCGACGCCGTGTCCTCGCGCGGGCCGTGCACGCGGACCGCGCGGTGCGTGATCGCCGCCCGCAGGGGCAGCGTCGCGCAGGCCACGGCCGTGACCGTGCCGGCCGCGAGGAGCGCGGGCAGGCGGCGGGCGCCGGGGAAGGCGAGCAGGGCCACGGCGAGTCCGACCGCCCCGGCGGGCACGGCGACCACCGCAGTCTCCGCCAGCAGCCGCCCGGCCAGGCCGCGCAGGGAGGCGCCACGGGCCCGCAGCAGGGCGAGTTCGGTGCGGCGGCGGTCGGCGGCGAGACCGCCGGCCATCAGCAGGACGACGCCGGCGACCGTCGCGCTGCCGAAGGCCGCCACCGCGACCAGCGGGCCGATGCCCGAACTCAGCCGGTCGTAGGCGGTGAGCACGTCGTCGAGGTCGGTGGCGGCCGCCGCGGCCGGGTCGGTGACCGCGCGCACCTGTCCGAGACCCGGCCCGGACTCCAGCGAGGCGACCGCCGACTTCAGCCGGGCGAGGTCGCGGGCGTGCAGGGCGCCGGTGTCCGGGGCGACCTGCCAGTAGCGGACCGGTTGCCCGTCCGTGGCCAGCAGGGCGGGCGCCGCCTCGGGCGGCAGGAGCAGGGCGCCGAGCCAGTAGTACATGGGGTCGCCGTTGCCGGGCACGCGCGCCAGGGCTGGGGTGCGCAGCAGGGGCTCGGTCGCCCAGTAGGCGCCGCCGGGCTCGCGCGGGTCGAGGATGCCGGTGACGCGGACGGCGAGCGGGGGCCGGGACACGGCGGGTACGTGGACGACCGAACCGACCTTGACGTGCAGGTTCCTGGCCGTCTCCGCGGTCACGGCGGCCTCCACCTCGGTGGTCTGCGCCGTCACGCGGCCGCTCGTCCGCGGCATCCGGCCGGTGCGCACCGAGGAGTGCGCGCCGAGTCCGTTCTGCGCGACGAGACGCACCTGCGCGGGGATGCCGTTGGGCCGGGGTATCCACCGGTCGGGGACGGTGAGGTCGTTGCTGGTCTGCACCCCGTACGACGACTGGTCGCGGTCGGCGACGAGCGGACGCTCGACGGTGCCGAGGACGTCGGCGTACTGGCGTTCCAGGGCCGGCGGGAGCAGCGCGTGTTCCCGCTGCCGGGGCGGGAACTGGAGGCCGGGCTGCGGTGCGACCACGGTCAGGGTCGTGCGTTTCGGGGTCGCCTGCTCGGTGGCCCGGGTCAGGCCGGCGTCCTCGTACCGGTCGAGCGCGCGTGGGAACGCGGCGGCCAGGCACGCGGTGAGCGCGACCAGCAGGGCGAGGGCTGCGGCGGCGCCCGGCGCGGTACGCAGCCGTACGCGGACCCAGGCGGGAGCGATCGTGTTCAGCTCACTCACCTCCGCGGTCTCGAAGGGACACCGCCGGGTCGGCCCGGCGCAGGGTCAGCGCCGCCGTGACGACGAGCGGTGCGGCGGCGACGGCCGCCAGCAGCAGGGCCACCTGGGCGACCGGCAGTTCGACCAGCACTTCCGGCACCGGCTTCGTGGCCTGCCCGGTCAGCACGATCAGCGGGATCACGGCCCGGGTCAGCACGGCGCCCAGGGCCACACCGACCAGCAGCGCCAGGGCCACCAGCACGCTCTGCTCGGCGGCGAGCATGCGGGCCAGCTGACGGCGCGGGGCGCCCAGGGCCCGCAGCACGGCGAACTCGGCGTCCCGTTCCCGCAGCGCCCCGGCCGCGCTCACCGCGAAGCCGACCGCGGCCAGCGCCGCCGCGATCACGGCGGCCGCGGTGAACGCCGCGGCGGGCCCGGCGCCGAACGGGTCGTCGCGCAACTGGCCGGCGATCTCGTCGCGCACGACGACCTGCTCGGGATCGACGTCGGGCAGGGCCCGCAGCTCCGCGGCGACGTCCGCCGCCTGGTGGGCGTCGGCGCGCAGCCACCACTCGGTGGCCGGCGCGCTCTCGCCGTAGCGGGACTGGAGCAGCCGGTTCACCGACCGCAGGTCCATCAGCAGGCCTCCGCCGTCGTGGGCCGCGTCCAGGGACGCGCCCCGGTCGGTACCGCTGCCCGTGGTGGGCAGCGCCCGTAGCGAACCGACGATCCGGACCGGGAGGTTCCGGCCGGCGAACGTCACGTCCACGCGCTGCCCCGGATGCGCACCCGCGGCGGTGAGGAAGCGGTCGGTCGCCAGCGCCGTGATCTCCGGCTGCGCGGGCTGTGCGACCTGGAGCCGCACGGAGACGGCGCCCAGCAGCCAGGGCTCCTCGTGCGGTACGTAGCCGGTGCCGTAGGTGACGGTCAGCGGCCGGGTCGCCGTCACCTTCGGCGAGGTCGGGGCGGTGCTGCCGTCGGGGGAGGCGTTCAGGTCGGTGCCGTCCAGGGCCGTGGTCCAGGCGGTCGGCAGCGGCAGCCGACGGACGGTCCCGTCGCTGCCGGTGGCCTCGGCCTGCGAGACGGTGAGGCGGTGCTGTTCGGCCCTGTCGATCGGCTGGGCGACCCCCAGGTCGAGACCGGTCAGCGTCAGCGGGCCCGCGGTGGTGGGCAGGTCCAGGTCCAGCGGGCGGGCGCGGCCGTCCGTCGCGAGCGCGCCGAGCGGCATCCGGTACGGGACGCCGTGCCGGTCCTCCAGGGTGGCCGCCAGGTCCACCGAACCACGCGCGCCTCCCGAACGCCCCGGCGCGGAGCTGTGCAGGGCGGCCGTCAGCCGCAGCCGAGCGGTGCCGGCGGGCAGCTTCAGCCCAGCCGTCGCGCTCTTGGGAGCCAGCCCCGCCAGCAGCCGAGGCACCGGCCCGGACGCCAGGTCACGGCGCATCAGGAACGATCCGGTGGCGCTCGTGGTGTCCAGCGCGAGCACGGTCGCGGTGCGGTCGCCGGACAGCGGGAGCGTGGTGCGGACGGCGGGCGCGGCGGCCCGGACGTGCGGGAGGGCCGCGTACTGCTCGGTCCGGCCCAGCCCGCCCTCGCCGGCGGCCAGCACCCGCACCGGCGCACCGGCCAGGAAGTCGGCCTGGTCGTCCTGGGACCGGTCCCAGGA
>NZ_MUBM01000200.1 GCF_002154505.1 Streptomyces carpinensis | reverse complement strand
CAAGGTGGTCGAGCCCGAGGAGCTGGCCGCCAAGGCCGGATACTCGCGTCCACACACACTCCACTGCGGTCCGGACGCAATGTTCCTGTCCTGCCTGGGCGGTGCGGACGGCGCCGACGGGCCCGGCGGTGTCGCGCTGCTGGACCACGAGACCTTCGAAGTGCTGCGCGCCTGGGAGACCGACCGCGGACCGCAGCGGTTCGCCTACGACGTCTGGTGGCATCTGGGCCGGAACATCGCCGTCACCAGCGAGTGGGGGACCCCTTCGATGATCGAGGACGGCCTCCTCCCCGACCTGCTGCTGGCTCGCCGGTACGGCCACTCGCTGCACTTCTGGGAGCTGGACTCCGGCCGGCACCTGCAGCGCGTCGATCTGGGGGACGAGAACCAGATGGTGCTGGAACTGCGCCCCGCGCACGACCCCGAGGCCACGTGGGGGTTCACGAACACCGTGGTCGACGTGGAGGACCTGTCGGCGTCGGTGTGGTTGTGGAACCGGGACGGCGAGGACTTCGTCGTCCGCAAGGTGATCACCGTCCCGGCCGAGCCCGCGCGAACGGAGGACCTCCCCCCGGCTCTGCGTCCGTTCGGCGCCGTGCCCCCGTTGATCACCGACATCGACCTGTCGGTGGACGACCGGTGGCTGTACATATCCGCATGGGGAACCGGCGACCTGCTCCAGTACGACGTGAGCGACCCGTTCCGTCCCAGGCGGACCGCGTCCGTGCGTCTGGGCGGCGTCGTCGGCCGACAGCCGCACCCCGCCGAGCCGGACACTCCGCTCACGGGCGGGACGCAGATGGTCGAGCTCAGCCGCGACGGGCGGCGCGTGTACGTGACGAACTCCTTGTACGCCACGTGGGACGCGCAGTTCTATCCGGCGGGCATCGACCCGTGGATGGTCAAACTGGACGCCGACACCACGCACGGCGGACTCACCGTCGACCCCCGCTTCTTCCCGCACGGCCCGGACTTCCTCGGCCTGCGTGTGCACCAGACACGCCTGCACGGCGGCGACGCGTCCTCGGACTCGTACTGCTACCGCGGCTGACCGCTTGCGCTCCGCGAGCGCCGGCGCCGGGCCCGCGGCGGCCGCCGAGACCAGGGCCCGCCGTCCGGATCAGGCCGACGAGACCCTAGAGGGTGCTCTCGGTGCTGATCCCGCTCAGGATCCTGGGCAGTGCGGTGCCGATCGGCTCGCGTACGACCTCGTCGGCCGTCTCGTCGTACGGAGTCGGCTCGGCGTTGACGATGATCAGGCGGGCGCCGTGGTCGGCCGCGACACCGGCGAGTCCTGCGGCGGGCTGTACCTGGAGGCTGGTGCCCACGGCGATGAACACCTGGCAGGCCTTGGTGATGGCGACCGCCTCACCGAGAACCACCGGGTCCAGGCGCTCGCCGAACATCACGGTCGCCGACTTGAGGATCCCGCCGCACTCCGAACACGCCGGGTCCTCCTCACCGGCCTCGATGCGGGCGAGGGCGTCCTCCATCGGACCGCGCACCCCGCACCGCGTGCACACCACGCTGCGTGCGCTGCCGTGCAGTTCCAGCACCTTGCGGGCGGGCATCCCGGCCAGCTGGTGCAGGCCGTCCACGTTCTGGGTGATGACCCGCACCGGCACGCCGGACCGCTCCAGCTCGGCCACCGCCCGATGGGCGGCGTTCGGCTCGGCGTGCAGCGTCCGGTTCCCGCGCCGCATCTGCCAGGATCGCCGTCTGATCTCCGGATCGCCCATGTAGTGCTCGTACGTCACGAGCTTCTCCGCCTCGGGGTCCCGTCGCCAGAGCCCGTTCGGACCGCGGTAATCGGGGATCCCGGAATCGGTGGAGATACCTGCGCCACTGAGAATGGCTACGAGAGGCCTGCCCATGCGCCGAGAGTAGGACGCCTGCCCGCTCGGAGCGAGTGAGTATCGGACCGTGCCGCCGGCTCGTCAGGCGCGCGCCGCCTCTGCGGCGCGGTGCCTCCGACTCGGAGCCGCCACAGGCGGAATCGGACCGACGCAAGATCGACGCGCAGCGGGGGAAGCGGTGTGCGCACGGTAGAGGTAGCGGCGGGGGACGCTCACGGCCCGGCGGACCGCCGGGCGATACACGCCCGCACTCGCCGGGCGACGCACGCACACGCACATCGGGAGAGCGTCATGACCAAGAAGACGGTGCGGACTCCTGCCACTCCAGACGTCCTGGTGGATCCACTCCGCGACCGGGGCGTGGCGTTCACCCGGACCGAGCGGGACGAGCTCGGCCTGACCGGGCGACTGCCGTCCGGGGTGCTGGCACTGGAGCAGCAGGCACAACGCGCCTACCAGCAGTTGCGGGCGCAGAGCAGTGACCTCGCCAAGAACGTGTACCTGGAGCAACTGCACGACCGCAACGAGACCTTGTACTACAGGGTGTTGACGGATCACCTGGTGGAGCTGTTGCCGATCGTGTACGACCCCACGGTCGGCGAAGCGATCGAGAAGTACTCCCACGAGTACCGCCGCCCGCGCGGCATCTTCTTGTCCATCGACCAGGCCGACGACATCGCCAAGGCCTTAGAGACGCTCCGGCTCGGACCCGAGGACGTGGACCTGATCGTGTGCAGCGACGCCGAGGAGATCCTGGGCATCGGCGACTGGGGCGTGGGCGGGATCGAGATCTCGGTGGGCAAACTGGCGGTCTACACCGCGGCGGCCGGCATCGACCCGCGCCGCGTCGTCCCGGTGTCGCTGGACGTGGGAACGGACCGCGAGTCGCTGCTGGACGACCCGCTCTACCTGGGCAACCGGCACCCCAGGGTCCGCGGCGCCGACTACGACGCGTTCATCGCGAAGTACCTGGAAACCGCGTCGTCGATGTTCCCGGACGCGCTGCTGCACTTCGAGGACTTCGGCCCCAGCAACGCCCGGCGGATCCTCGAGACCTACGGCGGCACCTACCGGATCTTCAACGACGACATGCAGGGCACCGGCGCCATCACGCTGGCCGCCGCGCTGTCGGCCGTCAAGGCGGGCGGCGTGCGGATGCGGGACCAGAAACTGGTCGTCTTCGGCGCCGGCACCGCGGGGGTGGGCATCGCCGACCAGTTGCACGACGCGATGATCCGCGACGGCGCCGATCCCGGGCAGGCCGCCGGGCAGGTGTGGCTGATCGACAAGCAGGGGCTGCTCACCCAGGACATGGCCGACCTGCGGGACTACCAGGAGCCCTACGCGCGCGATCCCGCCGACGTAGCGGGCTGGGCGAGGGACGACGGCGGCGTCTCGCTGCTGGAGACCGTCCGGCGGGCCGAGCCGACCATCCTGCTGGGGACCTCCACGGTGCACGGGGGGTTCACCCGCGAGGTCGTCGAGGCCATGGCCGCCGGCACCGAGCGGCCGATCATCCTGCCGATCTCCAACCCCACCTCCCGCATCGAGGCCATGCCCGCCGACGTCATCGCCTGGTCCGGGGGGAAGGCGCTGGTGGCGACCGGCATCCCGGTCCCGCCCGTGGAGCACGACGGCGTGACCTACGAGATCGGGCAGGCCAACAACGCGCTGCTGTACCCCGGGCTGGGCCTGGGCACCGTGGTCTCCGGGGCTTCCCAGGTGACCGCGGGCATGCTGCTCGCCGCCGCACAGGCCGTGGCCGACCAGGTCGAGGCGAAGGGGCCGGGGGCCTCGCTGCTGCCGCCCGTGGAGAATCTCCGGCAGTCGTCGGCGATCACCGCGACCGCCGTGGTCGAGGCCGCGGTCGGCGAGGGCGTGGCCACCCGCAAGCCCGCCGACCCCGGCCAGGCCGTCCGTGAGGCCATGTGGGAGCCGGTCTACGACGAGGGAGTGCCGTCATGACGGCCCAGCACTCCGGCCTCGGCCAGGTCCACGCGGACCAGGCGCCGCAGATCCTCGACCTGCCCATCGGGCTGCACGCGGCCGGCACCCGGCGGGAGACCGACTCCATGGGTGCCGTGGACGTCCCCGCCGACCGCTACTGGGGTGCGCAGACCCAGCGGTCTCTGATCCATTTCTCCATCGGGGACGACCGCATGCCCAAGGCCGTCTACCACGCCTACGGCTACGTCAAGAAGGCCGCCGCGATCGTCAACGGGCGTGCCGGACGGCTGCCGGCCTGGAAGGCCGACCTGATCGAGAAGGTGGCGGAGGAGGTCATCTCGGGCAGGCTCGACGACCACTTCCCGCTGTACGTGTGGCAGACCGGGTCCGGGACGCAGTCCAACATGAACACCAACGAGGTGATCGGCAACCGCGCGATCCAGCTGGTCGGCGGCGAGCTGGGCAGCAAGTCCCCGATCCATCCCAACGACCACGTCAACATGGGGCAGTCCTCCAACGACACCTTCCCCACCGCCATGCACATCGCCGCGGTCAAGGCGGTCCACGAGCACCTGCTGCCCAGCGTGCGGGCGCTGCGACGGGCCATCGAGGCGAAGTCCGAGCAGTGGCGCGACGTGGTGAAGATCGGCCGTACCCACCTGGAGGACGCGGTCCCGCTCACCGTGGGGCAGGAGTGGTCCGGCTATGCCTGCCAACTGCGACAGGCCCTCGACCGGGCCGCCACGTCCGCCGAGGGCCTGTTCGAGCTCGCCGCGGGCGGCACCGCGGTCGGCACGGGACTGAACGCCCCACCCGGATTCGCCGAGCAGGTCGCCGCCGAGATCGCCGCCGCGACCGGATTCCCGTTCACCACCGCCGAGAACAAGTTCGCCGCCCAGGGAGGCCTGGACGCCATGGCGGGCGCCTCCGCCGGGCTGCGGGCCCTCGCCGTGCCACTGATGAAAATCGCCAATGACATCCGGTGGCTGGCCTCAGGCCCCCGCTGCGGCCTGGGCGAGCTGATCCTGCCGGCGAACGAGCCGGGCTCCTCGATCATGCCGGGCAAGGTCAACCCGACCCAGTGCGAGGCGATGGTCATGGTCTGCATCCAGGTGCTGTCCGAGGACGCCGCCGTCGCCTTCGCCGGCTCGCAGGGCAACTTCGAGCTCAACGCCATGCGCCCGGTCGTCATCAACAACTTCCTGCACGCGGCCACCATCCTCGCGGACGCGTGCACCAAACTGCGCCAGTACTGCATCGAGGGCACCCGGCTCCACGACGACCAGATCGACCACTACGTCGACCGGTCGCTCATGCTGGTCACCGCCCTCTCTCCGGTCATCGGCTACGACAAGGCCTCCGCGATCGCGCACAAGGCCGACGACGAGGGCACCACCCTGCGCGAGGCGGCCCTGGCGTCCGGCCACATCGGCGCGGAGGACTTCGACCGCATCGTCGATCCGGCCGCCATGGCCGCAGCGGCCGGGCGGCACGGCTGAACGGAGTCGCTCAGGACCCATGGCCGGGGTGACCGTCTCGACCGACGCCGAACTCGCCGTGGAGGTCATGGTGCCGGCCGGCCCGGTGCACCGACGGGCCCGCGGCACGGCCGGGCTCTCAGCCGACGCGGTGGCCGTTCTCCAGTTCCGCGGTGCCCGTGCCCTCGGTGAGCACGTCGAGGGCGGCCAGGACGCGGTGGCCCAGGGAACCCGGCAGGTGGGCGGCGAGCTCGTCGCGCGGGACGAGCCGCCACGACAGCAGCTCCTCCTCCTGCAGGCGGATCGCCTTGAACTCCTCCTCGGCGAGGACCCCGCCGTCGTAGATGTACGACACCAGGGGCGGGCGTCCGGTGCCGGGCACCCAGTCGACCGCGAGCAGCCGCCCGGGCTCCCGGTCGAGGCCGATCTCCTCCAGCGTCTCGCGGCGCGCGCCCTGACGCGGTGTCTCACCGGCGTCGGACTCGATCGTGCCGCCCGGGAGCGCCCATCCGTCCCGGTAGTTGGGTTCGACGAGCAGCACCCTCCCCCCGGCGTCGCGGAAGACGGTGGCGGCACCGGCGAGGACACGGGGCAGCCCGGCGATGTACGTGGCGTAGTCCGGGATGTCTGGAGTGGTCATCCTGGAAGGGTAGCCAGTCGCAGCGTCCGCTCCGCCAGCTCGCTGATGCGTACGCCGTCGAAACCGAACACCGCGCTGCGCACCGTGTCCTCGAGGGGGTCCTTCCACTGGCGCGGGATGGCCTCCGCGCCGATGAGCACACCGGCCACCGAACCGGCCGTCGCGCCGTTCGAGTCGGTGTCCAGGCCGCCGCGCACGGTCAGCGCGACGGTGCGGGTGAAGTCGCCGTCGCCGTGGAGCAGACCGGCCGTGAGCACGGCGGCGTTGGGGACGGTGTGGATCCAGCCGAGCCCCGCGGTCTCCTCCGCGAGCGTGGTGAGGGTGTCCTCCCAGGGCAGACCCGTCTCGTGCAGGGAGACGACACGGCGTACGGTGCGGGCCAGACGGCTGCTCGCCGGGATCACCGTGAGCGCGGTGTCGACCGCCGCGCGGACGGACGGGGCCGTGAACGCCGCCGCGATCAGCGCCGCCGCCCACATGGCGCCGTAGACGCCGTTGCCGGAGTGCGACAGCACCGCGTCCCGGCGGGCCAGCGAGGCGGCGCGGCGCGGGTTGCCCGGGTTGGTCCAGCCGTGGATGTCGGCGCGGATCAGGGCGCCGATCCACTCCTGGTACGGGTTGTCGTACGTGGCCGTCAGAGGTGGTTTGAGACCGTTGGCCAGGTTGCGGTACGCGGCCCGCTCGGCGGTGAACGTCTGCAGGTACGGCAGCCGCAGCAGCCAGAGGTCGCCGACCTGTTCCGTGGTGAAGCCGAAACCGTGCGTCTCCAGCAGGTCCAGACCGAGGATCGCGTAGTCGATGTCGTCGTCGCGGCAGCTGCCGTGGATGCGGCCGCGCACGCACTCCCGCCACTCGGGGCGCAGCTCGGGCAGGTCCTCGTCGCCTTCGGCGACCGGTTCGGGAAGATAGTCGGTGAGCGGCAGCGCGGCGGCCCGGCGCAGATAGCGGTCGATGCGGTCCCGGGTCCACAGGTCGCCCTGCTCGACCGGCTTGCCCAGCATGTTCCCCGCGATCCGGCCCAGCCAGCCACCTAGCAGGCGGTCGGCCGTTGCCGGGTGGTCGGCGGGTGCCGGGCGG
Source organism: Streptomyces carpinensis (assembly GCF_002154505.1). Taxonomy (GTDB): domain Bacteria; phylum Actinomycetota; class Actinomycetes; order Streptomycetales; family Streptomycetaceae; genus Streptomyces; species Streptomyces carpinensis. The sequence continues at coordinate 1,131 of NZ_MUBM01000200.1, read as the reverse complement.
TCCGCGCGGCCCGGTTCGGTGCGGACAGGGGTCATACGACCGGTGTACCCGCTTTCCCGCACGGCCTCCCCGCCGCTTCTCAGGGTGCGGGCGGGACATGACGCCGGGGGCGGTCGCCGGTTATGGTCGCAGCGGCGCGACTGGCCCCCTGACGTGCGGGGCCCGGAGAGCAAGGGGATTGCAAGGTGGCGGACGCTGCAGTGCACGGCACCCGCAGGGTGCTGGTTGCCGCGGACAAGTTCAAGGGCTCGCTGACGGCCGTGCAGGTCGCCGAGCGGGTGACGGCCGGGCTGCGCCGGGTCGTGCCGGACCTGGAGGTCGAGGCGCTGCCCGTGGCCGACGGCGGCGACGGGACCGTGGACGCGGCGGTCGCCGCCGGGTTCGAGCGCCGGGAGGTACGGGTCGCCGGTCCCCTCGGCGACGAGGTGACGGCCGCGTTCGGGCTGCGCGGCGGCACCGCGGTGGTGGAGATGGCGGAAGCCAGCGGGCTGCAGCGGCTGCCCGCCGGTGTCTTCGCGCCGCTCACGGCGTCCACGTACGGCTCCGGCGAACTGCTGCGGGCCGCGCTGGACGCGGGGGCGCGGACGATCGTGTTCGGCGTCGGCGGGAGCGCGACCACGGACGGCGGTGCGGGGATGCTGTCCGCGCTGGGAGCGCGGTTCTCCACCGCGGCCGGGGAGCCGATCCCGCCCGGCGGCGGGGGACTGGCGGAACTCGACCACGCGGATCTGTCCGGACTCGATCCGCGGCTCACCTCGGTTGAGTTCGTGCTCGCCAGCGACGTCGACAATCCGCTGACCGGGCCGAAGGGTGCGCCCGCGGTCTACGGTCCGCAGAAGGGTGCGTCGCCGGAGGACGTGGAGACGCTGGACGCGGCCCTCGCGCACTACGCGAAGGTCCTGGAGGAGGCGATCGGGACCCGGGCCGCCGAGTACGCGGCGTCGCCCGGGGCCGGGGCCGCGGGCGGCATCGGGTACGGGGCGCTGATCCTCGGGGCCCGGTTCCGGGCCGGCATCGAGGTCATGCTGGACGTGCTCGGCTTCGCGCCCGCGCTGGCATGGGCGTCCCTGGTGATCACCGGTGAGGGCTCGCTGGACGAGCAGACCCTGCACGGCAAGGCCCCGGCCGGGG
>NZ_MUBM01000020.1 GCF_002154505.1 Streptomyces carpinensis | reverse complement strand
CCCGCCGGCGCCGGCGGGAGTGCGGCGGCTCTCCCCGACCCCCTCCACCACACCCCGGGCACGCTCCCGGACAGCACGAAGGGACCCACCTCATGAAGGGCGACGCCTACACCGTGGTCGGCGCCGGCGCGATCGGCGGCACTCTCGCCCACAGTCTCGCGGCGGCCGGACACCCGGTGACCGTCATCGACACCGACGCCGACCACGTGGCCGCCATCCGCGCCGACGGACTGACCATCCTGCGCGGCGAGGAACGCGAGAGCGTCCGCCTCGACGCGGCGACGCCCGAGGACTACCAGGGGCCGCCGCTGCGGCGGGTGCTGCTCAGCGTCAAGGCACAGGCAACCCAGGCGGCCATGCGCTGGATCGCACCGCGTCTGGCCCCGGACGGCTACGTCGTCTCGGTACAGAACGGCTTCAACGAAGAACTCATCGGACAGCACGTCGGCACGGAACGAACCATCGCCGCGTTCGTCAACATCTTCGCCGACGTCGTCAAGTCCGGGGTGGTACGCGACGGCGGCCCGGGAGCCTTCATCATCGGCGAGCCGGGCGGCGCACCCGTGTCCGAACGGGTGCGCGACCTCGTCGCCGACCTCCAGGCATGGGGGCCCGCGCAGGCCTCCGACAACGTCGAAGGCTATCTATGGGCCAAGGCTGCCTTCGGCGCAATGCTCTCCGCGACCGCGCTCGCCGACGCCCCCATGGCGGAACTGATCGACCGTCACCGCGCCGCCATGTACGCCCTGGCCGCCGAGGTGTACGCCGCGGCCGACACTGCGGGGATACGGCTGGAACCGTTCGACGCCTATGACGCGCCCGCGTTCCGGCCCGGCGACCCGGTGGCGCGCGACGCCGCCTGCGACCGGCTGACCGCCTGGCTGCGCACCCAGCCCAAGGACCGCAGCGGCATCTGGCGGGACCTGGCCGTACGCCATCGTCCGGTGGAGGTGACCACGCACTACGAGCCCGTCATCGAGCGCTCGCGCCGGGCAGAGCTGGACACCCCGGTGCTCAGCGCCGTCCTGGAGGGCCTGCGGGAACTGGAACGCGACCCATCGGGGATGTCCGAGGCCCGGCTGGACGCCCTTGATGCTCTGGCCAAGTCCCAAGGAGAGCACACAACGGCCGGGGAGCACAGCGCGGCCGGGTCACCCGTCGACGCCATGGCCATCCCGGCGAAGATGATCGACGTCCCCGCGGAGACAGACGACAAGGCACTCGGGGACCTGCCAATCGGCCCGGCGCTCACCAAGGTCCAAGCTATCGCCGTGCGCAACTGGCTGGATGCTCACCGTGACGCGATGGCCGACGATTTGGCCGCCTACACGTCCCTGGAAAGCTCCAGCGACGACAAGGAGTGCCTGGCCGCCTGCCTCGACTGGTTGCGCGGCTGGCTCGACGCTTCGCTCGGCGCCCCCGAGAGCGAGGAACTACTCCCGCGTGACGGCGCTGGGGACGTCCTGATCCGCCGCTACGCCGGCACACGCCCGTCGGCCAACACCCCGGTGCTGCTCGTCGCCCACTACGACACCGTCTGGAGCACCGGCACACTCCGCGACTGGCCGTACCGGCGCGAGGACGACCGCATCAGTGGCCCTGGGGTCTTCGACATGAAGGCGGGGTTGGTCCAGGCGATGTGGGCGCTGCGCGCACTCAGGGAGCTGGATCTGCCGGTTCCGGCGTGCACGTTGCTGCTCAACGGGGACGAGGAGACCGGCAGCCAGGCATCCACCGAGGTCATCGTGGCCGAGGCACGGGCGTCCAGGGCAGCACTCGTCTTCGAGGCGAGCGCCGACGGCGCGGTGAAGACGACCCGCAAGGGCGTGGGACTGTTCTCCCTGACCGTGCGGGGCGAGGAGGCGCACGCCGGTCTCGACCCGACGCGTGGCGCGAGCGCGGTCAACGAGATGGCCCGGCAGGTGCTCGCGCTGGAGGGGATCGCCGACCCGGAGGCCGGGACGACAGTCAATGTCGGTGTGCTGCGCGGCGGCACCCGCAGCAACGTCACCGCCGGTGAGGCGGTGGCACACCTGGACGTCCGGGTCGCGACCGCCGCCGAACGCGATCGGGTCGACGCCGCGCTGGCCGCGCTCGTCCCGGTCGACCCCCGGACGACCCTGAAGCTGGACGGCGGCTGGAACCGCCCGGTCTTCGAGCGCACGGAGGGCGTCGGCCGACTCTTCGCCATTGCCCGCGACTGCGCTGCGCCGCTCGGTCTCGACCTGCGGGAGACCGCAGTGGGCGGTGCCAGCGACGGAAATTTCATCCTCGCCACGGGCACTCCGGTACTCGACGGACTCGGCGCGGTAGGCGGCGGCGCCCACGCCCGCAGCGAGCATGTGACGCTGAGCGGAATGGTCGAGCGATCCGCACTGGCTGCGGGCGTCCTAGCCGCCTTCGCCGGTGCATGACATTCCCGGACCGGGATAGGCGGACACCCTCGATCCGGCATGCGCGCTTGTCACAGACGGCGCGCATGCCGATGCAGGCCAAAGCGGACGGACACACCCGGCGAAGGCACTGCTTGTGATCTCTCAGAACTACTCATTTCTGCGAACACGCGATGTGAGGTCGCGTGCCAGGGGTCCTTGCTCGGCAGCGAGGAGGGTGAGGGTCTGGGCGGCGGGTTCTTCGCGGGGCGCCGTGCGGTAGGCGGCCGGCGTGACACTGCAGGAGCGGGTGAACCACCGGGTGAGATGAGCTTGGTCCGCCAAGCCGGCCTCGGCGGCCGCCGTCGACGGTGCCGTGCCCTCGGGTGGCCCGCGGGCAGCCGGCCGACGCCTTGGCCCGCGAGCAGCCTCCGCGTCGCTGAGCGGTGTGGACATGCTGTGCTCGTGCGGTGGTGAACCGCGCAGGCCCGGGAAGTCCGGCGGAGTCAACAGAGATCAGGCTCACCGGCTGTGGGCCGGGGTCAGACGGCGGCCGACTCGACGATGCCCGCCGTGGCAACCTCGCTGCGGCCGCGTACGGCGTGGACGCCGATGGCGAACAGTGCGGCGAAGAAGACGTCGTCGGGAAGGAGGAACCAGCGTCCGGGCAGTCCGAGGGCGCCGAGCAGACAGGAAACGAGCAGCGCGACGCCGATCCACCACGGCAGCGTCCGATCCCGCAGCACGGCGACGCCGAGGCAGATCGCGCCGACGACCAGGCACAGCAGCGCGACGCCCTCGAAGACGGCGAAGCCGGAGGGCTGCTCGGTGGGGATGCCGCCATGGTCGACCAGGTACGGCTTGACGAACCCCTCCATGACGCCCTCGCCGATGTTCAGCATCACCAGCGCCGCGAAGACACCGGCGTAGCCGACCACGTGCAGCTTCGGTGCCCGGCGCGCGAAGGTCAGGACGACGGGCAGCCCCAGCGCGATGATGACGTCCCCGCCGACCGCGATCCCCTCGAACAGCGGCCACAGGTGGTAGCGGAAGACCTCGTCGCCGCTGCCCGGCGCGAGGAGGTTCGCGGCGAGGTAGCCGAACGCCGCGACGAGCGTGCCGACGATGAGCGCCCAACCGGCCAGGCGTGTGAAGTTCACGGTCATGGTCTCCTCCTGTGCTGTGCCGCCGCTCGGTGGCCCCGCCGTCAGCGTCGGCCGGGCGCAGCCGGAGCGTCGTCGTACCTGGGTCGGCACCAGGTCCATCCCGGGTCGCGATCCGTAGACGGCGAATACGACCATCGGATGACGCCGCCCGCATCCGCCCGCCGGTAGCTTGCGGATGTGACGCTGAAGACGGCGCCCGGCCAGTCGCCGGCGCACAAGGAGCCGCAGGCGCCGACAGGTTGGTGGCGCAGGCCGACGGGACTGCTGCCCGACGCTCTGCTCGCGCTCGCGATCACGGGCTTCGCCCTGCTCGACATCGTTTTCGATCTCGACAACTCCACCCGGTACGGCCCCATGCCGCCACTGGTCGTATCCACCCTCGTGGCGACGCTGGTACTGGCGTTGCGAAGACTAACGCCGCTCGCCACAGCCGTGGTCGTCGCGGTCGCGATCGGTGGACCGATGCTCGCCACCCCGCTGACGTTCACGCTGTGGGGCGACTTCCTGCCCCTGCTACTCGCCACCTACTCGGTGGCCCGGCACGGCGAACGCGTGGCCGCCTGGCTCGGCGCCGCGGCGACCGCCACCACCGTCGTCCTTGTGATGCTGCGCAACCCGGACACCGGCACCGTCAGCAATATCCCGTTCGCCGCGGTGCCGATCGCCGTCGTCTTCGTCGCCGGCCGGGTGCTGCGCGCCCGGGCCCGCAACCACTCCGACAACCAGGCCCAGCTACAGCGGCTGGAGGCCGAGCGCGAGGAGGCGATCGGTGTCGCCCTCGCCGAAGAGCGCTCCCGCATAGCCCGCGAGCTGCACGACATCGTCGCCCACTGCGTCAGCGTCATGGTCGTGCAGGCGGGCGCCGCCGAAGACCTGCTCGACCGCGATCCGTCCCTGGCGCACGCACCGCTGCGCCAGGTACAGGAGACCGGCCAGCAGGCGGTCGGCGAACTCGGCCGGATGCTCGGCCTGTTGCGCGGCCAAGCGCCCCAGCTTGCGCTCAAGCCGCAGCCGGGCACCGCCAACCTGGCCGAACTCATCGAGCACATGGCCGGCGTCGGCCTGCCGGTCGAGCTCACCGTCCAGGGCCCCGCCCGTCCACTGCCGCCCGGCGTGGACCTGACCGTCTACCGGGTCGTGCAGGAGGCACTCACGAACGCGCTCAAGCACGCTGCCCCCACCACCGCGCATGTACTGCTGCGCTATGACGAGCAGTCCGTGCGGATGAGCGTGCGGGACACCGGACGCACGGGCGCGCCCGGGGGGTCGGCTTCCGACCAGGTCGGCCGCGGGCTACTGGGAATGCGTGAGCGGGTCGGGCTCTACGGCGGCACCCTGGAGACCGGGCACGCCGACGGCGGCGGCTTCACCGTGACCGCGAGCCTCCCGCTGCAGGCGGCCCCCCGATGATCCGCGTCCTGCTCGTCGACGACCAGGCCCTGGTCCGCGGCGGCTTCCACTCCATTCTGAGCGGTCAGGAGGACATCGAGGTCGTCGGCGAGGCAGCCGACGGCGCGGAGGCGGTCGACAGTGCACTGACCCTGCTGCCCGACGTCATCCTCATGGACATCCGGATGCCGCGCATGGACGGCATCGAGGCGACCCGCCGCCTGCTGCGGGGCGGACGCTGCCCCGCGCGGGTACTGATCCTCACCACCTTCGACGAGGACGAATACGTCTACCAGGCGCTGCGCGCCGGGGCCAGCGGCTTCCTCCTCAAAAGCGCGCCGCCGCGCGAACTCGCCGGAGCCATCCGCACGGTCGCTGCGGGCGAGGCGCTTTTGGCCCCGGAGATCACCCGGCGGATGATCGAGGAGTACGTACGCCGGCCACGCCCCGGCCAGGGCCGGCCCACCGGGCTTCAGACGCTGACCCCACGCGAACTCGAGGTACTCAATCTCATCGCCCGCGGCCGCTCCAACGCCGAGATCGGCGCCGAGCTCTTCCTGAGCGAGCCGACCATCAAGACCCACGTGACCCGCATCCTCGCCAAACTCGGCCTACGCGACCGAGTCCAAGCCGTCGTCCACGCCTACGAAACCGGTCTCGTCCAACCCGGCCACCCACCCCACAAATGAGCAGGCGGCGCCTCGACAGCATCACCCCTGTGCCGTTCGAAAAGTCGTCGTCGCAGGTGGCAGCGGTGCGGGTTCGTCGGCTGGGAGGAAGTCCGGATGATCGTGTCCCTGTCGTACAAGGTGACCCGCCCTGTCGGTTGTCTGGTTCCCAGTCGGCCCCCTCACGATCACCCTGAGCGCCTGGGGCCGGCTGCTCACCGCCCGACTGCGGCTGAGCGCGACGGGTCCGTTGCCCTGGCGGCTGATGGACTTCCTTGACGATGCCCATCGCAGGGGCGTCCTGCGGCAAGCCGGGGCCGTGTACCAGTTCTGGCACCCCCGACTGCAAGAACAACTAGCGGCCGACCCGCCCAGGGTCAGCTCGTGATCGAGTCCGCGCGTCGAGATCCGCGATTGGGAGTTGAACTGCCACGGACGCGTCGCCGGCGCTGAAGCGGACGACGGTGCCGACGACGCCCTGCTCCGCGCCGTCCTGGGAGGCGCTCGGGGCTGGGCTGGTGGCGGTCGCGTCCGGCGTGCTGGACGCCGCCGGGGACGCGCTTCCCGCGGAGCCACGGTCGGTCGAAGGCGCGCTGCAGCCGGTGAGGAAGCGCGAACGCGGTCGTCGCAGCGGCGGCGAGCGTGGGCAGTCGCATCGAGGCGAGCCTTTCGTGTCCGGTGCCGGCGGTGCGTTCCGGGTCCCCCGGACTACTCCGCGGCCGCGATGGTCACGGCGGGGTCGCCGCCGGCCCGGGTGAGCGCTTCCAGGGATCCGTCAATGCGTCCGAGGAGCACCAGCCCGGGGGAGCGTGGGAAGCCGCGGTAGAAGATCGCCAGGTTGCCCCAGGGGGCGTAGCAGGCGATGTCGCCGGCCTCGGCTGCTGCGCTGCTGGGCGATCCGACGGTGCTGAGTTTGCCGGGCAGGGCGGCGATCTTCTCGGTGCCGTGGAAGTCGGACAGGGTGAGCTTCAGAGGCAGCAAGGCCGCGAAGCCGCGGGCGGCGGCGCTGTCGTTCAGCGTCCCGGCCAGGGTCGTGGCGCCGGTGGCGATCTGGATGTCCATGGGTTTCTTTCTCTGTGCGCGGGTCGAGCTATTGCCCGGAGCGTCGGCAGTGCTGCCGCGGCGGCCGCATGGTCACGCCTTCTCCGCGTGCATCCGGGGCCGCAGCGACAGTGCCGCCCCGGCGGTGAGGACGGACACGCCTGCGGCGGTGAACAGGCCGGCCGCCTGGCCGGTCGGGAAGGCCGCGCTGGTAAGGAACAGCCCGAAGACGGCGACGGCGAGTGCTCCGCCGACCTGGCGGCTGGTGTTGAAGACTCCGGAGGCGATGCCGCCGCGGTGGGCGGGGACGCTGTTCAGCAGGATCGCGGTGGTCGGCGGGCTGACGAACGGCCCGGCGAGCCCGGCCAGCACCATCAGGATCGCAATCAGCCACAGCGGCGCTCCGGGAGACCGGGCAAGCAGCACGAGCCCGGTGGCCATCGCGACCAGGCCGACGATGATCAGGGCCTTGCTCCCGATGCGCTAGGCGATGCGCGGGGTGAACGGGGTGAGGCAGAGTCCGGCGACCATCATGGGCAGGAACACCAGCCCGGTCCCGAGCGCGGTTAGGCCGCGGTGCTGCTGGAGGGTCAGGCTCATCACGAACGGGAGCCCGTAATAGCCGACCATGAACGCGAACCCGATCAGCACGCTGATGCCGGCGTTGCGGTCGCGGAACAGGTCCGGCGGCACCCTGGGATGCATCACCCGGCGTTGGACGATCACGAAGGCGAGGGTCGCGACGACCGCGATCGCCAGGGCGACAACGACCTGGGGCGCGGCGAACCCCGCCTCGCCGGCGTCGATCACGCCGAAGGTGAGCCCGGCCATGGCCAGGACGCCGGTGATCTGACCGGCCCAGTCGACGGGTGCCTGGTGCCGGGTCGCGGGGATGGCGCGGGCGATCAGGTACAGGCCGACCAGCCCGACGGGGACGTTGACGAAGAAGATCAGCCGCCAGCTGGCCATGGTGAGCAGGCCGCCGAGGACGGGGCCGGAGGTGGAGGCGATCGCCCCGCCCATGGCCCAGATCGCCACGGCGCGGGTCCGACGCGTCGGGTCCGGGCAGGCGTGGTTGAGCATGGCCATCGAGGCCGGCATCATCGCGGCGGCGGCCGTGCCCTGCACGAACCGGGCCGCGATCAGGACAGCCATGCTCGGCGCGACGCCGCACGCGATCGACGCCAGGACGACAGCGCCATGCCGGCCGTCAGGAGCCGCTTCGCGCCGATGCGGTCCGACACAGACCCGCAGGACAGCAGCAGCGCGGCGAACATCAGGGTGTAGCCGTCGACGATCCACGCAGGTCGCCGATCCCGCCGCTGAGTTCGGCGCGGATGCTGGGCAGGGCGACGTTGACGATGACCGCGTCGAGGTGATCACGAAGAACACCAGCGTGCAGGCGATCAGGGTCACTGTCGCCCGCGCGGGGGCCGAGAGTGCCACGTGCGCCGGCCTGACCGAGGGAGCGGTCACTGCCGGCCCCGTAGATTGCCGGGGGCGTGGATGAGGGCACTGTGCATGCTCAGTCCTGCTCCTCGATGATGTTCTTCAGCACGGTCGTCGCGCCCATGCCATTGGGCCAGCCGGCGTAGAACGCCAGGTGCAGCAGGGCTTCCTGCAGCTCGTCGTCGGTGACGCCGTTCTGGCGGGCGAAGCCGAGGTGGAACTTCAGCTGGTCGGTCTTTCCCATGGCGGTCAGGGCCGCGACGGTGATGAGGCTGCGGTCGCGCTTGGACAGGCCCTCGCGCTCCCACACCTCGTCGAAGAGGACCCGGTCGGTGTAGTGCACCATCCCGGGCGCCAAGTCGCCGAACGCGTTCTTCCCGCCGGTCCAGCCGCTGCTCTGCTGCTCGTCGCTCATGTCAGCTCCATCCATGCGTGGCTCGTCTTGCTTTCGTCCTCCATGGAACTTGTGATTCCCGCGGCGTGGGAGTCCCGGCTGTGAGGGGGTACTGGCAGGGTCTGGCACGTGGCTCGGGAAGCACCTTGACTCGATGGCATGAGCACTCGTGGACCCCGCAGCAGCGAAGTCGGTCGGGCACATCCCGCCCGGCTGCGCGCCGGGCTGCGGGCCGCTCTGGACGCGATCGTGGACGCTCCGGCGATGGTCCTCACCGACCGTCTCGACGTGGTCGCGGCGAACCGGCTCGGTCGGGCGCTGTGGGCACCCGTGCTGGAGGACGACCGGCCCAACCTGGCTCGGTTCCTCTTCCTGGATGAGGACGCCTCGACGTCGTTCTGTCCCGAGTGGGACCGGGTCGCCGACGAGCAGGTCCACCGGCTGCGCGCCGCGGCAGCGGACGACCCGCACGATCGGGCGCTGCATCGGCTGATCGGTGAGCTGTCGACGAACAGCGCCCCGTTCCGGACCCGCTGGTCCTCGAAGCGGGGCTGCGCGTGCCGCCCGCCGCGGCTGGTCATCGACCACCCGCTGGTCGGAGAGCTGGAGCTGGCCCGCGAGGACCTTGCACCGACCGCAGACAGCGCGCTCACGCTCCGGATCTGCACGACCGAGCCAGGGTCGGCGACCGACGAGCGGCTGCGGATCCTGGCCGGCTGGACCCAGGACGCCGCTGTCGCAGAGAACACTGCGCCTCCTGGGGCGCACTGATCTTCCCCGCCGACAGGGAGGACCGAGACAAGCGAGAGGAGAGAGATTGCAGTACGGGCATCCGGGCCGATCCGGCCTTCCGGTGTCCAGGATCGCCCTGGGCACCATGCACTTCGGCGACGCGAGCGACGAACACGCCGCCCACGAGATCCTGGACGCCGCGGGCGAGGCCGGCATCAACTACGTCGACACCGCCGACGTGTACGGCGGGCCGCAGACCCCGGACATGGAGAAGGGCTTCGGCACCTCGGAGGAGAATCGGTCGCTGGTTGAAGACTTCTCGGCGGCGCGACGACATCGTGCTCGCGACCAAGGTGTACCAGCCGATGCGCCTGGGGCCGAACGACCGCCGACTCTCGGCCTTCCACATCAAGCGGGCCTGCGAGGGGAGCCTGCGACGGCTGCAGACCGACCAGATCGACCTCTACCAGATGCACCACGTAGACCGGGCCACCCCGTTCGAGGAGGTCTGGCAGGCCATGGAGCAGCTGGTCGCCGAGGGCAAGATCACCTACGTCGGCTCGTCCAATGTCGCCGGTTGGGACATCGCCACCGCGCAGCTGACCGCCCAGTGCCGGGACTTCCTCGGCTTGGTCTCGGAGCAGAGCTTCTACGACCTTGCCAATCGGGCGGACGAGCAGGGGGTCATCCCCGCGCTGCGGCACTTCGGCATCGGGCTGGTGCCGTGGAGCCCGCTGGCCCGTGGTGTCCTGGTCGGCAGCCACCCGGAGCCGGACGCGGTGCGCCGCAAGGCCGCCGGCGCGCAGGAGCAGCGTCGGCTGCTCGCCGATCGGCCGGCCGACTACGAGGTCCTGTGCGCGCGGCTCGGGCCCGCACCGGCCGAGGTCGCCCAAGCCTGGCTGCTTCACCAGCCGGCGGTCTCCTTCACCAGCCGGCGGTCTCCGCGGTGATCGCCGGCCCGCGCACCCTCGCGCAGCCGGGGTCCACGGTCTCCGCGCTCGAGATCGAGCTGGATGCCGACGCGCTCGCGGAGCTGGACCGCATCTGGCCCGGCCCAGGCGAAGCACCGCAGTCCCACGCCTGGTGACAACCCATCCAGAACGAACAGAAGAAACGATATGAACGACAACGAATTCGACCAGATCTTCCCGCTCGGGGAGAAGAACGACGCCTACGCGCAGTACTTCATCGGCCAGAGCTATCTGGCTCCGCTCACCTCGGGGAGCGTTTCCGTCAGCAACGTCTCCTTCGAGCCGGGCTGCCGCAACAACTGGCACATCCATCACGGCACCGGCGGCGGCGGTGACCAGATCCTGCTGTGCACGGCGGGCAGCGGCTGGTACCAGGCCGAGGGCGAGGACCCCGTCAGCCTGGAGCCGGGAACGGTGATCCACGTCCCGGCCGGCACGAAGCACTGGCACGGCGCGAAGGCCGACTCGTGGTTCTCCCACGTCGCCTTCATCACCCCTGGCGAGGGCCTCAGCAACGAATGGCTCGAGCCCGTCACCGACGAGGTGTATGGCGAGCTGCCGAAGAACGGAGAGAAGGCATGACGATTCTGGACAAGACCTACACCCTGGCGAACGGCGTCGAGATCCCCAGGCTGGGGCTGGGCACCTGGTTCATCGACGATGACAAGGCCGCCCAGGCCGTGCGCGACGCAGTCGAGATCGGCTACCGCAACATCGACACCGCGCAGGCCTATGGCAACGAGCGCGGCGTCGGCGAGGGGGTCCGCACCGCGAGTGCGCCCCGGGACGAGCTGTTCGTCTCCACCAAGCTCGCCGCGGAGATCAAGGACTACGATGGCGCGGTCGCCGCGATCGACGGTTCGCTGGAGAAGCTCGGGCTCGAGTACATCGACCTGATGCTGATCCACAGCCCGCAGCCGTGGGACGACTTCCGCGGCGGGGACTACGCCGAAGGGAACCGTCAGGCGTGGCACGCACTCGAGGAGGCCCACAAGGAGGGCAAGATCCGCTCCATCGGGGTGTCGAACTTCCAGCAGCAGGACCTGGAGAACATCCTCGGGTCTTGCACGGTCGCGCCGCAGGTGAATCAGCTTCTCGTGCACGCGGGCAACACGCCCTCCGAGCTGATCGCCTACTGCGAGAGCAAGAACATCCTGGTGGAGGCGTACTCGCCGATCGCGCACGGCGAGATCCTGAAGAACCCGGACGTGCAGTCGATGGCGGGGAAGTACGGCGTCACCGTCCCGCAGCTGTGCATCCGGTACACCCTGCAGCTGGGCACCGTCTCCCTGCCGAAGACCGCCAACCCTGAGCACATGCGCTCCAACGCAGAGCTCGATTTCGTCATCTCGGAGGAGGACATGGCGGCGCTGAAGAACCTGCACGCCCAGGACTACGGCGACTCCAGCGCGTTCCCCGTCTACAGCGACAAGTGAGGTGACTCCGCCGCGGCGCGTCCAGAGGCCTCAGTTCGTCGCGGCGGACGCCTTCGCGCCGGATCCGTCGCGTGCGCCGAAGGTCAGCTCGGCAAGCGCCCGCATCCGCGGCTCCGAAGGAGTGTTCGGCTCAGCGCTGTACGCCGTCAGCGTCAGCCCCTGCTCCGCGGGGAGCGTGAGCGCGTCGAAGCTGAGTCGCAGCTCGCCGACCGCGGGATGGCGGAACTCCTTGTAGCCGGTGCGGTGCAGGCGCACGTCGTGCCTGGCCCAGAGAGTCCGGAACTCCTCGGACCGGGTGGAGAGCTCTCCGACCAGCTCGGTCAGCTGCCCATTGGCGGGGTCGCGTCCGGCCTCGGTGTGCAGCAGAGCGACGGAGGTCTCGGCGGCTTTCTGCCAGTCCGGGTAGAGGCGGTGCGCGCCCTCGTCGAGGAAGCAGAACCGGGCCAGGTTGACCGGCCGCTCGGAGCTGACGAATGCCTCGGAGTAGAGCATCTGGCCCAAGGCGTTGATCGCCAGGATGTCCAGGCGGCCGTTGCGGATGAACGCCGGCGTGCCCGTCATCCCGTCCAGTAGGCGCTGCAGGCTGGGGGACACCTGGCCGCGCTTCTTCCGCAGGGTCTTCGGCGCAGGAGCGGCGGCGCGGGCCAGGTCGAACAGGTGCTCGCGCTCGGCCTCGTCCAGCTGCAGCGCCCGCACCAGGGCGTCCAACACGCTGTCGGAGACGCCGGCCAGACCGCCACGCTCCAAGCGCGTGTAGTACTCCACACTTACCCCGGCCAGCAGAGCGACCTCCTCGCGGCGCAGGCCCGGCACGCGGCGGATGCCGCCGAAGTCCGGCAGGCCGGTGTCCTCCGGGCGCAGCTTCGCCCGGCGGGTGACCAGGAACTCTCGGATCTCGGCTCGATTGTCCATGATTCAACCGTAATTCAACGGCTTCGACGACAGGGAGTCCCCAGCAGTGCCTGGCACCGGCGAGGCCCGCGGACCAGCCTCAAGCAGGAGTCGGGGCACCGAACCCGCCGCACCCCACGAACCGTAGAAAGGAGCGGCACTCATGACCGCCTGGACCCCCGAGCAGATCGAAGCGATCCGCTCGACCGACGACTTCCACATCGCCCCGTACCGCGACGACGGCACGACGCCCGGCACGCCGACCCGGATCTGGTCCGTCGTCGTCGACGGCGAGGTGTATGTCCGCGCCTACAACGGCACGGCCTCCCGCTGGCACCGAGCGGCGCTACGACAGGGAGCCGGGCGCATCAGCGCCGACGGCATCGACGCCGAGGTGACGTTCACGCCGGTGAGCGGGCCGATCAACGACCGCATCGACCAGGCGTACGAGCAGAAATACGCGGACAGCCCCTACCTGCCGCCGATGATCTCGGACCGCACTCGCGCCGCCACCGTGCGCGTCGACCGGAAATAGCCTCTCCCTCCACCGCATCCGGGCGCATGGCGCATCGCGCCCATGCAGCAGAAAGGCACGATCAGAATGACTGATGCTCAGCCGACCGTCCCGAGTGTCGAGCTCCGGGACGGGACCGCGATCCCGCAACTCGGCTACGGCACCCTCGCCGTCCAGCCCGACCGCGAGGCCAGCGATGCCAACGCTGAGCTGACCGCCGGTGTCGTCGCAGAGGCTCTCAGAGCCGGCTACCGCCACCTCGACACCGCCCAGTCCTACGGCACCGAGCGCGGGGCAGGGCGCGCGATCGCCGAGTCCGGTCTCCCTCGCGAAGAGCTGTACGTGACGAGCAAGCTCGCCAACCCCAATCACGCTCCCGACGAGGTGCACCGGTCGTTCGACCGGACCCTCGAGCATCTCGGCCTGGAACATCTGGATCTGTTCTTGATCCACTGGCCGCTGCCGATGCTCTACGGCGGCGACTACGTGTCGACCTGCCATTCTCGACCAGGCCGCCGTCCCGGACGCGGTCGCCGAAGCGTTACGGTGTCCTCCCCGCCGACGCGAGGGTGTTCCGCCGGACGGTGCCATGGTGTGGCGGGCATGCGGGTTGCCGAGGATGTGCCGGGGGTCTTGAGGGCGTGCCGTCGAAGGTTGAGCGCCGACAGATCACGACGCGGATACTGAGGGGATGCAGTTCATCTTCTTCATGACCTTGCCCGGCCTTGTCGTCGTGCTGACTCTGCTGGCCTTCGTCGATCAGCTGCTCATGCGCATGGGGCGGGCGGGAGTGCTGCCATGGCGGAACGGGGCACGTCAGGGCCAGATCTCAGCAACCGGGTTCGAGCAGCTGCACGCAAGTCTCTCCCCGGGCAAGCAGCATGAGCTGAAGGAACGGCAGTCCGCACTGGTCCTCCCGGATGACGAGGATGACGGAGCGCCGCCGAACAGAACAACGGTCGACCTGGCCGGAGTGACTGCTGTCGTTTGGTTGCCTCGCTCCGACTGACAGCGGGATCGATCAACTTCCCATGACACGCGCTCAACGTTCGATGGCACAGGACAGCGGGAGGGGAGCGGGCAGGGCGATCGACGACGTGCTGCGCTGCCTCGACGCGGCCCCGCAGGCCTTGCCCCGGCGCCGGTCCGGCAGGTCCACCGGGAGGCGGCGGCCCGTCTCGGCCGGACCGCGCACCCGTGCGCGGGCTGTGGTGGTCCGGCCCGCGCGACGGGCATCGTCGAAGTTCCCCGGCTACGGCCGCCGGTTTCCGGACCTCTGCCGGGACTGCTTCCCGGCCGCCGCTGATCTTCAGCCGTTCCGGGTGCCGGGCAGGGTCGCCGGGATCGTCGCCGACGGCGTGCGGCCGCCGCCGAAGCCGGGGCGCGGCTGACGGTTGTGGTCGACGACAGGGGCGGCTGCCGTGGATGAGGCTCGCCGGTTCCACTTGACCGTGACCGCATCCGACCGCCTGGTGATGCAGGGCTGGTGTCACCAGCTGATGCGGGCCGCCACGGGCAGGTGGTCGCTGCCGGTGGCGGGCAGTACCCGTGAGCTTTTCGGCTTTACTCCGCGGACCAGGATCTGGTCGATCCGCGCCACCGGGAATTTCGCCGGCCAGGTGAAGCCGAAGCCGTCCCCGGCCTCGCCCTGGGCCGAGCGCAGCTGCGAGGTGATGCTGTCGAGCACGCGGTCGTCTGTGGTGGCGTTCAGGTCGCCGAGCAGCACCACCTGCTCGTTCCGCTCGGCGGCGATGGCCTCACCGAGCGCCTGCGCGTTGCGGTCCCGGCTGTCCGTCCAGAAGCCCCCTCTGGGCATTAGCCGCACGGATCCCAGGTGGGCCACATACACGGCCAGCGGACCCCGGTCCGTGGCCACCGTGGTGCGCAGCGCCCGGTTGTAGGTCATCTTGACGTCGGTCGGCTTGGTGGCCCCCAGCGGCCCGACGTCGATCTGGGTGTCGACCGGCCGGGTGTCCGACAGCGGCAGCTTGCTCCACAGCCCGACCGTGCCCTGCACCGTGTGGTACGGGTACGTCTTCGCCAGCTCCGTCTCGTACGTGCCCCGAGCCTGCTCGGTCAGCTCCACCAGGGCCAGCACGTCCGCCCCGGAGGCGGCCAGATCGCGGGCGGTGCCGGCCGGGTCGGGATTGTCGGCGCCGACGTTGTGCTCGGCCACGGTGAGGTCGCCCCCAGGGCGGGACTTGTCGCCGAGCAGCCCGCCGAAGAGGTTCAGCCACACCACGACCGGCAGCAGCAGCGCGACCACCGCGGAGGCGGAACGGCGCCACAACGCCCCGACCAGCAGTACGGGGATGAGCAGGCCGAACCACGGCAGGAAGGTCTCCACCAGGCTGCCGAGCCCCCCGCGGTCCGTGATCCGCGCGTGCAGCAGCATGAGCAGGCCAAGCAGCAGCGCCAGCGTCGCCGCCACCCGGCCGCGCTTCCAGGCGCCGGGCCGGGAGAGGGCGCCTATCGCCCGGCGGATGCCCGCGCGCCCGGCACCGGAGCCGGTGTCCCGGCGGCCGGCGCCGCCCTGTGCGGTCTCCGCCGAGTCGACCTGCGTCATCGTCTGTCCTCGCTCACTGCCGGTCACTGCTGCATCCTCGGGTCCTGGGTGGGGTCGGCATACATGATCGGGCAGCCGACGTCTATCGCTTTGGGGCGGAGCTCGAAGTGCCAGGGCTCGTTGCGGTAGATCTGGCACAGCCCGTACTCGGCGCCGTGCTTGGACAACCAGGCCGTCGCATCGGATTGTCCGAGGTCGACCGCGTCCCCCGACCCGTGAGGAGACGTGTCCGCGGTGGCCACCCAGCGGGCGGCCTCGTCCTCGGACCCGTACGTGGAGACCGCCTCACGAAGAAGCCGATCTTGGTACGCCGGAGAACGCCAGCCGCTGTTGACGTAGAACGTGACGTTGCCGTCCGCGGCAGCCGTTGCCGCTTGGCGAAGGGCCTTGAGGAGATCCGGGTCGAGCTCTGCCACCGCTGGAACCGCGTCATCGAAGACAGTCACGCCGTCGGGGACGACACCGCCGGCCTCGCCGATTCCACCACTGGCCTCGCGAAACACGCCACGATGGTCACGGCGAAACGTCAGCGACGGCGATGCGGCAGAGGAGGATGCGGAGAGCGGGGAGGAAGCGGCGGGGGACGGGGAGGCCGAGGGCTTCTGCTCCTGGGAGACGCAGGCCGTGATGACCACTGCTGTGACGGCTATCAGGCCGACGGCAGGGAGCCGGTGAATCCGGTGGGTCGTTGTTCCTGCTGATGGTGCGGGGCGATGCATGCCGCCAGTCAAGGCGGCGCGGTGTTGCCAACACGTATGCGGTTTTCGATACGCCGACGATATGCACCGACTCGTAGCATCAACCACATGCGTGTGTTGATCGTCGAGGACGAACCCTATATGGCGGAAGCCATCCGCGATGGCCTGCGCCTGGAAGCGATCGCGGCCGACATCGCGGGTGACGGCGACACCGCTCTGGAAATTCTGAGCATCAACACCTACGACATCGCCGTCCTCGACCGCGACATCCCCGGGCCCTCCGGTGACGAGATCGCCAAACGCATCGTCGCCTCCGGCAGCGGCATGCCGATCCTCATGCTCACCGCGGCCGACCGTCTCGACGACAAGGCCTCGGGGTTCGGACTCGGCGCCGACGACTACCTCACCAAGCCCTTCGAGCTGCGAGAGTTCGTGCTCAGGCTCAGAGCACTCGACCGCAGGCGTGCGCACACCAGGCCTCCCGTGCGAGAGATCGCAGGCCTGCGCCTGGATCCATTCCGCCGCGAGGTCTACCGGGACGGCCGCTACGTGGCGCTCACCCGCAAACAGTTCGCCGTGCTCGAAGTTCTCGTCGCCGCCGAAGGCGGTGTTATCAGTGCCGAAGAACTCCTGGAACGGGCATGGGACGAGAACGCCAACCCGTTCACCAACGCCGTGCGCATCACCGTCTCGGCACTGCGCAAACGTCTCGGCGAACCCTGGATCATCGCCACCGTGGCCGGCGCCGGCTACCGCATCGACACAGCACCCGGGGCCAGGCGTGAGGGAGAAGATCGTGGATAGGCGGCCCGGATTGAGCGTTCGTCTCAAGCTCACCCTCAGCTATACCGGATTCCTCATGGTCGCTGGCGCCCTGATGCTCATAACCGGGTGGTTGTTCCTGACGCGTGTGAAGCACGTCGGGCTCGTCTTCATACCCGACTACCGCCTCTCCGTCGCGCGCGACTTCGCTCCGATGGCAGCGATGACGATGTTGTTCCTGCTGGTGTTCGGTCTCGGGGGAGGGTGGTTCCTCGCCGGCCGCATGCTCGCCCCGCTGAACCACATCACGCAGGCCACCCGCACGGCCGCGAACGGATCGCTCTCCCACCGAATCCGGCTACCGGGCCGCCAGGACGAGTTCCACGAACTCGCCGACGCCTTCGACACGATGCTCGCCCGGCTCGAGGCACACGTCGCCGAACAGCAGAGATTCGCAGCCAACGCCTCCCACGAGCTGCGCACCCCGCTGGCCGTCTCGAAGTCACTGCTCGACTTGGCCCACACCGACCCGGACCGAGACACCGGCGAAATCATCGAGCGCCTCCGCGTCGTCAACACCCGAGCCATCGACCTCACTGAAGCATTGCTCCTGCTCAGCCGCGCCGGCCGACGGTCCTTCCCCCGGGAACCTGTCGACCTGTCC
Source organism: Streptomyces carpinensis (assembly GCF_002154505.1). Taxonomy (GTDB): domain Bacteria; phylum Actinomycetota; class Actinomycetes; order Streptomycetales; family Streptomycetaceae; genus Streptomyces; species Streptomyces carpinensis. The sequence goes on along the minus strand of NZ_MUBM01000020.1, from coordinate 42,325 downwards.
CTGATGGCGGAAGAAGCCACCGAAACACTCCTCCCTCTCGCGGAAAAGCATGGCGTCACCCTCGAGACCGACGGTGACATCGCCCCCGCGATCGGATCGCGGGCGCTCCTGCTGCAGCTGACCACGAACCTCGTGCACAACGCGATCGTCCACAACCTGCCGGAACAGGGCGGCGCGTGGGTGACCACCGAGGTTCGCTCCAAGACCGTGGTGCTCACCGTCGAAAACACCGGCGAGCAGATCACCCCGGAGCTGGTCTCGACGCTCACCGAACCGTTCCAGCGCGGCACCGAGCGCGTGCACACCGATCACGCCGGCGTCGGCCTCGGCCTGGCCGTCGTCAAGACCATCACCCACGCGCACGACGGAACACTCACCCTCACCCCGCGCGCCGCCGGCGGGCTACGGATCACTGTGGAACTGCCCACACAGTCCCCGCACCATGGTAGTGGTGCGTCTTTACGACCGTGGACAGCGCCCCGTCGAAACCCGAGCGACGCAGGACCTCCCCTCACGATGGACACAACGCCGCGGTGGACGCAGTAGTGTCTCCCGCGCACGGAACGGTCTGGGGGTAGTTGTTCCGTCCACGAAGGTTGTGTACGGGTGAGCGGGGTCTCTGCTGAGGGAAGACGGCGGCCTCGCACCAGCGGCGCATCACCAGTGTGCCGTCCGGCCGGTGAACTGCGCCTGCACCGTGCCCGTTTCCGGCACTGCAGAGGCGTGGGACGCGGCGCGATGGCCGGGCTCTGTGCCGTCCCGACCGCTCTCGGCCATCACGTATGGAAGACAACGCCATACCGGTCCCGCCCCGCAGGCGAGACCGTCCTGAGGAGCTGTTGTCTTTCCCAACGTCTCGTTGCTGTACAGCAGGCCGCACGCTGTGCGGCCTGCGGCCTGCTCGGGGTCGTCGGTAGGCGGTCAGCGGATCCGCAGCGACTTGGTGTGGTCCTTCTGGACGGCCTGGAGGCTCTGTGGGTCCAGGCCCAGCAGGGTGAGGATGGTCGGCGCGATCTGGGCCGTCTTGACCTGGCCGGCCTTGGTCACGCCCGCCTTGGTGCCTGCACCGGAGATCACGAGCGGAACGCTCAGGTCGTCGGCGTGGGCGCCGCCATGCTCGGCGATCTTCTTCTGGCCGCCCGTGTAGACCACGCCGTACTTGGCGATGCCGAACAGGTCCGGGACCCGGGCGTCACCGGGCTTGACGCCGAAGTAGGCGGCGGTGTCCTTGCCCGCGTAGACCTTGGCCAGGCCGCTGTTGGTGAACGCCTTGGCGTTGCCGTTGATGTCGTTGCCCTGGCCGCTCTGCGCGAGCAGGTACTGCTTGGCGAACGACGCGGCGGCTTCGGAGCGGTCGTTGAGCCACAGCAGCATGCCGTCGTCGTCGACGGAGTGCGCGACGAGGTCGCCGGTGCCCGGGTGGGCGGCCTTCCAGGCGGTGTTGAGGCCGTCGAGCAGCGGGCCGTCGTCGATGCGGGTCAGGGCCGTGGGGTCCGTCGGCGACTGGCCGTGCTTGGCGGACAGGATGATGTCGGTACTGGAGGCCAGACCCTTGTCCTGTATCTCCTTGACCATCGCGCCGACCTCGGTGTTGACGAAGTCGAGGTTCTTCTGCAGCAGCGGGCCGGGGGCGGCCTTGGTGGCGTAGCCGCCCTTGAGGCCGTCGGAGGTCGGAAGCTTCTGGGCGGTGGAGACCGACTGGAAGTTCATGCCGAAGATCGCCGGGGTGCCGACCTTGTGACCGCCGGAGTGGTCGTAGCCGTCGATCTCGTTGAGGACGGCCTTGACCTTGTAGTCGTCGTACTGCTCGGTCGCCTTGTTGTCGGTGGTCCAGTCGTTGCCGGCCGGGTAACCGTTGGCGTCGCTGTTGATCTCCGGGGAGAACTGGTCCTGGATGCCATCGCCGGACGGGCCGTTGAGGATGTCGTAGGCGATGTGCTTGTCCGACCAGGCGGTGCGCAGACCGGCCTTGCGGGCCACGTTGAAGACGGTGTTCACCTGCAGGTAGGAGTGCGGGTAGACCGGCTTGCACGTGGTGGGGTCGACCGGCAGCTTGCTCGGGTCGATGAGGCTCGCGGCGTCGCCGGTCATCTGCAGGATGCTGCCGGGCAGACCGGTCAGGCCCTGCCCGGCGTCGAGGGACGCCTTGTTCTTGTCGAGGTCCTCGGTGAGGTCCACCTCGGCGCCGGGCTTGGCGGTCTTGCAGTCGGTGGTGCCGGCCGGGAGCAGGGCGTGGTTGTACGTGTCGTCGTAGTACACGCCGGTTGTGCCCGGGCCACCGCCGGTGACCTGGGCGGTCATGCCAGGGAAGGAGTCGGAGGGCGTGGTGGTGTGGGCGTTCGTGTACTGCACGCCGCCGTGTACCAGACGGGCCAGTGCCGAGTCGGGGTGCTGTGTGATGTACCAGGTCAGGTCCGACTGGTGGAGTCCGTCGACGGACAGCAGAAGGACGTGCTTGGCGGCGGCCTTCTCGGTCGCTGCGGAAGAGGGGTTGGTCAGTTCCGACGCCGCGGCGAGGGAGCCTCCGGCGAGGGTCACTGCGGCGCCGAGGATGGCCGCGAGTCGTATGGAACGGCGGTTCACGGGTGCTGGCTCCAGTCGTCATTCACGCGGGGGAGTGGCGCCTGCAGGTGTATGTGTCATCCATGTATCCGCGGCGGCGTAAACTTGAACAGGAAACAACGAACGCCTCAAGTAGGCCCATCTGGCCGATGTTCTTACGCTGTTCTTGCCGACGCGGGGTCGGTAAGAAACTGCGTTGCCCTACTCCGCGCCCGACCCCGCGCAGTTGAGCTTTGACGGTTTCGGGCCCCACCCGGCCCCAGCCTCGAGCATGCCGGGCGGGCAGTCGTCTGCCTTGACAGGCCCGGCCCTCATGGGTGCGCGGACGCGGAATCCGCTGAACCAACCGGACAAGGTCGACCAGCTCGCGAACCACCGGAGTCTCGGCGCTGGCGTTGTCAAGTTGCTGTTTACGCAGGCGAGTTGAGGTGCGTTGGAGATGCGTTCGGCGCCTCTGTGTCGGGAAACGGAGCGTCAGCCACCGCGCCGGTCCACGACCGTACTGAGTGCCACGCAAGGTGCACCCCTCCGCCGTGCAGTCCCCACTGTCGGTGGCCGGCAGATCGACGCCCACCGTCGTCGGAGGCAGTCGGAATGGGTGGTTCCGTGGTATTGATAGCGCAGTTGAGGGAGTTGGCGGGCGGGGGCGCTGTGCTGGGCAGGGGTGCGGCCGCGGCGGCGGTGGTGGTCTTCACGGCTGGTCTGCTGGGCCTGGTCGGCTGCTCGTTGGAGGGCGGCGGGGTTGCGCCGCCGACGGCCGCGTCGACCGGTGGCGTGACTACCTCCGCCGCCTCGCCGTTACCCAACTCAACCACTGGCTCCACGTCCCCCTCGGCTCCCGGCAGCCCGACCTTGGTCCCCGTCACCGGGCCCGATCAGAAGTTGGTGTCCATGACCGTCACCGGCGGCTTCGCGGGCGTCCACCAGTTGGTCATTCTCCGGGGCGATGGCACCGTCTACGCCAGCGAGAAAGGCCAGCCGGTCGTCCGCCGCACCAGCGCGGCCCAGTTCAAGGACTTGCGTACGCTGCTCGGAGATCCGACGCTGGCCGACGTTCCCGACTTCACCATGAACATGGGGGCGGTCGACATGCTCCAGTACACGCTGCAGTTCAACGGCCGTACAGTCATGACGGACCGCTCCAGCGACGAGCCCGCGCTGGACCGGCTCATCGATGCCCTCAGCGCCTGGTTATCGAAGAAGTGACTTCGAACCCCGCGAGCCGTCAACTTTGCCGAAGCCGGTGGCCCGGACGCCGCGGCGTGAACAAGTGCCACCTGGCTCTGTTCATGAGAATGGGTTCTGGCTCCTTCTGTAGAGGGGCTCACCGACTGTGATGTCGGTGGCGTCTGCTGGGATGGCCGCAGTCTGTGCCCTGCGGTGTCCTGCGCGTGTCCTGGACGGGCAGTCAGAAGGCGCCCCGTTCCTGCCTGCTCACCGTCGCAGTCGATTTCTGTCCCTCCGGCGAGCACCGTGTCCTGGCGCGAGTCCCCTACCGCGAAGCCGCCGAGCGGTTTCGCGTCTGGTTGGCCGAGACCGCCCCTGCCGTGGCCGCCGCGGCCGGTCCTGACCGCTTGGACGGCCTCCCTGCCCAGTTCCGGCCAGTCATCGCGGACACCAGCGGCGAGGGCCTGGCACTGTTCTGAGCGAGCACCGGGAGACCTGACACCTCAACGTCACCTCGCAGCTGCCGGCCCCCTACAAGGTCACCCCGCATGTCCAGCGAAATACGCGGCAGAGTTCGAGCCCGCCGCAAAGCCGTACCCACGCCTGAGGGTGATAACTCAGTTATCACCCCCGAGACATGCTCCTCGTGCACCACCTTCACAGCGACGGTGCGCCCGCCGTCGGACCGTGCGAGGAACACCCTCCCCATGCCACCGGCGCCGAGCCGCCCGAGCAGCAGGTACGCCCGGATCCGCGCCGGGTCCAAGGTGGTGAGCGGTTCGATGCCCCCGCCGAAGCGGTCGTCCCGCCGGGTGGTGTGGCCCCGGCCACGGACAAGCCCGGAGGGTGAGGGGTGGTTTTTTGCAGGGTGGCGCCCGTCCCGCCCAGTCGCGGGCTCAGTTCTGGCGTTCGGTGTCGATGGTGTCGAAGCTGACTCGTTGAGCGGCCATCACGGGGTCCTGTGGGGCCGCGAATCGCAGCTGCGGTCGCGGTCCTGAGGGCCGAGGATCGCAACGTCGATTTCGCCCGGGCGGGGTGTGGCCGCAGCCGGGCAAGCTGCTGGGGAAGGGAGGCTTCGAGCCCGGCGAAGGAGGCGGTGCGTGAAACGTCCCTTCCCCAGGCTCCTAATCTGCGCCAGGGCGGGCGATGACCGCGTCGATCTCTTCCGCGGTTGGCGCGGTCGCCGGTCCTTGCCGGGTGACGGCGATGGCAGCGGCGACGTTCGCGCGGCGGGTCGCGTCGAGGAGGTCGGTTCCGCGTGCGAGGCAGGCCATGAGGACCCCGGTGTGTGCGTCGCCGGCACCGTTGGTGTCGACCGGGGTGACGGCGTGCGCGGGCACGTGTCGGACGCCGATGCGGTCGGCGACGTAGGTGCCGCGGCCACCGTCGCGCACCAGCACCGCCGCCGGCAGCAGGCCGGCGAGCGCCTCGGCGAGTTCGGCGGGCGTGATGCCCTCGGGCACTGTGCCGGTGAGCCGGCCGAGCGTGAGGCCCGCCTCACGGGCGTTGAGCGTCCAGACTGTGGCCCGGGCCGTGATGGCCGCCCAGGCCGCCTCGGAGATCTCGGTGAGCAGGGGAGCGGGGTCGAAGACGACCGCCGCCTGCGGGTCGATGGCAGGCAGCCAGCCGGTCAGCGACGCGCCGTTGGTCGGGTGCCGCAGGGAGTACCCGGTGACGTAGACGACGTCGTCGGGTCGCACGGCGACGGCGTCCAGGTGCTCGGGTGTCACCTGCCCCTCGGCGCCGAGCGCCGAGACGAAGGTGCGCTCCGCGTCGGCGTCGACGATGGCGACGCTCACGCCGGTGTCGAGGCCGGCGACCGGTGGGTTGGGCGCCGCGATGCGCTCGGCCTGGAGGGCGGCGTGCACCTTGTCGCCGAAGGGTCCGGTCCCGACGGTACCGAGGTAGACGACGTCGGCTCTGTCCCGCGCGGCGGCGGCCATGACATTGAAGCCGCCGCCGGCGGTGAGCTCGAACTGGTGGGCGTAGATATCGCCGCCGACGGGCGGCATCGCGGGCACGCGCATGACGAGGTCGACGATCGCCTGCCCGGTGTGCAGTAGGCGGCCCATCAGCGCTGCCCCGTCCGTGCCGTGGTGCGGGCCCCGCCGAGGGCGAGGTAGCCGAGGAACGCGACGGCGAACGTCACGAGCCAGCCGAGCCCGTTCTGCCCGATCCAGGTGCCGTGCCACGCGCCGGTGAACCAGGGCCCGTCGGCAGGGCCGGCCTGGGTGAACAGGTAGCCGACGACGATCGCCACGGCCCAGCAGGCGACGGCGCGCCACTCGGCTCCGGCGTGGTACCAGTACCGGGACCGGGGAGCGAGGTCGAGCAGGTCGTCGTCGCCGTAGTCGTGGCGGCGGAGCAGGTCGGCGATGAAGACGCCGACCCACGCGGTGATCGGGACGGCGAGCAGCGTGATGAACGAGATGAACGGGTCGTAGAAGTTGTCGGCGATGAGCATGAAGTAGATCGAGCCGAGCGTGGTGACGACGACGTCGACGACGACGGCGTACACCCGCCGGATCGGCACGCCGAGGGTCAGGGTGGTCAGGCCGGCCGAGTACACCGACATGTGGTTCGAGACGAGCAGCCCGCCGAACGCGGTGACGAGGTAGATGACCGACATCCAGGCCGGCATGACATCGGTCAGTGCCGCGACGGGGCCGTTGGCGGCTGCCGCGAGCTTGGAGTCGCCGGACCCGAGCACGCCGCCGAGCGAGATGAGCAGGACGAGCGGGACGCCGGCGCCCGCCGCGGCGCTGGCGACCAGGTGGGTGCCGCGCACCCGGTCGGACTGGTAGCGGGACATGTCGGCTCCGGCGTTGGCCCAGCCGATGCCGGTGCCGCCGGCGATGGTGCCGATGCCGGCGACGAGCGCGGCTGTCGAGCCCGCCTTCGTGGCGGTGACTGCGGTCCAGTCCACGTGCGTGAGCAGGTACACGGCGACCACGATGTTCAGCGCGCCGAAGATCCAGGTGGCCCACTTCTGGATGACCAGGAGCGTGGCGTGGCCGAGGCCGGAGACGGTGACGGTGCAGGCGACGAAGATCAGGATGCTCACCACCGCGATGACGGGCACGTCCTTGGCGTTGCTGCTGGTGCCGAAGAAGATCCCGCACAGTGCGGTGAGCGCGAACGCTGCCGTCGACGTGTTGACGGTCTCCCAGCCGAGCCGGGACAGCAGAGACACGAGCGTGGGGCCGATGTTCCCGCGTACACCGAAGACGGCGCGGGAGAGCGTCAGGCTGGGGGCGTGGCCGCGGCGGCCGGCGATCGAGATGACGCCGACGAGCGCGAACGAGCCGAACGACCCGATCGTGGCCGCGACGATCGCCTGCCAGAGGTTGAGGCCGCTCTGGATCAGCGCGATGCCGAGCGGCAGGCCCAGGATCGAGATGTTGGCCGCGAACCAGGCCCAGAACAGTTGCAGTGGGCGGCCGTTGCGCTCGGCGGGCGGAACCGGCTCGATGCCCCGCTGCTCGATGCGCCCGAGGCGCGGCCGCTCCTGGAGGGCGGCTGCGGTGGGCGAGCCTGTCGCCGGGCCCTGGGGCACGGCACTAGATTTGGTCACGACACTCTCCTTTGAGTTCGCGAGCGCGGCGTCGAGGGTCGAACTGGGCGCCGTCGCCCGTGTGGGGCGTTGTGTTCGGGTCCGCCGGGTCTTGCCCGGCCCGGCGGGACCTGGGCGGAGTCAGTGGAGCCGTTCGTGTCGAAGGCTGAGCAGGCCCTGGACGAGGGGTTCCGGCTTCAGGTCGTTGACGGTCAGGACCTGGCCGACAACGTCGCTGGGCCACGCGGCCATTCCGTGGTGCGCGCCGAGGATTGCGCCGGCGATCGCCGCGATCGTGTCGGTGTCGCCGCCGACCTGCGCCGCGAGGCACAGGGCGTGGAAGGGGTCGTCCGCGAAGCGTGTGGCCAGTGCAAACGCGGCGGGCACGGACTCCTGCGAGGCGACCGAGGTGCCGACAATCTCGTAGAGGGCGTCGAGCACATCGGCCTCTGGGAGGCCCGCGACCAGCTTGACCGCCCACCGAATACGGGCGGACACGGAGCCGCCGGCGACCCAGTTGCCGACGCGCTCGAGGGGCGCGGCGGCGTCAGCCGCGGAGCGGGCGCCGTCGAGTACCGACAGGCCCGGGTCGTCCAGGGCGCCGGAGACGGCGGCCGCGACCGCCGCGGCCGCGCTCAGCCCGAGACCGGTGTTGTGCGTGAGCCGCGACGCTTCGACGACGGCCTCGGCCAGCGACCCGTCCGTGCTCGGGAAGGCGATGCCGACCGGGGTGATGCGCATCGCGGCCCCGTTCGTGGTGCCCCGGCCGCCGGGGTCGTCCTGCGGCCCGGCGCCGGCCTGGATGGCCGCGATCGCGGCCTTGGTCGAGGGGCCGAGCAGATCGAGCGACCCGCGGTCCGCCATGCCCTTCTCCCAGGCCGCCAGCGCATCGGCGAATTCGGCCGGTGCGATATGGCCGCCCCCGGCGATCAGCAGCCGGGCGACGAGGACCGTCTGCTCGGTGTCGTCCGTGACCGACCCGGCCCGCATGGACGGCGCGATGGGCTGGTCGGCCACAGCGTCGCGCAGCCCGGTGATCCGGCCGTAGGTGGTGGCGATCCGCTCGCGGCTCATCGACTGCGTGGGCATCCCCAGCGCGTCGCCGATGGCCAGACCGACGAGGGCGGCGGTGGCTCGGTCAGTCACGGTCTCGAGGCTCGGCCTCGTCACAGTGTGCCTCCAAAGTTGATGACGATACGGAAGTGATCCGGGTCCAGGAGCGCCGCCACGTGCTCGACGAACCCGCCGTCCGCACCGAACGACGTGCGGGCGGTGCCCAGGAACGCGCATCCCTCGGGGCGGTCCAGGATGCGGGCGTCGTCGGCGTCGAGCGGGACGAGCCGCACCTGCTGGCTCCCGCTGACCGGGCGTATCCCGGCCCGCTGCAGCGTCGCCCAGATCGATCCGTCGATCAGGCCCGTGACGGGCAGGTCGGCGAGAATCCCGGTGGCGGGCAGGAACGATGACTCGTAGGAGACGGCGGTGCCGTCGTGGAGCCTGCGGATCCTGCGGACCCGGACGGCGTGGTCGGCGGCCAGGGCCGCGTCCGTCAGCGCCTCGGGCGGCAGCGCCGTCGTGTCCCAGGGGACAGAAGCGATGTCGAGGACCTCGGTGGTGATGTCGCTCCCGGCGCTGCGCAGGGCGCGCGCCCAGCCGAGCGACTGGTCCAGGGCCACCCCGTCGAAGGTCACGAACGAGCCGATGCCCGAGCGGGTCGCGATGAGGTTGCGCTGCTGGAGTTCCTGGAGTGCCTGGCGGATCGTCCCGCGCGAGACGGCGAAGCGTCGGGCGAGCTCGTTCTCGCCGTCCAGTTGGTCGCCCGGCTTGAGCTCACCGCTGCGGATGGCCCGGGCGAGAGTCTCGACGATGCGGGACCGCTTATGTGCTCCGATAGACATGTACAGTACCTGTACACCCATTCTCCGGGTGTGTCCAGAGGTGGCTGGCGGACAGTCGTGGCGCTGACGGGGCGTCGCGTGTGTCGTCGACCTCGATCCGTACCGGACCGAGTCCGTCGGCGGCGAACGCGCTTTTAACCGGCATCGGCCGACAGATCACTCGCGATGGCGGCTGACGGTCTCGGTTCGTGGGCGGCGCCTTCTGAGCGAAGACGGTCCGCCTAAGATCACCGTTCGAGGGGTGGTGACATGGCCATGAGGAACTACCGGTGGGGCGTGGCGATCGCGGCGGCACTGCTGCTGCCCGGCTGTGGCGGTGGCGCGGAGAGCGACAGCGGGAACGGCAAGGCGGTGGCGCTCACGAAGGAACAAGTACGGGAGACGTTGCCGGATGGCGAGGCCATGACGGGTTGGAAGGAGTCCGCTCGGCCCACGGCCGTGGAGATGGACAAGCTCTACCGTTCGCAGGCCTGCCCCATCAAGAACAACGCGGGCTGCGAGAACTCCCGCTTCTACGGCGCCTCGACCTTCCGGCACGACGACAACGCCGCCACCGTCACCTTTCTGATCATCGCCTACGACAGCGAACAGGCCGCCCGGGAGGCGTACGACGTGCTCTGGGACGGCTACTACGGCAAGAGGGCGGGACAGAGGGCCAAGACGTTCGGGATCGGCCCGATCGGTGACGAGCGCGACGCTCGATTCGGTTCCTCCGGCTTCCGCGGCGAGCCCGGCGCCGTGACCCAGACCCGGGTCGGCACGACGCTGCTGTGGACCGAGGCGGCTTCCGCGGACAAGGGCGGCATCGACGAGGACGGAGTCCGGGACCTGGCCACGGTGCTTGCCAAGCGGGCCCGACAGGCCCAGAACGGGGACGCACCTTCCGCCGCGCTCGACGGCTGACCGGGCGGCCATTGCGCAGGCCCGCCTGCTGGAACGCTGGAGGCTGCGCAATCGTGCAATCCCGGGGCTGGCCGACCAGGCCGCGCTGCATGCCGATGCGCAGTGATGCCGGCTGATGTGCAGTCTCTGGCCGGACGGGGGTGACGTCGAGGGGCTGGTTGGTGCCCCATCCGGTGGTTGCCGTGTGAAGTTCTGCGTGTTTCCGGTTCCTGGACAACTCCACTGCTGGGACGAACGCCCGAACCGCCGACCATGACCCCACGCCCACTGTCCGCGCGACCTCTTACCGTGGCACCACGGCCGCGAGTACGCCCCGTGCAGCCGTTCCGTTTGGCCAGGTCCACCCGGCGACGAGGCGCCTGGACGGCCTCTGCGCAGCCTCCGCCGGCCGCAGGACGCGGTTGACGCGAACGTCAAGCCCGTCGTCAGGGCCAGTGCCGTGCACAGTGACGGTCGGATCAGGGGTGTCGCTCTTGCTCTGGTGCTGCGGCATCGCCTCGCCGCGCAGGAGCGCGCGCAACTGCGCCATCACCACCGGGTCGTGGACGCCATCGTAGATCCACCGGGTGCCGAGCACCCCATGCTCAGAAGTGCCGATCAGTGCCTCGCCGGGGCCGCCCTCCAGCGCCTCACCGCGGTAGGCCATCGGCACCCGATACGCCACCGGCTCCTGCGCGGTGGCGTCCACCACCACCATGAACTCGATCCCGACCGCGCCCTCCGGATCGTCCAAACGGAACCCGCCGGCCTTAACCAGTTCCGGCGTTGCTGCGTTGCCCAGGTACCAGCTCTGTTTCGGCAGCCACTCGGTGAGCAACTCCAGCTTGGTGGGCGTCATGGTGGTGTGGTGGATGGAGGCCATGCGAGCTCCCTTACGCGTAGGTCTGGGTCCGTCCTCCAACGGGATGTGATCGAACCTATAGGAAGCAGCCGAGCTTCCCGGTCGGCAGGAGTGACTCGGAGACTCCCCGTTGTCCTTGTGGCCTCTGACAGCCACCTTCCCGACCTGCAGGAAGCTCTGGGTCTCCGACTGCGTCGCCCGTATGCCACCGCTGCCCCTGCTGACGCTCCGGCCCGCCAAGGGGCTGTCTACGCGATCTGAGCAATCGGCAAGAGTTGTGGATCGCCTGGATCCGGGTGCTGACGCGTCGACCGACTGCACTCGTAAAGGATTTCTTGACATCGGCCATGTGTAAAGCCATCCTTTACACATGGCCGATCCTCCTCAGACCCTGACTGCCCTCAGCGGCCTGCTGGCCGAGCAGGCATCGCTCCTGGCCCAGGCGGTGGGCAGTCCGCTCACCTCTCCCGCCTACCTCGACCTGGTCCGGCGTGCACGGGACGTCGACGACGTGGCGGAACAGGTGCTCAAGCTCTGCGTACAGCAATGCCGGGACGCCGGCCACACCTGGCAGGAGATCGGTGATCTGCTCGGAGTCACCCGCCAAGCCGCCTTCCAGCGGTTCGGCAAGCCCATCGATCCTCGGACTGGAGAACCCATGGACAAGACAGTGCGCATGGCCGGAGCCGCAGAACGTGCGATCGCGATCGTCACGGCTGTCCTCGAAGGGCGCATGGACGAAGCCCGGCAGTCCTTCAACGCGCAGGTCCTGGAGGCATTCACCGACGAGGTCCGGGGCAGCGGCCTGGCCACGGTCACCGGCCTGGTCGGCGCGTTCGAGGGCTTCGGCGAGGGCGAGCCGTTCGTCCGCCGAATCGGCGACCACACGGTCGTCGACATCCCGCTGCGCTATGAGGCCGGCGACATGAAGGCCCGGGTCGCGTTCGACACGGACGAGAAGGTCGCCGGAATCTTCATCCTCGCCCCCGAAACCCCGTAAGACGCTGCCCCGCCCCGTCGCGGGGTGAGGGCTGCCCTCCCCGAGAGACCTCCCGTGTTGGCCGACTCCCTCAGTTCACCGCCACCCACGCCATGGATCGCGATCGTGCCGCTGATCGCGATCGTCCCCGCGGTCCTCTGCATGATCGACATCTCTCGGCACCCAGACACACGGCAGTTCCCGCCACAGGCCTGGCTGGCCATCTGCGCCTTCGGGAACATCTTCGGCCTCCTCGCCTACCTCACGTTCGGCCGCAGCGAAGACCGGTGACGGTGGCCACGTACGCCAGTCACTGCCGCGTTCCTCTCTCTCCTGGAGGGGCTTGGGCCTGGAGAACGTCGCGGTCACAGTGGGCCAGTGATGCCGTACCCGGCACTCAGCAGGCTTCCCGAGGACAGCGACGCAGAGCTGTGCAAGGCCTGTCGCGGGGAGGCCGGGGAGGCAGTCGAGACAGCCGGTCTCAGGGCGCAGGTTGCTGCCCGGGCCGGCGCCGGGGCGTCGTATCGGGTCGCGCCGGGGTTTGCTCCCGGGCCGATCGTCGCTTTACGAACCGTGCGCGCTCGGCCGGCGCAAGCCGCTCCGTCGCATAGCGCACGGTGATGCGCGGCAGCTCGCCGAGATGCCGGTCGAGGAAGGCCACCATCAGTGGCTCGTCCCGACGGCCGATCTCCCGCAGCATCCAGCCGAGCGCCTTGTGGATCAACGGTTCCGGATCCTGGCGCAACGTCAGGACCAGCCGGAGCGTCGGCCCGAAGCGTCCCTCGCGGATCAGCGCCAGCGTGGCGAGCACCGCGATCCGGCGGTCCCACAGCCACGATGACGTGGCCAGTTCGTCCAGGACCCGCAGATCCCCCTCCAGCAACCATGGCCCGAGTACGACGTGCGCGGAACCGTCAACCAGGTCCCAGTTGTCCACGCAGTCGGTACGCGCCAGATAGAAGTCGACCAGCGCCTTGCGGTCTCCGCCGCGCGCACTGCGCCCCTGCTCGGCCAGGACCAGCAGCCCGGCGAATCGCTCCTCGTGGACATGGCTGTGCAGCAGTACGTCCACATCGTCGAGCGACAGGCCACGGTAGGAACGTGCCAGCTTGCGCAGCACCGGCACGCGTACGCCGAGCAGTTCGTCGTCTCCCACACGGCTGAGCACTCGCTCCTGCTGCGCCCGCACAGCCGGTTCCGCCAGATCCCGTAACTCGGCTCGTAATGCCTTGAGCGAAGCGACCGTCATGACGGCGGACGCTAGCACGGGACCGTTTGGGATCGGGTCGACCGAGGCGGTGTGCAAGTGGACCACCTCCTCTACGCCCAGGTATTCCTCGGCGGCGACCACCGTGATACCGCCGTCTCGGACACCTTCGACATCCCGGCAGACCAGCCCGGCAGCACGGCCCTACAACAGCGGGCCGTGCGGCGGAAACCGGCAACAACGGCGGCGCCTCTGAACCGCCCGGTAGCCGGCGGGCCCTCGATGACCGACGACGCGGGCCGCAACGCCGCCCACGGTCGTGCCGGCCGATCAGCGCAGCCTGCGGGCCTGGATCAGTGCGGGTGTCCGTCGTCCAGGGCGAAGCGCAGGTAGCGCTCCGCGGAGCGGCGTACGGCCGCCGATCCGTCGCCGGTGACCACGCGCCCCCAGAACGCCCCGTAGATGCGCGCGAACTCGAAGGGCTCGACCAGTTCGAGCGCACGGCGGATGGTGCGCGGCCGCTCCGGGATGAAGTTGGGGATGCTGTACATGAAGCTGACCCACCGGCGGTCCGCCACCACCATGAAGATGTCACCGCTGAACAGCGCACCGCGTCCGTCCGGGGCGTCGGCCCAGTGGAGCACGGTGCCGCCGGCGAAGTGTGTGCCCGCGTTGATCAGCGTCAGGCCCGGCGCGATCCGATGGGTGTCGCCGGACCAGTACTCGACCACCGGATCCGGCCGGGGGACCCACGCGCGGTCCGCGGCGTGCACGTACACCGGAGCGTCGAAGGCGCGGCCCCACTCGGTCATCACGCCGTAGAAGTGCGGATGGCTGACAGCGACCGCGCTGATCCCGCCCAACTGCTCGACCTCGGCGGCAAGGTCGTCGTCGAGGTAGCCCAGGCAGTCCCACAGCACGTTGCCGGCCGGGGAGCGGACCAGCAGCGCGCGCTGGCCGACCCCTACCGAGGGCTCGGCGCCGATCCCGACCACACCGGGCCCCTCCTCCTGCAGCCGGCCGTGGTGGCCGTCGCCGCGCAGCTCGGCCAGGCTGGTCCAGTGCTGGCCGTCCCAGCCGACGTACTGGCGCTCGTCCAGGCAGACCGGGCAGTCCTCGCGCGGCGCCGCGTACTGCACCCCGCAGACACGGCAGATCGGCAGTTCCAGTCCTTGAACCGGCGAAGGTCGCTTCAAAGGCGGCATGGAAACCTTCCAGACGATGGATGTCGATGGCTTGTCGTCACCGCCCGAGCCTAGGAAGTGCCGGGTCCCGGGCGCTTCGGTCCCAAGTCGTGCCTGCGCTCGGTCTTTGATCCTGGACCCAAGGCTCGCCGCGACCGGTGGCGTTGCGGCGGTACCCGATCCGTCGGCGGTCCCGTTGAGCGACCCCTCGGTCGTGCCCGCGTCCGCGGCGCCGGACCTCGCCGCGGGCGGCTGACATGGACGGTCGACGCTCAGGTCCTGAAACAGCGCACGCCCCCGGTCGGCGGTTCGTCCAGATCATGGCCGAGCCGAGTGATCTGTCCGATGCCCGCTGGGCGTTGACCGAGCCGGTACTCAGTGCCTGGCGGGCCGAGCGGCGCGCCCTCGTTGCGCCGACCCCTCCCGCATCTGAGCGCGGCCGCGACGCAGCCCGTCCGGACATGAGGCAACGGACCGGAGACGAGCCGGGGCACCAGCAGGTTGGCTTCAGGTCTCCATGCTCGGAGGCGTGGTGGGCGTGCGTCACCCTCACCGCGTACCTCTGCGCAACGGCGCCGGCCTGGCTACGCGCCCTCGGCGCCGGATGGCCCGAGGTCGCCCTTCTGGCAGGCATGCCCGTCGGCCGTACGGCATTGATGCCTGACGGCAGTGTTCCGGACAGCACGGACGTGATTGATGCGCAGGATAGGCGCCGAGCGTGGGACACGTCACCCGCACCTGTCACAGATTCTTACCCGAGTTCCCTACGGTTTGGCGCCATGACTCGAACACGGCTCTACCGGAGCGGCACGTTGGTGCTGGAGGACTTCCCGACCGCCGACATATCGGAATACGTGAGCGACCCGGACGTGGCGGTCTGGCTCGACCTGTGCGACCCGTGTTCCGCCGACTTCGCGATGATCAGTGAGGAGTTCGGACTTCATGAACTCGCCGTGGAGGATGCCCGCCAGCCGCACCAGCGTCCCAAGCTCGACCGTTACCGTACGCACGCCTTCCTGAGCGCCTACGCAGTCAGTACGGACCAGAGTACCGGTCGGCTGTCGGCCAGCGAGTTGTCGGTGTTCATCACTCCCACAGCTCTGATCACCATCCGGCCCGACGACGGTTTCGACATCGAAAAGGTCGTCGAACGCTGGGACAACAACAGCGATCTCGCCAAATACGGTGTGGGATTCCTGCTGCACGGGCTGCTGGACCTCATAGTCGACGGCCACTTCGTCGCGGTCCAGGACTTGGACGACCGCATCGAAGCCCTCGAGGACCTGCTCTTCGACGACGGACGCGAGCACATGGACAGCGTTCAGCGTGACTCGTACGCGCTACGCAAAAGCTTGACGAAGCTGCGCCGCGTGGTCATTCCGATGAGGGAGGTCGTCAACAGCCTTCTTCGACGAGACCTGCACATCGTCGCCGAGCCGCTGCTTCCCTACTATCAGGACGTCTACGATCACGTCCTCAGAGCCACTGAGTGGACCGAGTCCTTGCGAGACATGATCACCTCGATCATGGAGACCAACCTGACCGTCCAGGGCAACCGCATGAACCTGATCATGAAGAAGGTCACCAGTTGGGCCTCGATCATCGCCGTACCCACGGCCGTCACAGGCTTCTACGGACAGAACGTGCCCTATCCCGGCATCAATACCCATATCGGCTTCCTCACGTCCACCGGTGTCATGACGGTCGGCTCGGTGATCCTTTACCGGGCCTTCAAGCGCAAGGACTGGATCTGACGCGGGACAGTCAACTTTCCCTCCGGGGAGGTGACTGCGGCGGAGTCTTCCCATCCCGCAGAGAACCCTTCGCCCCAAGGAGCCGCCCTCATGAACGCCGGTCCTGCCGACCCGAAGTCGACCGGATACAGTGCGCGAGACGGCAGTCTGGTCAGGGAGGGAAAGCGTGACCGACACCAGCAGCACCCGGCCCGCCGAGGGTGAAGCGCAAGCGCCGCGGCCGAGCCGACTGCACCGCCTGATGCGCTACATCCCCCTGATCGCCCCCGTCCTGCTGTGGGCCGTGCCCTGCTGGGTGCTCCTGCACGCCGGCCAGCGCTGGCCGCTGCCCGTCACGCTGGTCGGCACCGCCCTGTTCGCTCTCGGCCTCATCTGTATGCCGCTCGCGATGGTACGCGGCCACGGCCGGCGCCAGCAGGACCGGGCGGCGATCACCGGTGACACCCTGCTGGGCACCAGCTGGGTCCTGTTCACCTGGTCCGTTCTGCTCGGCGTCCTCCTGCGGCTCGCCCTGACCGTGGCCGGCGTCGGCGAGAGTCAGGACCGGGCCCGAATCGTCACTTGGGCCGTCCTCGGCGTAACCGCCGTACTACTCGCCTGGGGGTACGCCGAGGCCCGCCGCGTGCCACGCGTGCGCCGACTCGACGTGCAACTCCCGCGACTGGGTGCCGGGCTGGACGGTCTCCGCGTCGTCCTCATCACCGACACCCACTACGGCCCACTCGATCGCGCCCGCTGGTCGGCACGGGTGTGCGAGACGGTGAACACCCTGGAAGCCGACCTGGTCTGCCACACCGGCGACATCGCGGACGGCACAGCCGAACGCCGCCGCGCCCAGGCCACCCCACTCGGTACCGTGCGGGCCACCCATGCCCGCGTATACGTCACCGGCAACCACGAGTACTACAGCGAGGCCCAGGGATGGGTCGACCTGATGGACGAGCTGGGCTGGGAGCCGCTGCGCAACCGCCATCTTCTCCTCGAACGCGGAGGCGACACCCTCGTGGTCGCCGGCGTTGACGACGTCACCGCCGAGTCCTCCGGCCTGGCAGGCCATCGCGCCCACCTCGCCGGAGCCCTGAACGGCGCCGACGCCGACCTGCCCGTCCTGCTCTTGGCACACCAGCCCAAGTTCGTCGACCGGGCGGCAGCCGCCGGCATCGACCTCCAACTCTCCGGCCACACCCACGGCGGCCAGATCTGGCCCTTCCACCACCTCGTTCGCATCGACCAGCCCGCCCTCGCCGGCCTCAGCCACCACGGCGCCCGCACTCTCCTCTACACCAGCCGCGGCACCGGCTTCTGGGGCCCACCCTTCCGCGTCTTCGCCCCCAGCGAGATCACCCTGCTCGTGCTCCGCTCCCCACACCTGCCCACCTCGCCGTAGCACTGGGCAGGTCAACACATCCCTTTGGAGCTGTCCACTAGCTGAGGGGTGTGGGGCGCGGCGTCGACAGATGACCCGGCTCGTCTCGCTGAGAGGTCGTAACACGATCATGGGCCTGCCTTCTTGAGGCGTCTCCAGCAGATGAGGCTGCAGGCTAACGAGACGAAGGCGTCGTGGAGTTCGGTTCGGCGTTCCCAACGGACGTCGAGGCGCTTGAACTGGTGGAGCAGGGCGAAGGTCTGCTCGACGACGTAGCGGAGTTTGCCCAGGCTCTTGATATCCGGGGCGCCCTTGCGGGAGGTGACCGGCAGGATCCGCCGCTTGCGCAACTCTTCCCCAACTGCCTTACGCCGTTGCGCCACTGCACGGCGCCGGACCGTGCCGGCGTGTCCGGCTGGAAGTGGGCCGTGTGCCCCCACCCCGGATGCGGGTGGCAGGGCGATCGCGACCACGGGGCCTGGCAGCGGATCGCAGCCCGAGGCCTCGCGCACCAAAGCACAACCCTCACCGGCATCAAGACCCGGCACATGGCGATCCCCGCCGTCCTCAACCGGCTCGAAGCCACCGCAGTCATCACCACGGAACCTGAGACTTCCCGGGAGGACCGGTCGAAGACCGGGCCGACCCGGGGCAAGACTCCATGCCCCGCGCCCAGGCGACGCGGGGCACCCTCCCCGGCACGGCCGCCCCACGGCCGTGCCGGACAGCGTCCGGAGGGAAACGCGCCCACGGGCCGGACCCGACTGCCCCGCGCAGCCGACCGGAACCAGGCCGACAACGACACGATCAGCATCAGGACTCGTCGCAGGCACACGCCCCGCGGCGCAGCCTTGGGCGCAGGCTTCCACCTGCACGCCCACGCAACCCCATCCCGGTGGGTAAACAACCTCAGCCAGCCACCACGGCCGACTGAGGTTCCCTAAGCTAATCAGAGACCCTAGCGAGGTGCCGCGAGTACGTCCCGGAGTACGTTCTCGAGCGTGACGCGGGCCAGCTCGTGTCTCAGGGTCTCCTCGATGCCCTCGTAGATGCCCTGCATTGCCGGTTGGATGCCGTAACCCACCACGCATCCCTGGTCCGGGGTGGTGCGGTGCATCGCGAAAAGCGGGCCGGGTTCCACCGCCTCGTACACGTCGAGCAGGGTCATCGACTCCAGTTCGCGCGCCAGCGACCAGCCCGCGCCCACGCCCCGCCGGGACTCCACGAGCCCTGCCCTGCGCAGTTCGCCGAGCAGACGCCTGATCACCACGGGGTTGGTGTTCGCGCTGGTCGCGATCTGCTCGGAGGTGGCGACCTCATGGCCCTGGCGCTGGTAGAGACCGATCCAGGCCAGCGCGTGGGCGGCAAGGGTCAACCTGCTGTTGGCACTCATGAACCCCTCCTCTCGGCCGCAACGCTTCATGTTACGACAGGGCAGTCGTAACAGCAAAGGTTGCAACGGGATGTCGTAACGGTTAGCGTTACGACTGTCGGGAAGGGTCAATCAACGAGGTGAGAAGAATGAGCAAGCCGCTGACGGGCAAGGTCGCCCTGGTCACCGGGGGGTCGCGCGGGCTGGGTGCCGCGACCGTACGACTGCTGGCCGAGCAGGGCGCCGACGTCGCCTTCACTTATGTCAGCTCCGAGAAGCAGGCGCAGGCTGTCGTCGACGAGGTGCGCGGCAAGGGAGCGAAGGCCGTCGCCTTCAAGTCCGACCAGGCGGACACGAGTCAAGCGCCGGCGCTGATCGACGACGTGGTGGCGCACTTCGGCGGCCTGGACATCCTCGTCAACAACGCGGCGATCTCCGCGGCCGGCACGGTGGACGACCCGGACGCCGACACCGCCGCACTGGACCTGATGCACGCCACCAACTACCTCGGCGTCATCGCCATCATCCGGGCCGCCTCCCGAGTGCTGCGCGCGGGCGGCCGCATCATCACGGTGAGTTCCGGACTGGGCTCCCGGGTCGGTACCCCGGGAGCTGCCGACTACGCGGCGACCAAGTCAGGGGTCGAGAGGTACACCATGGGGGTCGCACGGGACCTCGGGCCCCGGAACATCACGGCCAACGTCGTGGAGGCCGGACTGATGGAGGGCGGCATGGAAAAGGAAACGCCCCCGGAGACCCTCAAGGCCCTGCTCAGCTCGCTGTCCCTGCAACGCATGGGTCACCCCGACGAAATCGCCGCGGCCATCGCCTTTCTCGCGAGCCCCGCCGCGTCGTACGTCACGGGCGCGGTGCTGGACGCCCACGGCGGCTACAACGCCTGAACCGGAAACCCCTGCCGCGCGCCCCGAAGGAGATCGCGCCTTCGGGGCGCGCACCGCCAACGACCCGCGCGTGCGCGGACGGCTCCCACGTGCGCGCGAAAGAGGGGGAGCGGCGACCGGTCCGTCGCCGGTCGACCGGCGAACCGCCCACCGTCACGAGGTAGTCGACGATGGCTGAGAAGCCGGCGTAGGCGGCGGGAGCCGAGCTGCCCACGGCCCAGGTGCGTGCACTCGCGGCGGCGAGCATGTCGTGATCCAGCTCGGCGAGCCGCGGCGAAAGGTAGGTGAAGCCGTTGCCGCGGTCGCCGAACATCTTGTACGGGGTGTGCCCAGAGCCTGGACGACGCCCGGAGCGCCGCTCGCTGTGGCGGGGCGGAGCCGGAAAGGGCGGGTGCGGGCAGCTCGCCCTGGAAGACCGGATCCAGCAGGTCGACCGTGGTGGTGTCGGCGAAGCGGGGCACGACGACGTCGGCGAGTTTGCGGGCGGTGCCTGCCCCGTCCCCACCGGCAGCGCTTCCGGATCCGCCCCTCTCGCGGAGGACCCGGAGGCCATGTGTTCGCAGGTGGTGCTTCTCAGGTGGGGCGTGGACTACTCGTCCGCGCGTGGTGCAGCCGGATGACGAAGCCGTCCACTCCCGCCCCGCCGACCTGCAGCGCGTCCGCCACCGGCGGGTAGCCACTGGCGACGATCGAGTACTCACCGGCGGCCAGGCCGGTGAAGGCGTACGCGCCGTCCTCGCCGGTGGTGACGGTGGCGACCACGGCGCCCGCCGTGTCCACCAGCGTGACCCGTGCATCCGGCAGTGGCCGGCTGCTCGCGCCCGCGCCCGCACTCACGACGCCTCGTACCGACGCGCCCGCCGCACTGTTCGTTCCGGAGAGCACGATGTCGTGGCTCAGCACCTCCGCGCCCACAGTGATCGTGGACGCGTGCGGCTGGTGCCCCTCGGCCGCCACGATCACCACGTAGCTGCCGGGCCCGGAGGCGTCCACCGCATACGAGCCCTCGGCGTCCGCCACGGAGCGGCCCAACTGCTGCCCGCTCGGAGAGATCACTGTCACCGCGGCACCCGCAACGCCCACGCCACTCGCATTGCGGACAGTGCCGCGGATGCCACAGAGGTCCGGCAGGAACAGCTCCTCAGCCGCACCCACTGCCGTACCGGCCAGGGCGAGCCGGGCATCGGACCCGGACACGGCCCCCACGGCCAGTGGCTCGCGCACGGTCTCTCCGGAGGCCGGGAGGCACGCCCCGACCGGCTGCGATACCGGGTCCTTCACGGCGTCGTACAGGTCGCGCAGGCCCTCGCCCTCGAGGTCGACGTTCGGCAGGGCACGGTCGAGCCACCTGGGCAGCCACCAGGCACCCTTGCCGAGCAGCGCCAGGACCGCCGGGACGATGGCCATGCGCACGATGAACGCGTCGAAGAAGACGGCGATCGCCAGACCGAAGCCGATCATCTTGATCATCGACTCGCTGGAGCCGATGAAGCCCGAGAACACCGCGATCATGATGACGGCAGCGGCCGTCACCACCCGGGTGCCGTACCGGAACCCGGTCACGATCGCCTCTCCGGGCTGCTCCCCGTGCACGTACGCCTCTCGCATACGCGTGACCAGGAAGACCTCGTAGTCCATCGCCAGGCCGAAGACGACACCCACCATGAAGATCGGCATCATCGACATCACGGGACCGGTCTCCTCGACGCCCATGAGGCCGGCGAGCCAGCCCCACTGGAAGACCGCGACGACGGCGCCGAGCGCGGCGAGCACGGAGAGCAGGAAGCCGAGCGCGGCCTTGAGCGGCACCAGGACCGAGCGGAAGACGACGATCAGCAGCAGGAACGCCAGGCCGACGACCAGCGCCAGATAGGGCAGCAGTGCGTGGTTGAGCTTCTGCGAGACGTCGATGTTCATTGCGGTGGAGCCGGTGACCAGCACCCTCGCGTCGGTGTGCGCCTTGATGTCGCCGCCGGCGTCACGGATGGCGTGCACCAGGTGCTCGGTCTTGGCCGAGGACGGCTTGGAGTCCGGAATCACGGTGATCATCGCGGTGTCACCGGACTTGTTGAACGCCGCAGGGGTCACCACGACCACGTCGTCGAGGCCCTTGACGGTCGTGGTGACCTCCTTGACGGCGGCCTTCGGCGCGTCGCTGGACTTCGCGTCGACGACGACCATCAGCGGCCCGTTGAAGCCGGGCCCGAACCCCTCGGAGAGCAGGTCGTACGCCCTGCGCTGCGTGGTGCTGGTCGGCTGCGAGCCGTCGTCGGGCAGACCGAGCTCTAGCGAGCCTGCCGGAATCGCGGCCGCACCCAGGCCCACGACGCCGAACAGCAGCACGCCGACCGGACGGCGGACGACGAAGCGTGCCCAGCGCGTTCCCATGTTCGGCTTCTGCGACGCGTGCTCTGCCTGGCCCTCGACCTTCTTGGCCTTGCGGCCACCGCCCAGCAGCTTGCTCTTCTCGCCCGCGGGCTTGACCTTCCTGCCCGCGTATCCGAGCAGTGCAGGGATCAGGGTGAGCGCGATGAGTACCGCGATGACGACGGTGCCGGCGGCCGCGACGCCCATCTTGGTGAGCATCGGGATGTTGACCACGGCCAGGCCGGCCAGCGCGATCATGACTGTGAGACCGGCGAAGACCACCGCGGAGCCCGCGGTGCCGACGGCCCGTCCGGCCGCCTCCTCGCGCTTCCGTCCCTCGGCCAGTTCGGCGCGGTAGCGGGAGACGATGAAGAGGGCGTAGTCGATGCCGACGGCGAGGCCGATCATCATCGCCAGGGTCGATGTGGTGGAGCCCAGGTCGAGCGTGCCGGCGAGCGCGGTGATCGTCGAGACACCGATGCCGACACCGATCAGCGCGGTGAGCAGCGGCAGCCCGGCCGCGAGCAGCGAACCGAAGGTGATCACGAGCACGACCGCGGCGACGCCGACGCCGATGACCTCGGTGGCACCGGTCTCGGGAACCGCCTGGAGCGCGTTACCGCCGATCTCGACGGTCAGCCCCTTGTCCCGCGCCTCCTGAGCCGTGTCCTCCAGCGCGTCGCGTGAGGAGTCCTTCAGCTCCATGCCGGAGACCTTGTACGACACCGTCGCATAGGCGGTCGTGCGGTCCTGGCTGACGGCCTTGGCCTGGAACGGATCGGCCACGGAGACGACCTCCGAGCCGGTTCCGAGCTCCTTGACGGTCTCCTTGACGGCGGCCTTGTTGGCGGAAGAGGTGATCTTCTCGCCGTCGGGCGCCTTGAAGACGACGCGCGCGGTGGCTCCGTCGGCGCTCGCGCCGGGGAAACGCTCCTCCAGCAGGTCGAAGGCCTTCTGGGCCTCGGTGCCGGGGATCGAGAAGGAGGTGGAGCCCGCTGTGGGCGCCTGTGCGGCGCCCACACCCGCGAGGGTCAGCAGCGCCACCCAGATCAGGGCGACGAAGTGCCGTCGCCGCAAGGCGAATCGGCCCAGTTCATAGAGGAATGTTGCCACGAGGAGGCACTCCCGGGTCAGGTCGTGGGGTCTTGAAGGGCATGGGGCATCGGCCCGACGACGTGAGCGCTCGCGTCAGGTGAAGCCCCCTCGTCCATATCGAAACGAAACCATTTCGCACGTGCCCCACGTCACGCCCGCCCTCGAAGCCGCCGAAACCGAACCCGGAAGTACACCCAAAAATCCCCACAACGACACAGCTTGCCATGACCCGTTTCGAGTAAAAGCACGGGTTGAGTGAGCGACGGACTCTGCTGCGCAATTCCTGACGTTCAGGCAGTGGATCGGTAGCTGAGGCGTTCGAGGGTGCTCGTTCGGTCGCGACCGAGTGGGTGTTCGGCCCAGTTGGCGTAGAGGCGGATCATGTTGGTCGCGGACTTGAACTCCGCCGCCGCCCCACTCTCACTCAAGAAACATAGAATCCATATTACGTATATTGGATCTTACTTAGAGCTCGTAACACGATCATGCCTTAGGGCTGGCTGACGGAGGCACAACCCGTTGAAGTGGCCCGGAGATATGGTGGTCGCCCTCACCATGGAAATGCGCCAGGCCCTGACAGGCACTTGGAGTGCAGCAGGGAGAGGGGCTGTTCGACAACGTACGCCGCTTGCCCGGGCCCTTGATGTTGGGAGCGCACTTGCGCAAGAGCAGCGGCAGGGGCCGGCGGCACCGCAGTTCACGGCGCACAGCCCGAGGAGTCGTACGCCGTGTCGCCCAGGACGGTCTCGCAGCGCCGTCGTGGGCGGTCGGCCCGCCGTCGTCCACTGACCGGATCGGGCGGCATCAGCGGCTCGATGCGGTCCCACGTCGCATCTTCGATCGACTGACCCACCATCAAGGAGGCACGCTTTAGCCTTGCCAGGTGTCGTCCTTCGCCGTTACTGCTACCTCGCACTCATCGGCGCCTGCCGCTCTCGTCTACGCAGCGCTCCTCGATGCAGAATCCTGGTCGTCGTGGACCTCCTACTACGAGGTTGAGATGGAGTTGCCCGCGGGACTCGAGCGACCGGTGCGCGTGGGTGACCTCCGCAACGTCCGTTCTCGCCTCGGGCGGGTGTCTTGCCGGGAGCGCATCGTCGAGTTGGTCCCCGATCAACGGTTCAGCTACGAACAGGCCGCCGAGCCACTCGCGTCTCATCACGGCTCTGTGAACCTCACCCGATCACCTCATGGCGGCACCGACATCACCTGGTCAGCAACCTACCGGCACTCCTTCCCACTTATGGACAGTCTCAGGAGACGACGCCTGCAGGTTCTGGTCCACGATCTCGCTTCATACGCCAACTCAATGGTGAGCCGACACTCCTAGAAGCTCGTAGCGCGATCACGATTCGGTCTTCTTGAGTCGTCTCCAGCAGATGAGGCTGCAGCCCAATGAGACGAAGGCATCGTGGAGTTCGAGACGTCGTACCCAGCGCACGGCGAGTCGCTTGAACTGGAGGAGCAGGGCGAAGGTCTGCTCGACGACACAGCGGAGCTTGCCCAGGCCCTTGATAGAAGCTGACCGGCTTCGAGAAGAAGACCGGTTGGCGCTAATCCATCACGCGACGAACATCCGGCACATGTGGGGCATCGCCGGCTCCCGGCAGATCCAGTTTCTCGACGCCCTGCACCGCCACCACCCGGAGGTCGAAGACCGCATCCGTACCGGCAAGGCCATGGGCCTTGCCAACCTGCCCTCCCGGTCATGGCAGATCGATGCGGCATGGATGCTCGCCGCGGACCTCGCCTGCGACCTCGACGCCTGGCTGCGTCTGCTCACCCTGCACGACAGCGAGGACCTGGCCAACGCCGAGCCGGACACCATGCGCTTCCACCTCTACCACCTGCCCGCCCGCCTGGCCCACCACGCCCGCCGCCGCTACCTGCGCATCGAGCCGACTTGGCCCTGGGCATCGGCGTTCACCACCAGCTGGAGGCGGCTTACCCAGCTCCCGGCCGCTACCTGACGGCCGGACCCCCATCCCGACGAGGACCAGGAAGGAGGACACCAGCAGCCTCCGGGCCCCCGGAACCCGGCGCAGCCGCGGCGTCACGCGACGACCCGTCATACACCGGCCAAGGACATTACGGGCGAACCGCCGGACCGATCAGCGATCAAACCCGCTGACGAATCGAGGTTGACTTCGAAGAGCCGCATTGGGGCGTCATCAGTAGCGAAACTTGGCTTTTTCGGATAATTAGGTGATTATCAGTCAGGTCCCATGCTGGGATGGCGTGGATAGTGGTGTCGTCGTAACATTTCCTCCCACAGAACGGATCTCGGGAAAAAGCAGGCGGTGTTCGGCGACACGGGATAAACCGGACTTGTTTGCGCCGCTTGTGAAAGCCACGAATCCGAGGGGGTGCGGAATGATCACGCAGCTTGGTTCCCTCGACGGCGCGATCGCCGCCGTTGAAGATGTCGATCGGGGTCTCATCTGGGTTCTCGAAGGTGAACGCCTCTGCCTGTCATCGTGGAACATGTCCGCTGGCCGGCTTGACCGGCACATCACCCTCGATTCCGCGCCGAGCGGCGTCGCGCTGAGCGGGGACCGCCGGGAGGTGCTGATCGCCTTCCGCGATGGGACGATCGCCTCTCTGCCCGCCGACAACCCGAGTGCGAGCCCGGCCCAAGTGGCCGCGACGGGGCGGGTACTCGGCCAGCTCGCGGCCACCGTGCCGCTCACCGGCCGCGGCCATGCGCTCGTGGTCTCCGAGGACGAGTCGCGTGTGCTCGCGGTGCGCCTCAGCGACGGTTCGGTGCGCACCCTCGTCGATGTCCCCGACCTGACCGGCGTCACCGTCAGTGCCGCGGATGTGTGGGCTGCTGCGACAACGGGGGGCGAGGGACGCCTGCTCAAGGTCACAACCGGCAGCACCCAGGGCCTCATCGCCGACCGGTTGCCCACCGGCCACGTGACCGTGAGCGCCGATCGCGAGCTGCTGCTGGTCGCCCACCCCGCCGCCGATCGCGTATCCGTCTTTCGCTTCGCCGACGGTAGCGTGACAACCCGCGCCACCGACCTCGCTGGCCTCAATGGGCGCATCGTCGAGGTGCACGGCCGCGACGACGGGCGATTCCTTGTCCTGACCGTCAACGGGCTCGCCATCGCCGACGAGCTGACCGACCTCGAGAGCCGACCACGGCTGGTGCCACCAGCCGAGCCGCTGTTCGTCGGCTCCTGGGTACCGCTGCAGTACGACCTGTCTGGCTCCTCGCTGACCGACGACGATCTGTCGTTCGTCGTGCACGGCGACCCCGACGCGGCGCTGATCTCCCACTCCTCGATCTCACCGGGTCTAGGCGGCAAGAAGGTTCCGATGCTGGTCGCCGGCGGGCTGCTCGGCACATTCGACCTTGCGATGATCGAGACGAAGTCGGGCCAGGAACTCGACCGTGTCAGCTTCGAGGTGACCGACCACTGGCGGGATCCCGACCATGGGCCGTCGAAGATGGTGCAGGGCGACAGCGCACCTCCGCCGGCCGGGGACTGGGGCGGCGGACCGAACACCCCGCAGAACCTCGGCACAAACACGCACAACGGACGGTGGCGCGTCCTCGTCCTGCTCGTCAACACCACCGATGGAGCGTTCCCAACCGCTCCCGCTGACCTCGCCACCGCCCGCAAGGCGATCCTCGACGAGGTCCAGGACGGCGTTGCCTTCAACGGCCAGATCAGCTCGGCACGCCACTACTACGAGGAGTTGTCGGGCTGGAACCCCGCCACCGGTCGCGGCCTCACCATCCAGGCCTACAGCAACCGGGTCTACGGTCCCGTGGACCTGCCGGAGGGCTGGACGAGCTACTTCGCCCAGAAGAAGAACGCCGCTGGGACGACCGTCGACGAGCGTTGGTCGTCACTGGGCGCGACCGTGCAGACGATCGTCACCCGTACGATCACGAGCGGCCTGCTCACCAAAGCCGATTACCACAACATCGACGTGCTGCTGATCGTGCCGTTCTCCCCAGATCGGCCAGGGGCGGGCTCCAAGCGCTTCGTGTGGCCGCATGCGTCCCTCGCGGCGCAGTCTTTTCTGGCCGGGAGTAAGGCGACCGACCAGGAAACCTTCGGCTTCATCTTCGCGCCGCCCGACTTCGCGGCGCAGGACGGCCGTCAGCTTCGCACGACCTTGTCGCATGAGCTCGGACACACGCTCGGGTTGCCCGACCTCTACGACTTCCCCACCTACCCGTCGAACGTCACGAACCGCCTCACCGGCGATTGGGACATGATGGCCGGCAGCCGCGACGCGCTGCCGCACTTCACGCTCTCCAACCGCATGCGTCAGGGCTGGGTCAACGCTGCCCACCTCAGACTCTTCAACTTCCGCGGGGTAGCCGGCGTCAACGAGACGGTCACGCTGCACGCCGCCGAGCTCAGCGACCCGCCGGCCAACCGCTTCCGCGGCATCGAGATCCGCCTGGCCGACGGTTGGAACACCTACGTGGAGTACCGTGCCCACCAGGGTGCCCAGATCGGCGACACTCTCCCGGCCGACCGCCGCGTGGTCATTACGGACGTCACCTCGGATGCGTTCACGACGCCCAACTCCCGCCCGCCGATCATTTTCGTCCAGAACGACGCGGACGGGGACGGACCCATCCTGGATGCTCCGGCCGACTACAAGGACGTCGACCCGGCCACCCAGAAGCTGTTGCGGGTCAAGGTCGACTCCACCGCTGCCGACCACGCGGTCGTCGCGGTGGAATACAGCTCCGGTCAGCGTCCCGACCCCGGCATCCGCCCCTGGACCGGCGCTCCCGACTGGCAAAGTCCTGACATCGAGATCCGCAACGCCAAGTCGTCGGCCGACCCCGCGCGCTGGTTCAACACACCCTGGGCCGGTCATCCCAACACCGTCGTCGCGAAGGTGCGCAACAGCGGCGACCTACGCTGCAAGGGCGTCGTCGTCGACTTCTACGCGATCGAGTTCTCCACGGGCGACGGTCCCATGGTGTTGCTGGGCAGCGACACCCGCGACATCCCGCCCGGCGAAGTCAAGGAGTTCACTACAGAGTGGACCCCGCCAAGCTCCACCGGCCATTACTGCATCGTGGTGCGTATCCGTCTCTACCAGGACCCGGACATCGCCGGCCTCATCGAGACGAACATCTACAACAACGAGGCACGGACCAACTACGTCCGCTTCGTATCAGAGTCGGCGTCGCCCTCCTCGCGCGTGGGGAGCGAGATCAGGCTGGCCAACCCGTTCGAAGAGTCCACGCTGGTGAGGGCGGTCGTGCACCAGACGCACCCGTTCCATCGCGTCTACATCGATCACCAGTGGTTGCGCGTGCCCGGAGGCGAGAGCCTGCCAGTGCGGGTATTCGACGAGGCGCTGATCGGGTTCCCTGAAGCGATGGCCTACGGCGACATCTCCTCGCGGTTGTGGGAAGTCGACAACCGGGTCAGCGTAGAGGGCTGGGCGGAGCGGCCGTTCCCGGCCGACTGCGGTACGCCAATCCTCACCGGCGGGGTCGGCATCCGCGTCGGCGCCGGTCGAGCGACGGTGACGCAGATCGAGGAGGCGCGCTTCGGTTTCGTCACCGGCACCGTGAAGTTCTTCGCCGGTGCCGGCGGCACGCCAGAGGGCAAGATTGTTGTCGTCGCGCAGGAGACCGACGACACCGGTGCGATCGATCCGATCGGGGACCGGGTAACCGGCGAGGGCACCGTCCATGACGGGCGCTTCGCGGTTGAGTTCCGCTCGCTCGATGCCGACCACGGGGTCCTGCGGGCGTACTTCCTTGGGGGCTATGGCGCGGCTCCATCCGAGAGCGAACCGGAGCATGCGCGTCGGTGAGTGCTCGCCGCAGTGGTGCACGCGCCAGCAACAGGTTGTGGGCCTCGCTGATCTACTCCTCGCGGGCGCCACCTTTGCCGCGGTTCACGCAGCGGTGGACGGTCAGGTCCTGCCGGGTGGCGCAGTGTCCAATGCGGCGCCATCGCGCGAGTAGACGATGGCCTTCACCACGCCGGCGGGCCCGGTTCGCCGTCGTGACTTCACAGCACGGGTCTCCTCGCTTGCCCCGCGCGTCGGACCAGCCCGGGGATGGCGTCCGCGCGTAGAGCCTTGCCGGGATGGAGATCGGCGATCCGGCGCATCGTGAGACCGGGCAGACAGGCGTCCTGGCCACTCATGTCGTGGGCGACTGCGATGGGCATGCGCCGATGGAGGCCGGCCGGTGGACGATCAGGAGCACGGTGCCGTGCTCGGCCTGCAAATTCGCCAGGACTTCGCGGAGTTTGGGCTCGCTGTTGGGTAGCCGCTGGTCGGAGGCTTCTTCCCGGTTGAGGTGACGGCGGTGGCGTGGTGTTCGCCCTTGTGGACGTCCAGGCCGAGGAAGAGGCCGGAATAGTCGCGGGCTCGCCCCGTGTTGCCGCAAACATGACGACCAATGCGCCGCGGCCCGAGGTCCTGCGATACACCGCCTTCTCCAGCGCCCCGGACGGCGGAAACCCCGCCGGCGTCGTTCTGGACGCCACCGCCCTGGATGACAGCGACATGCTGGCTATCGCCGCCGATCTCGGATACTCGGAGTCCGCGTTCCTGACCGCGCCCCCGGAGGGCCTCGGCGGCCAGGAGGGGCGGGCGTACAGCATTCGTTACTTCAGCCCCAAAGCCGAGGTGCCGTTCTGCGGGCACGCCACCGTTGCGACCGCCATCGCGCTCGCCGAGCGGATAGGCCCCGGGGAGTTGGTATTCGCGACGCGCGCCGGCACCGTGCCGGTGGAAGTGGCCGAGGAGGACGGGACGGTCAGGGCCACACTCACCAGTGTCGAGCCGCACATCGAGGAGATCGCCGATGCCGACATCACGGAGGCACTCGCTGCGCTCAGCTGGCCGGCCGCCGATCTCGACCCGGCCTTCCCGCCCCATGTCGCGTTCGCAGGTGCCCGCCATCTGGTCCTCGCGGCGGCGACACGCGCGCGCCTCGCAGATCTCGCGTACGACTTCGCGCGCCTCGAAGCCCTGATGCACCGCTTGGACCTGACCACGGTCCAGTTGGTGTGGCGAGAGTCGGACACGGTCTTCCATGTCCGTGATCCGTTCCCCGTCGGCGGCGTCGTAGAAGACCCGGCAACCGGTGCCGCAGCCGCCGCGTTCGGTGCGTATGCCCGTGAGCTCGGCCTGGTCCCCGAGGACGCCGTGCTCACCCTGCACCAGGGCGAGGACCTGGGCCGCCCCGGCGAACTCACGGTGACGCTGCGCGCGGGCGACCCGCGCGTCCGTGTCAGCGGCACGGGAGCGCGCATCAGCTGACAGAGAGTTCTGTCCCGGTGAGATTGTTCGGCCCGAGGTTCAGGCGTCGCGCCACTTGCATCTGGCAGGTCGCTGGCATACGAGCGCTGTCGCGTCATCTTTCGGCAGTACCGTCAGGCAGGGCACCGCCCCATGGCGCGAATGGTGGCAACCCCGGGGCACGCGCTGTGCTCCACGGCCACCACCACCGGCTCTGACCTCTGGCCCGAGGGTCAAAGCCCCCACACCATCCAGGTTCCGGGTGTGGACGAGTGGCTCACCGCCATCGCCACCGGGGAAGCCGTCGGCGTCACCGCCGAAGGCACCAGCCACCACCATGCCCACCCCGGTGTTCGTTACCTTCCGTCGGCCGACGCCGACGCCGACTCCGTCACCCTCTACCCGCCTGGTCGGCCATCCCGGCACACACGGCCACCGAATCATTCCTGCACCTGGCGCAGCAGTACCTACAGCCGACCAGTACGGGGACTGCGGCAGAGTGAGCGGCATCTTCGGGGAGGCCTGACTCCCTGCCCCAGTCAAGCGGCTCGCTGATGTCTGACATCAGCGGAAAGCCCATGTCGATCGTGGTGACGGCCGGGCAGCGCGGCGACTCGCCACAATTCGAGCCCCTGCTGGAGAGTGTCCGCGTACCCC
Source organism: Streptomyces carpinensis (assembly GCF_002154505.1). Classification (GTDB taxonomy): domain Bacteria; phylum Actinomycetota; class Actinomycetes; order Streptomycetales; family Streptomycetaceae; genus Streptomyces; species Streptomyces carpinensis. The sequence goes on along the minus strand of NZ_MUBM01000020.1, from coordinate 11,270 downwards.
GCATCGGATCGGGCCGGCCGCGCGTCCGCCCCGATCGAGTACGCGCGATCGGGCGTACTCCTCCGCAAGAACCGAGCTACCTGCGCCGCCGTGTAATCCGCTGCACTATCTCATACAAGGCTGACCAGGCCCGCAACCGCAGGAAGCTCGGCTCCCGTGGCGGCCGACCGCCGCGTTTCGGTGCGGTGGATTACCGGCAGCGCCATGCGGTTGAGTGCGGGATCAACCGACTTAGAAGGCATAGGGCAGGGGCCACGAGGTACGACAGGCTCTCCGTCCGCTACGAGGCGACTGTGCTGGTCGCAGCCGTGAACGAGTGGCTGTGACCAGCACACTGAGAACGGCCCTCACACGACGTCGAATTCGTTGCCCTCGGGGTCCTGCACGGCGGCGGCGTAGAGCCCCATGCCCGGCTCATCCTTGATCCGCAGCACGGTGGCACCAGCTTTGACCAGCCGTTCCACCGTAGCCTTGACCCGCTGTGTGCGGACGTCCAGTGGGACGTCACGGCCCCCACCGACCTTCAGGTCGAAGTGCCACCGGTTCTTGGCGACCTTCGGCTCCGGAACCTGCTGGAACCACACCCTCGGTCCACGTCCCGCGGGATCGATGATCGACTCCGGAAGATCCCCGGCGCCGGCCGGCAACTCTGCCTCGGGCACCCCCTCCGCCGCCCAGTAAGCACGCCACGTGGCGTGCCCGCCTGGTGGAGGCTCAGGCACGTAGCCCAGGGCCTCGGCCCAGAAAGTCACCATTGCCTGCGGATCGGAGCAGTCGATCGTCAGCTGCACTGTCATCTCCATGCTCGAAGCATCCCAGGCAGGTCTGACAGACGAGGCACTTTCGCAACAGGCCCTACCCGGCACGAGCTCGTTAGCTCACTGATCGATGTCAGATGCGCGCAGTAACTTCCCCACGTGGGTGTGTACCTGATGAGCGTCGGCGCGGAGGAATGGTTCGGTGACGAGGAAGACGGATGGGGTGAAGTCGCCTCAGCGCTCAACGCTGAGCTCAGGCGGAGGAGTCTGCCGCCCTACGAGGACGTACCCCCGGAGACGGACTTCGCATCTGGCTCGGGGCAGGCCTTCGAGGAGAAGCTGACACCCTCCATGGCCGGGTTCCTCGCCTTGTGCCAGACGCACCTGTCACAAGAGGAATCGGAGACCCTTTGCGGCTGGACCGTGCTCGTGCCCCTCTCGCTCGATGAGGAGATCTGGTTGCCCATCGACTCCGGCTACTGCGAGTCGACCATGGTCGCCGGCGCTCCCCAGGTGCTACCACTGGCGGAGAAGCTGGCGGCAGCCATCGGACTGCCGCCCGAAACCCCGGCGACATGCGACAACCTCGACCTGAGCATGTGGTTCATGGACCAAGCAACGGAACTGGCCGCTACTCGAACAGGACTGTGGAGCACTGACCTGGACACAGCCTTCCACGTCGCACTGTTCCTGCGCGCTGCCCAGCACTCGATCCGGCGTGGCTGCCCCGTCGTCTGCATCTGAGACCCATCTTCGCGAGTCCGGAGCGTGCGGCGCTGCCCGGGGTCTGCGCCCACGGTCCGGCGGCCGCTGTCGACGCCCGGAGCCAGACGCGGGCGTCCAGCGCCGGGGTCCATGAACTGCGGCGCGCCGGGCTGCCGCACTGAGCCCGTCAATTCCGGACCCGTGGGTTCCGGGCGCGGTGGTCGGTGGTGCCGGGTGCCCGCGGGAGGGTGTCAGGAACTGGTCTGCATCGATGCGCGCAGCCGGGCGCTGGCCATCTGCATGTGCTCGGCCATGGCGCGGTCGGCGGCCTCGGGGTCGCGGTCGCGGATGGCCTGGAGTACCGCGCCGTGTTCGCACAGCGTGCCGCTGACGGTGCCCTCGATGTCGCTGACGCGCTCCATCCACACCTGAAGAAGCGCGCGGATGCTGTGCAGGATGTCGCTGAGCACGGAGTTGCGAGCGATGCTCGCGCACTCGAGGTGAAAGGCGATGTCCGCGTCGATGAACGCCTTCACGTCGCCACCGGCGTCGCGCATGTGCCGCAGGTGTTCCTCCAGCCGTGCCACGTCCTCGTCGGTGGCGCGCTCGGCGGCCAGGCGGGCGGAGACGCCCTCCATGTAGGTGCGTACCTCGACCAGGTCCTGGGTGCGGCGCTGGCCGAGCATCAACCCCCAGTTGATCGCGCGGGGCAGGAACTCGGAGGTGCCCTCGCGGACGTAGGAGCCGGATCCGGGGCGGATCTCGATGATGCCGAGTACGTCCAGTGCGGACAGCGCCCCGCGCACGCTGGAACGCGCGACTCCGAGGGCTTCGGCCAGCTGTCGTTCGGCGGGGAGCCGGGTGCCGGGTCGGATGTCGCCGGCGGACAGGTGGTCGAGGAGCCGCTTGGCGACCTCGCTGACGGAGGACTCGCGCACCACGGGGCGCAGGAGTTGGGCCAGGTCTGGGGCGGCGGGGTGCTGCTGATCAGGCTGACGGGTCACGGTCACCAGTCAACCAGATCGGACCGTGTGTCGCTGACCTGTGCCTTCCTTTGAGGCCAGGTCGGCTCTGTCAACGCCGGACTTCGATACTTTTTGTGACCCACGGCACACTGGTAAATTGGTGACCAATTTCGGATGTGGGGCTTAGCGTGAGGTGCGAGCCGGTCGGACGAGCTTCCTCGTGCCGCCGGCGTGACCCACCCCGGACACGGTGGTCCGGGCGAGCCGAGGAGTCGCTATGGGTGCCGAGCCGCCATCCACGGCAGTCGAGAGAACTGCCATCAAGAAGGTTTCCGTCCGCCTCGTGCCGTTCGTGGCGTTGATGTTCTTCGTCAACTACCTGGACCGCACGGCCGTGTCGTTCGCGGAGCCGAACGGGATGGGGGAGGACCTTGCCCTGACAGCCGCCCAGTTCGGCTTCGCGTCCGGGATCTTCTTCCTCGGGTACATCGTGCTCGAGGTCCCCAGCAACATGGCCCTGCACCGCTTCGGTGCCCGCCGCTGGCTGGCCCGCATCATGGTGACCTGGGGCATCGTGTCCCTGCTGTTCACCTGGGTCAGCGGCAGCAGCCAGCTCTACGCCCTGCGCTTCCTGCTCGGAGTGGCCGAGGCGGGCTTCTTCCCGGGCGCCATCCTCTTCCTGAGCCAGTGGGTGCCCGCCCGGCACCGCACCAAGGTGCTCGGGCTGTTCTACCTGGCCCAGCCCCTCACCACCGTCTTCGGCGCGCCGCTCGCGGGCTGGCTCATCGGCCGCCAGGGCCTGTTCGGCCTCGAGGGGTGGCGGGTGATGTTCCTGTTCATCTCGCTGCCCGCGATCCTGCTGGGTGTCATCGCCTGGTTCTACCTCATCGACCGGCCCGCGGACGCCAAGTGGCTGACGCCCGGCGAACGAGACTGGCTGACGAAGGAGCTCGCCGCCGAGAACGCCCACAAGACGGGCCACGAGGGCAAGCACGCCAGGGGCGACCTCAAGGCCGCGTTCGGCAGCGGCCGGGTCTGGGGCCTCGCCCTGGTCTACTTCGGCTTCGTCTACGGCCTGTACGCCCTGGCCTTCTTCCTGCCGACGATCATCAACGGCTTCCAGGAGCAGTACGACACCTCGTTCAGCGTGATGGACAAGGCCTGGATCACCGCCATCCCCTACCTTCCCGCCGCTGTCGTGCTGTTCTTCTGGACGCGGCACGCCACCCGCAACGGCGCCCGCACCTGGCACGTGGCCGGACCGGCCGTGGTCGGCGGCATCTCCGTCCCCCTGGCCCTGTACATGGGATCGCCGACCGTCACGGTCGCAGTGATCACCGTGACCGCCTGCTCCATCTTCGCCGCCCTGCCGGTCTTCTGGGCCGTGCCCTCCCGTTTCCTGACCGGCGCCGCCGCCGCGGCGGGCATCGCCCTGATCAACACGGCGGGCAACGTCGCCGGGTTCGCGGCGAGCTATGTCACCGGATGGCTCAAGGACTGGAGCGGTGACTACTACGTCCCCCTCTACCTGGTCGGCTTCTTCATGCTCCTGTCCGCCGTCCTGATGATCTGGCTCGCCGCCCGCAACCGCACCGCGGAACCGACCCCCAGCCCCGAGCACCAGCCCATGGAGTCCCTTCGATGACCCGCCTGTTCAATGACCCCGCCGCCTTCGCCGACGAGGCCCTCGAAGGCTTCGCCGCCGCGCACCGGCGCCGGGTGCGCCCCGTCACCGGCGGGGTCGTCCGGGCCGGCGGCACACCGGCCGGACAGGTTGCGGTCGTCATCGGTGGCGGCTCCGGCCATTACCCGGCCTTCTCCGGCCTGGTGGGCCGGGGACTGGCACACGGCGCGGCCGTCGGCAACGTCTTCGCCTCGCCCTCCGCCCAGCAGATCCGCTCCGTGGCCCGCGCCGCGCACGCCGGAGCGGGAGTGCTGCTGATGTATGGCAACTACGCCGGAGACGTCCTGCACTTCGGACAGGCCGCGCAGCGGCTCGCCGCCGACGGCATCGAGGTGCGGACGTTCGCCGTCACCGACGACATCTCCAGCGCGGCCCCGGAGGATTCCGCCAAGCGTCGGGGCATCGCCGGCGACCTCCCAGTCTTCAAGGCCGCGTCCGCCGCAGCCGAGCAGGGCCTGTCGCTGCAGGAGGTGGTGCGTGTCGCCGAACGCGCCAACGCCCGCACCCGCTCCTTCGGCATCGCCTTCTCCGGCTGCACGCTCCCCGGCGCCGACCAACCGCTGTTCACCGTCCCCGAGGCGCGCATGGCCGTCGGTCTCGGCATCCACGGCGAACCGGGCATCGGCGAGGAGTCCCTGCCGACCGCGGACGACGCGGCACGGCTCCTCGTGAACACCCTGCTGAAGGAACTGCCCGACGACGTCGGCGCCGCCCGCGGACAGCGCGCCGCAGTGATCCTCAACGGCCTCGGCTCAGTCAAGTACGAGGAACTGTTCGTGGTCTACCGGGAGGTCGCCCGTCTCCTGGGCGATGCCGGCGTGGAGATCGTGGACCCCGAGGTCGGCGAACTCGTCACCAGCTTCGACATGGCCGGTGTCTCCCTCACACTGACCTGGCTGGACAGCCGGCTTGAGGAGCTGTGGCGAGCGCCCGCCGACGCGCCCGCCTACCGCAAGGGCGCCTTCGGTACCCCCGACGCGTCCGCGGCGGGCCCGGCCTCCGACGCGACGGACACCGCCGGCGACACGGACACCGCTGAAGCGGTTCCCGCCGCCTCCGAGAACTCCCGGCACAGCGCCCGCACCGTCCTGTCCGCGCTGGAGGCGGTGGCCGACACCGTCGACGCACACGCCGAGGAACTCGGCCGGATCGACGCCGTCGCCGGTGACGGCGACCACGGCATCGGCATGCAGCGCGGCGCCACAGCCGCCCGCCGAGCCGCCGCGGCGGCAGCCGACGCCGGCGCGGGCGCCGGCACCCTTCTCTCCCGCGCCGCCGACGCCTGGTCGGACAAGGCGGGCGGCACCTCCGGCGCCCTGTGGGGCACCATCCTGCGCTGTCTCGGCGCCGCCCTCGGCGACCAGGACGCCCCGACGGCGGCCCGTGTCTCCGAAGGGGTCGCGCAGGCCTCCGCCGCCGTACGCCGGCTGGGCGGAGCCGAGGTCGGTGACAAGACCATGGTCGACGTCCTTGTCCCCCTCGCCGACACCCTGAACCGCGCCGTGGCCGACGGCCAAGCGCTGCCCGAGGCCTGGGACCGCGCCGCCACCGCCGCCGAGGCGGCAGCCGCCGCCACAGCCGACCTGCTGCCCCGCAAGGGGCGGGCCCGGCCCCATGCCGAGAAGTCCCTCGGCACCCCGGACGCGGGCGCACACTCGCTCGCGCTCATCACCCGCGCCGTCCACGGCGTTCTGCTCAACCACCGCCTCGACCAGGACTGAGGAAAACCGATATGGCCGAAAAGCTCCGCATCGTCGTCGGATCCGACGACGCCGGTTACCAGTACAAGGAAGCGCTCAAGCGGGATCTGCAGAACAGTTCCCTGGTCGCCCAGGTCACCGACGTCGGCGTCGACGCCGACGGCCACACCGCCTACCCCAAGGTCGCCATCGCAGCCGCAGAGATGGTCGCCCGAGGCGAGGCCGACCGGGCCCTGCTGGTGTGCGGCACCGGTCTCGGCGTCGCCATCGCCGCCAACAAGGTCAAGGGCATCCGCGCGGTCACCGCACACGACTCCTTCTCCGTCGAGCGGGCGATCCTGTCCAACAACGCGCAGATCCTCACCTTCGGCCAGCGCGTCATCGGCCTCGAACTCGCCCGCCGCCTGGCCGCCGAATGGCTCACCTATCGCTTCGACGAGACCTCCCCGTCAGCCGCGAAGGTCCAGCTCATGTGCGAGTACGAGAACGACGAGGCAGCTGCCTGATGCCTGCCCCCGCACCACCGGCCGTCCTGCTCGGGGTGAGCCTGAAGATGTACTTCGGCCACCATCAGACCCTCAACTGGGCCCGCAAGATCGCCTCCCTCGCCAAGCACCACCCGGCCGTCGCCTCGGGCAGGGCCCGCCTGTTCGTCCTGCCCGCCTTCACGGCCGTCGTCCCGGCCGCCGGCATCCTCGCGCCGTACGACATCGCGATCGGCGCGCAGGACATCGCCACCGAGGACACCGGCCCCTACACCGGCGAGATCGGCGGCCCGGTCCTCCAGGAGATCGGCTGCCGCTACGCCGAGGTCGGCCACGCCGAACGCCGCCGCCTGTACGGCGAGGGCGACACGGTCGTCGCGGCCAAGACGGCCGCCGCCCTGCGCAACGGCCTCACCCCGGTCCTGTGCGTCGGCGAACGCGACCAGGCCGACCCCCACGCGGCCGCCGAGCGCACCGTGGCAGAGGCCGCGCGGCTGCTGCACGGCCTCCACGGGGCTGTCGTCCTGGCGTACGAACCCCAGTGGGCCATCGGCGCGCCGGAGCCGGCCTCCGCCGACCACATCGCGACCGTGTGCACGGCTCTGCGCGGCTGGCTCGACACCCGGCCGCAGCACAGCGGATCCACCGTCATCTACGGCGGCAGCGCGGGCCCGGGCCTGCTGACCCGCCTCCAGGGCTCCGCGGACGGACTGTTCCTCGGCCGGTTCGCGCACGACCCGGCGAACGTCGAGGCCATCCTCGACGAGATCCGCACCCCGACGTCCGCGGGGGTGGCCTGATGGCGTACGGCATCAGCACCTACGCCTACTTCTGGCGCATCTCCTCCCGCGCGCCGCAGCCGATGAGCCTCACCGACATGCTCCGTGACACCGCCCGGCTCGGCGGCCAGGTCTTCCAGATCTGCGACTACGCACCCATCGAGTCCTACGAGGCGGCCCGGCTCGCCGACGTCCGCGCCACCGCACGGGACCTCGGGCTACGCCTGGAACTCGGCACCCGCGGTGTCCGCCCCGCCCACCTGCTCAAGTACCTCGACATCGCAGGCGAGTTGGGAGTCAGCCTGATGCGCTCGATGCTCAACACGACCGACCACCGCCCAGACTCCGCAGAAGCGGTGACCCTGCTGAAGCAGACCGTGCCCCGGTACGCCGACGCGGGTGTGACTCTCGGCCTGGAGACCTACGAACAGGTATCTACCGAAGACCTGCTGACCGTTGTCCGCGGAGTCGACGACCCGCACCTGGGCGTCGTCCTGGACCCGGGCAACAGCGTCGCCCGCCTGGAACGGCCCGTCGACGTCGTGGCCGCCACCGCACCGTACGTGGTCAACATCCACGTCAAGGACTTCGCCTTCACCCGGCGGGACGGCTGGGTCGGTTTCACGTACACAGGCTGCCCGCTGGGCGAGGGTCTCCTCGACCACGACGGCATGATCGCCGCCGTCCGGGCGGCACGGCCGGAGGACCACGGCAGCATCAACCAGATCGTGGAGCACTGGCTCCCGTGGCAGGACGAGGGCTTCGACGCCACCGCCCAGCTCGAACACCAGTGGACGCAGCACAGCATCGACACTCTCCTGAGGAGCAAGTAATGGCCACCGAGATCCAGACCCAGGTCGACGTGAAGACCGTCGCCGTCATCGGGGCCGCCGGCAAGATGGGCCAGCGCGTCTCCAACAACCTGGTCAAGAGCGACTTCCGGGTGCTCTTCAGCGAGGCGTCCCCCAAGGGCCGGCAGCTCATCCGCGACCTGGGCCGCGAACTGACCGAGTCCGCCGACGCCGCCGCCGAGGCCGACGTGGTGATCCTCGCCGTTCCCGACGTCGTGCTCGGCAAGGTCTCCCAAGACCTCGTGCCGCTGATGAGGCCCGGCACCGTCGTGCTCACTCTCGACCCGGCCGCCGCGTACGCGGGCCTGCTGTACGTTCGCGACGACATCCACTACGCCTGCGCCCACCCCTGCCACCCGTCGGTGTTCCTCGAGCGCACCACCAAAGAGGAGTGGCAGGACACCTTCGGCGGCATCGCCGCCCCTCAGGAGGTCGTCGCCGCGTACGAGGGCGGCGACAGCGACAAGCAGCAACTGGCGGAATCCGTCATCCGTACGATGTACGCGCCCGTGATCGACGTCCACTGGGTCACCGTCAAGCAGCTCGCCGTACTGGAGCCAACCCTCGTCGAGACCATCGCCTGCATGGTCGGCGCCCTGCTGACCGAGGCCCTGCACGAGACCGTCCACACGGTCGGCGTACCGGAGAAGGCCGCCCGTGCCATGCTCCTCGGGCACACTCAGGTCGCCCTGGCCAACACCCTCAAGGGCGACAACCCGTTCTCGGACGCCTGCCTCATCGCCATGGACTACGGCCGCGAGTCCATCGTCCGGGACGACTGGAAGAAGGTCTTCGCCGACGACGAACTCGACAAGGTCATCACGCGCATGCTGAAGATCAAGGAAATCAAGCGCTGAGCCCAGCGTCCCGAACACGGCCCGTGCCTTCACCCGACCACCGGGGCCGGCGCGGGCCCGTCCTTTGGCCGCTCACCCGCATGTCCAGGCCGCCTCGACTCCACCGCGAATGGTCGCGGACCCCGATGATGTCGCCGTGTCGGTCCTCGGAGTCGTCACACACTCAGGCTCACCATGGGATGCGGTTGTGGTGACCGACGGAGGGTGGTTTCTGTGAACAGCACCGCGCGGCGGGCGTCGGGTTCGACGGCCGCCGGCCGTTCGGCTGGTGCCAGGACGGCAACGACAGGTCCTGCCATGCGCACCAGGCTCACGGAAAAGCCGGGAACCTCCGATGTCGGCCTCCCATTCCGTGCCGGTGGGGTCGCGGCGAGCGCGGCCCCCGTTCCGCGAGTAGGACGCCGCGTGCTACCGCGCGCGATTACCGGACTACAGCGCTGGTTTACTCCCTTCTCATCCCAACAAGGTATTGCCCGGACCGTTCACCCGCTTTTAGCGTTCTATCGCGTTACCGCGAGGTTCGCGACCGCATAGGCCAAGGGGGAAGCAGGATGGAGAAGTGCACGCGCAGTCTTCGTCGTCTCTTCGTCGCCGGGACCATGGCGACGCTGATCGCGGCAGGCTCTCTCGGAGCGGCCACGAGCGCTTCGGCCGCTGTCCGATACGACGTCAAGCACGTGACGTACAAGGGCTGCACGGCCACGCTGGACATGAACAAGACTAGTTCTGGTAAGTGGTATGCCCGGGGGCGCTTTCTGAAGGACCCTGACTGGAACGTCGAATGCCGGATGATGCTGCAGCAGCGCAAGGGCTCCGGTTCGTGGAAGCGCATCAGCTACCTCTACGTCGTAGAGAACGGCCATGCCTACGAGCGCACCGGATGGCACCGTGACGGGGCGGGCTACCAGGCCCGCGTGTGTCTGCAACACGTCTACTCCGAAACGAAGTGGCACTGCAGCGGCGGCTACTGACCTGGTGCCGTTACCAGAAGGTCAGGCGCTCGTGATGTCGAGGCGACCGGGATGCGCGCTGGGAAACGCACTGAGGTCGAACTCGTCCGGAACAGCAGCTCCACCACAGCATCGTCGGATTCCTGCAGACCGCAGGCGTGGTCGCTGACGGAGAAGTGCCATGTCGCGCCCCCGGGAAGTCGCAGACGGCCGGCTGTCGGCAGCGATCGCAGGCGGGAGGCCACGTACCCGGACCACCTCCGACCACACCGTGATCCGGGGCACGGTGCTTCCAGCAGGATGCGTTGTGCGGTGCTGCCCATGATGGGTTTGCCTACCGGGGATCGGCGGCGTGGCTTTGTTCACGAGAACCGACAGCACCTGTACACAACTGTGGGCAGCACTCGAAGCTCTGCAGAAATCGAACAGTTCATGACTGCGGGCCCCTGCCGAGAGTTCAGCAGGGGCCCACGGTGTGGAGAGCTACGGAGGGCCGGGACCTTGTCCTCGATGAGCGGCATGCCGGCCGACGTCAGCTACCGTCTGCTGCCGGTCTGACGGTCCGGCCTCACTTCAGATGTCGGGTGAAGAACTGGGCCGCGGCGTCTCCCGCGAACTGCGGGACGCCGGTGTGCCCGCCCATGTTGGCGTGCAGGGACTTCTCCTTGGAGCTGAAGGCGTCGAACAGGTCCAGGGCCGCCTGCCGGTCGTTCCCTTCGTCGTCCCACTGCAGCAGGACGTGCAGTGGAATAGTGACCTGCCGAGCCTCCTCGAACATGGCGCGAGGCACGAGACTCCCGGCGAAGAGACCGGCGGCCACGATGCGCGGTTCGACCACCGCAAGCCGGATGCCGATGGAGATCACTCCCCCCGAGTACCCGACCGGGCCGCCGATCTCGGGCAGCGAAAGGAGGGCGTCCAGGGCGGCCTGCCATTCCGGGACTGCCTTTTCGACCAGCGGGAGGATGAGGGCGTCGACGATCTCGTCGCTGACCGGCTCGCCGGCCTCCATCGCCCGGCGCAGGTCGGCGCGGGCCTGCTCGGCGGCGGGCCAACGGGGCCGGTCGCCGCTTCCGGGGAGCTCGATGGTGGCCGTGGCGAAGCCCTCCGCCGCGGAGTGCCGGGCCCGGGCCACCAGTCGGGGGTACATCTTGCGCAGCCCGAGGGGAGGGGGGCCGAGCAGGATCAGCGGCACCGGTGCGGATGCGGATGCGGGTGTCCACAGGATGCCGGGGATCTCACCGAGGGTGAATTCGCGTTCGAGGACGCCGTCGTCGAGGCGCTGCTCGGAAGTGAAATGCATGGTCGTGCCTTTCGGGAGTGCACTGGGACGGCGCTCCCGGACGACCTGTCTATCGCCCGACCGTGACCCCGGAGGGGAGCACCCATGTCGATACTGCGTTCACGGGTACCACCTCCTCGATCTCTCGCACGGCCTCCGGAAATGTAGCAGTGGTCGCCCCCCGTCCGCCAAACGGTTTTTGGCGGAGCCACTGTGGCCGCACACCACGGTGACAGTACACAGAGCCACTCGGG
>NZ_MUBM01000002.1:313-26417 GCF_002154505.1 Streptomyces carpinensis | reverse complement strand
GCCGCGGCGGCGGTGACTGCCGAGATGCTGATCGGTCCCCCGTTCCGCGTCCTGAGTCATTTCGCGATCCAGAGCAACATCGCAGTCGCGCTGGTCCTCACGTTCTCGGCCCGCAGAGCCTGGGCCACCCGCCGTCCCGTGCCCGCGGCGCTGACCGGAGCGGTCGTGCTCTACGTCACGATGAGCGCCGTGGTCTACCACCTGTTCCTGACCGAGACCTCCCCGCCGTTCTCGATCACGGGCGCCCCCGGCACCCACCACCTGTGGCAGTCGGTGGCCGGCCACCTCCTGCACACGGCAGTCCCGATCGCGGCCCTCCTGGACTGGCTCCTGCTGACCGCCCCCGCCCACCTGCACCTGCGCCAGGCCCCCGCTTGGCTGCTCTACCCACTGGCCTACCTGGCCTTCTCCCTCACCCGCGGCGAACTGCTCCCCTCAGGCGCGGCAGACCGCTACCTCTACCCGTTCCTCGACGTCGCCCGGCACGGCTACAAACACGTCCTGGCCAACGCTCTCCTCCTGGGCCTGTCCTTCTATGCCCTGGCCATCCTCCTCGTGGCCGTCGACCACGCCCGCCCGAACCCGATCCGCCGCCGCACGAAAACCGGATTTCGTCTCCGGCCACCAGTGGGCTAAAGTAAACGTCGTCGCCGCGACAAGCAGTGACACCGGGGTGTAGCGCAGCTTGGCAGCGCGCTTCGTTCGGGACGAAGAGGTCGTGGGTTCAAATCCCGCCACCCCGACAGCCGAAACACCAGGTGAGGCACCTAGGAAAGTTCCTAGGTGCCTCACCTGTTTTCGTCTGCGTGTCTATCTGCGTGACTACCGCTCCGGACCCCGCTTGAAGATGCCGTCCATGACCACCGCGCCGGTCTGGATCACGGGCCGGATCTGCTTCCGAGGCCTCCTCAGTCACGGCCGTTCCGGAAGTGGCCGACGAGCCGGGAGATCTCCTCCAGCGGGACGCCACGGTCGGAGAACAGGGACACGAAGCTGTGCCGGAGCTCCCGAGGCGTCCAGTCGTCGGCGTTGATCCCTTCGACGTCCTTGAGCGCCTGGCGGAAGGGACCCGGAAGTCCCGCCGCACGCTCGTTCTGCCGGCGCGCTGCGTCGAGGTCCTCTGGCAGCACTTCGAAGATCAGGGGTGGGAGCGGCTGGCCGGACCGCGTCATGTCACTTTCCCTGATCACCACCTTGTTGAAGAGGCTCAGTCGTCAGCCCGGCGATCCCGGGAGTTTCTCTGCGGGGGCGGCCCTCGAGAGGCGGGTCCCCAATGGTGCCCCGAACGGGCGATCGCCCGGCCGCGCCTGCCGTCGTTCCCGATTGACGGGTCGTCACCTTTTTATGTGTCGTTGAACCCGGCACCTCGAACCTCCAAGGAGAGGCCCATGTTCCGACTCTCACGCCTGGCGGCCATTGTCACCGCGACAGCCACGGGAGCCGCAGCTCTCACCCTGCTGGGGACAGGCACCACATCGGCGGCGGTCGCGCCGCCCCTGTCCGACGCGCGCGTCGTGGCGCACTACACCTTCAACAACGAAATTCAGCAGACACCGGAAAACATCGTCCTCGAACCCGACGGCACCGCGGACATGACGTTTTCCCTCAGTCGGCAGGTCGTCCACGTCACCAACCGCGGGGCCTCCTACACGGTTCGCGCGACTCTGCCCGCCGTGTCGGAGCCACACACCCCCATCCTCGGCCAGGCCGCAGTCATGGGAATCGCGCGCGCCAGCGACGGCACCCTGTACGTCAACTACGCCACCGGAACGAGCGAGACCGGCATCTGGCGCATCACTCCCGGCTGCCTGCCCGTCCAGATCGCGCACCTTCCGAATCCGACCAACGCGCTCCCCAACGGCCTCGCCCTCGACGAGAAGCGCCATGTGCTCTACGTGGCCGACACGGTGGGCGGAGTCGTCTGGCGCGTCCCGCAGGCGGGCGGCACACCCAGGGTCTGGGCGTCAGGGGCCGCGCTCCAGCCATCCCCCGGTGCCAGCCTCCCCGCCGGCCCCAACGGCCTCAGGGTCCACAACGGCGCCGTGTGGGTGTCGAACACCACCCAGGGGACACTTCTGCGAATTCCGGCTCTCCGCGACGGGTCCGCCGGCAAGATCCAGACCAGGGCGACCGGACTCAACTGGATCGACGACTTCGCATTCACCGGGAACGGCAACACGGTTCTCGCCGCGCTGGTCGCAGGGAACGACACAAGCACCCCACCAAACGGCGACACCGGCAGCGTGGTACTCGTGTACCCGAACGGCGCCCACAAGACGGTCCTCACTCACCAGGACGGGCTGAACACTCCGTCTTCCGTGGCCGTGTCCCCCCAGGGACGGCTGGGCAAGACTGTCTACGTACTGAGCGCGGCCTACTTCAGCAGCCCGCCGGATCCGAACCTCCTGCGCGCCCGCCTCAACTACTGACCTTCGACGCTTCAAGGTGATGGTGGTGGAAGGTGGAGGGAGGGGCGGGCCCCGGCGATAAAGCCGTCGAGGACGTCGGGGCCGTACTGGGCCCATTCGGGTCGGTTGGGCACGAACGCGGCGAGGTGGTCGAGGCCGATGCATGAGCGTTCTCGGCTGACGAAATGCCCGTTCCTGACCAGCTCAGGATGGTTGTCTGCTCCACCCTGGGCGGAGGAGGCACAGTTCAGCCCTGGATGATCAAGGTGTCTGAAGCCGTTGATCACTACCCGGGCCGTGTCATGACGTCATCCCTGATGACCTTGTCAAGGGGGCGTTGATATCTGACATCAGCGGCTGACACCAACAGCGGCGAGCAGAGCCGGGCGGGAGTGGTTCCCGGCGGTCATGACACCGGCACCAGGGCTGGCTTCCCCCAGCCACCGGGGCTCCCGTGATCGACCCGATAAGGATGAGCACAGACCTCGAAGCCTGTACCCACCGCGGATGCCGGGCCGACCCGATGGACGTCACCCTGTCTCTGCTTCGGCTATGACGACCCCACCGACCAGGTGGCTGACCTCGCACACATCAGTCCCATGCATTGAAGAGCACCCCGCCCAACGTGGTGATGCCGTAGAAGCGAACTTCACGGCGGTGCGGGCGGCTGCGTACAGAGCGCTTCGGAAAGTCCGCAGGTCGGTTTCGGGGAGTGGACCGTCCTTCGGGCGGTAAGAACCTGTCGCGCCCCGTGGCAGGCTGAAGCCCGTGTTCTCATCGTCGACCATGCGGCCATCTTGCCGCTGCCTCTGAGCGGCGCCGAGGGCTTACCGGCGGGGTGGTGACAAGCGTGCCCTCCCGTGCACGGTCGAGTGGGAAGCCGCGGGGAACACCGGGCAATCGCGGTACGTGGACATGCCGACGGCCCCCGACCAAACACCCGGGTCAGGGGCCGTTCTCGCAGCTCGTCGAGCGGAGGTGGTGGGATTTAGCACGGAGCGTTCACTCCCACCAATCGTTGCCGCTGTGCCAGCGCCGTACCCACTCCTCGAAGCCCCATGCCTGGTCGCCGGGCGCAGGGATGGCGCCGACGTCGGCGACCATCCACACCTCGCCGCGGCGGGGACCGGCGGTCAGCAGGAGCCAGAACGACTGCCCGTCTTCGGACCCGAGAACGATGGACCCTTTGCTGAATACGGCGTCGATCCGCGGGTCCGGGGCCTCGGGGTCGACGCTCTCGTCGTCCTCCCAGTTCCAGGCCGCCCCCAGGGGGAAGGGCTCCCCTGGCTGCCGTGGGCCGAGGCCGGGCCACGTGTCGGGCAGCCAGCCGAGCGGCTGGAGACCGCCGTCGCCGGCGGGGCCTAGGCTGGACCCATTGCTGATCTCCGCGACAAAGGTCCTGTACGGCTCCGGAAGGACCGCGCGGTTCTCCTCCTCCCACTGTGCGACGGCATCATGGCCGAGCGCTGGTTCGCGCCATTCCGGCGGAAACGCAGAGTGCAGGAAGTTGAGAGTGGCTTCGGCAGGACGCTGATCATGTGTGGCTGTCACGGCAGCATGCTGGCAGAAGGGGCTGACAACCGATCGCGGCCCCACCCCGCAGCTGTGCCGCCCGAAGCCATGCACATCGAACAGGGCCGGACTGAGGAGCCGCCCGAAGTGGTGAACGTCTGCTGTCCATTCTCACGGACAGAGCCAACCGACCTCACGTGATTTCGGTCCACGGGCCGGTGGTCTCGTCTTTTGGAATCCAGAGCAGTGGTTGTCCCGTGCGGCAGAGCTCGTCCGCTCCCTCTTCCCAGGGGAACCGCCCGGCCTTGTCCGGCCAGAACAGCTGCGTGATGGGCAGTGGCGGGGTCTGGTAGAAGTCGATGCCCGCGCCGAAGAAGTCGTGGTACCAGCTCGGATGCACGGGCCGGACGGCCACGTCATAGCCGTTGAGGACGTCTCCTCGGCGCTGGTCGGGCTCGAGTGGGTTGCCGTTCCGTATCGCCGCCCCAGCGGCGTTCGCCACGCGCATCGCGGTCTGCGATGGCAGGCCGAACACGCTCACCTCGGGACTACGCAGTGTGTGCCAGAGACCGATGGAGTATCCCCAATCGCCGGGGGCGTCACCGCCGGCCACGCCCATGACGTGCCAGCCGAAGTCCGCGACACTCTTGGCTATGCGGCTGTCGCGCTCCTCCCACACCGGGCCGCCCCATTCCGTCGGGGCGCAGAGGAGGCAAAAGCAAGGGGCGTCGTCCATCCGAGGAGAGTAGACCTGCTCGCACACGGGGCCGTCTCCCGGGGTGGCGTCCAGCAGCGAAGTACCGCAACCCCAGCGGCCACCCCCGACCGGTAGCGCCCCTCCGGGGCCGTGAAGCGACGGGAATGACTGTCGCTGACCGATCCACAGAGAGCTACGGATCAGCGGATCTCTGACGTCCACGGCTGACGTCAACGAGCCGGACCGAGGCGTACACCAACGTCTCTGTCCGGCCGTCGCAGCAGTTGCCGACAGCAGTCGGAGCGGGCCCGGATCGAACTCCTGAAGCGGGGGTCGCGTCTACCTTCGGCGCCGGACGTGCCAACCCACGACCAACCGGATGAGGATGGCGGCCACGAAGACCGGTAGACGCGTTGCCCAAGCGGCTCTGAGATCTGGCTGCCTGTCGATCAAGAGGCGCCCGGCAGACAACTGGTGCGCGGCTTCTCGGAATTCGCCCGGCGGGGCAGCACCCGCAACTCCGCTCGCCCTCGTCCCTTGCTCGTGGGAGCCTGAATGCCCGTTCGCCGAGCCGTGCCCAAAATCGCGGCGGTTGCGCTCTTCACCACGCTGCTCGTCACCGGATGCTCCGGCAGTGGACTCTCCGTGGCCAAGCAGGAGAAGTCCCCTCCTCCGAGCGCACAGGAGCGGGCCTACTACAAGTGCTTGGAGAAGAACGGCCTCACCTTGGAGACGCGGGACGACGGCCAGCTCCGCGTGGACAAGGACAAGAACGACGACGCGTCCATGGTCAGCGCCGAGTGAGGGTCGGCTCGGAGCACAGCAGGGGCCTGATCCGCGAGAGAGGATCGAGCCCCTGAGTGGTTTCCGGGCGTCACTCGCTCTCAGGAGCAGAGATTCACGTGCCGGACGGCCAGGACGTGTCCCGCCGCGTCGATGAGGCGGCTGCGGGCGAGGTGTCCGCCGGCCACCGCGTTGGTGATCGCCGTGGCGATCGAGGAGGTCTGGGAGCTGACATTGCCTTTCAGGTCGAACATGACCATGTCGGCACCGGAGCGCAGGGCCTGGACGGCGGCGGCCGGCACGCTGAAGCCGGCGGCGGAGATCGCCTTGGCGCTGAGCGAGTCGGTGACCACCAGCCCCTTGAAGCCCATCTTGCCGCGCAGTTCGGAGCTGATGGCGGTGGGTGACAGGCTCGCCGGGTTGGTGCCCAGGCCCGGCACGATGTTGTTGGAGATCATGATGGCCGGGGCACCGGCCTTGATGGCCGCCGTGAACGGCGGTATGCCCACCTTCTGCAGGGTGGACCAGGGCAGGGTGTGGGCGGGGCCGAAGTCGGAGTTGTAGTTGGAGCCGCCCAGGCCCGGGAAGTGCTTGACGACGGGTATCACGTTTCCGGCGCGCATCCCGTTCATGTACGCGACACCGGCCTTGGAGACCACCGAGGTGTTGCCGCTGAAGGACCGCCATCCGTCGGGGTTGGTCTTGCTGGGGGCCACGTTCCTGCCGTCGACGTCGACCACGGGGGCGAGGTTCATGTTCACCTGGGCGGCCGCCATCTTGGTGGCGACCTTCGTGACGTTCTGCTGGATCTGGGCCGGGGTCCAGTGCGCGCCCATGTACGCCGCCCAGGGCAGGGACCCGACCAGGTTCGCCATGCGCTGGATGCCGCCGCCCTCCTCGTCGGTCATCACCAGCAGGCCGAGGTGGCCGGGCACATGGGACTTCAGTGCGGTCAGCCTGGATCCGAGGTCGGACGGCGCCTTGCTGCCGAACAGCACCACACCGCCCGCGCCGGCGCTCACCTCGGACGTGGCGTCGGACACCGAGGTCTCCGACACCGGGACGGCGATGGTCAGCATGGCCAGCCGGCGGTTCGACCACCCGGCCAGCTTCGTGCTGTTGGTGCACGCGGTGGCGGTGGCGGTGGCGGTGAGGTCCGGAGCGAGGGAGTGATGGGAGGGGGAAGGCGCGGCAGGCGGGGTGAGGGAGACGCCGGGGCCGCTGGAGTGCGGGGTCGCCTTGGGGGCGCCCGTGCCACAGCCTGCCAGGAGCACCGCCGCCACGGCGGCAGCGCTGCTCAGTCTGCGCGTGGCCGTGGCCCGGCCGAGGGTCCGCCGGGGGGCGGTCGCGCTTCTGCGGTCACGGTACGACGAGGGATTCATCGCCCGGCCTCCTTTCGGAAGACGCGACGGTTCCCGTCGCGCTGAGGGCCGTATGAGCATGAGGTGGGCTCCATGAAGCGTGAGATGCGCTACGGCCCGCATTTGTTCGCTGGTCCGCGGGCGACGTCTCACCAGGATCCCGCGGTTCGGAGTCGGCCGGAAGTCCAGCCGACGTGAGTGGGCACCGCTCGGGACCTGCCTTCGAGTCGGCCGTCCGCGGAACGGGCCGGGATCCCCGGCGCCGGCACGTCCCGAGCGCTCCCGCAGGTTCACAGGCTCAGTGGGACTGACGCGGCGACGCCGCCCAGGCCGAGGGCCACGGTGGCTTCGGGCCAGCCGCCCCTGCCCCAGCGGAAGAAGCGGTCGACGGCGAGTCGACCCGGGCCGATGGCCGCGACGGCCAGGGCGACCACGGCGATGCAGACGTTGTACTCCACCCCGCCGTCCGTGTCCCACAGGCCGTGGCTGCCGGTGACCGTCGCCATGGCGTTGATCATCACGCCGATGAGAGCGGCGGCGGCCAGAGGGGTGAGCAGTCCCAGGGCCAGGCCGAGGCCGCCGAGGAACTCGGATCCGCCGCCGATCACCGCGAAGACCTTTCCCGGGCGGAAACCGAGGTTCTCGAAATACCGACCGGTCGCTGTCAGGCCACCGCCGCCGAAGAGGCCGAACAGTTTCTGCGCGCCGTGCCCGGCCATCAGCAGTCCGAAGGTCAGTCTGATGAGCAGAAGACCGCAGTCGGTGGCGGATGCGAGGGGAGCCGGAGGGCTGTGCGCGGCGGCTTCCGTCTCATGCGCGGGACGGCACAGGATGCGCTTCGTAACCATGTGAATGCTCCGGTAGGAACGCCGAGACACCCGGAACAGGGGTCACCCCCGTCTCGGGCGTAGCCGGGACACCGGTCGGCGGCGAACTCCACGCGTCTCGTGGAGCGCGCCCCACCCCTACCGATACTTTCGCAGCCATCGTGGTCGTGCATCTGGGCACCGCCGTACGGGGCGGGATCCCGCGGGTGCGGCACATGGCGAAGGGCCGGCTCGGGAGGGTTCCTCCCGAGCCGGCCCTTCGCCTCTCCGACCGCGAAATCCGTCTCCGGACGCGGATCAGAAGGAGATGACGGCGCCGACCTGGTGGTACTGGCCGAGCGTGCCCAGGGCGGTGCCCACGGCCCCGGCCGTGGCGGCCTGGGCCTGGCCCAGGACGTCCTGGTCGCTGATCACCGTGGGACCGGCGATGACGCTGGCGTGCGGGCTCAGGCCGCCGGCGACGTCGTCGAGCTCGGCGTCGGAGATCTCGGCGGTCTGGATCTGGGGAGCGGAGTTCATTTCGGAACTTCCCTTCGCATGGGTGTGGCACAAGGGGCGGTCCCGCTGGGGACGGCGAGCCGCCGCGACCGCAGGCGTGCGGCATCCGTTTCCGGAAGCCTTCGCTCCACCTGCGGCGCCATGGATCAAACCACGGAGTGCGCCGGGCATCTATTCAACGGGCGCTCCCGCCAGGTCCGTTGAACTTCCCGGTAACCCAACTGTGAGGGCGCGGGCACGAAGGGGGAGCAACTTCTCTACATGCTTTACGACATCCTGAAGTGACTGTTGTTGCCACAGTGGGCCCGAACGGGACACTCCACGCCAACAGCGCACCGACCGGCAGACCTCCCTGCCCACTCACCGTCACCCGTGCCTCCGTTGCGCAATCGCCGTGAAGATTCGCGGGAGCCGGCCTTTCCTTACCGATTCGATATTTTTCGGATTTCCCAGAGAAGTCCCATCCGTCCGGCGCCCTGCGACGTATCC
The DNA here is from genome assembly GCF_002154505.1 of Streptomyces carpinensis. Lineage (GTDB taxonomy): Bacteria > Actinomycetota > Actinomycetes > Streptomycetales > Streptomycetaceae > Streptomyces > Streptomyces carpinensis. The sequence continues at coordinate 17,842 of NZ_MUBM01000002.1, read as the reverse complement.
AGTAGAGACATGTTCCAGAAGAAGGGACAGGACGAAGAGAGAGGAACACCATGGCGATCTTCAAGGATCTCTTCCCCGCCAGCCGTCGCGACCACGGCGACCATGGTGACCACGGCGACCACGGCGACCACGGCGACCACGGCGACCACGGTCACGGATCGGGGCACGGCGACAGGGGCCGTCGGCATGGTTCGCGGCACGGGGATCACCACGGCTACTGACAAGAAACCGACAGAGCCGAGCGGACCGGCGGTTGAGGGAGCCGGTCCGCTCCGTCGGCATGTCTGGCCGCATGCCCGGCGCCACCTCCGGCTGCGTTGTCGGTCGCATGTCCGCCGGCCTGCCCTCGGGCTGCTGCGCGGGCTGCTGTCGGTCGGTGCGGATTCGGACGCCGTGGTCGCGGCCGCTCCACCGTTGTCCCCCCGTGAGGTGTTCCGGCGGTTCTGGCCGTACACGCGCGGGCGGCGGGGGCGGCTCGTACCGCTCGCGCTGTTCAGTGTGATCGGGCCGCTCGTCGACGGCGGAGAGCTGTGGCTCTTCAAGGCCGTGGTGGACGAGGTGCTCGTCCCGAGGGACCTGACGCCGTTCCTTTGGATCGCCCCGGCCTATCTGGGGCTCATCGTCGTCTCCGGGATCCTGGGGTTCGCCGACGACGTGTTGTCGGCGTACGTCAGCGAGAGCTTCCTGGTGGCTTTGCGCTCGGACGTCTTCCGGCACGTCCAGGGACTGTCGCTGGGGTTCTTCGAGCGACGGCGGCTCGGGGACCTGCTGTCCCGGGTCACCGGTGACGTGGACTCCGTCGAGACGTTCCTGCTGTCCGGCGTCGCGGACGTGCTGTACTACCTGATCCAGCTGGGCGTCTTCCTGGGTCTCCTCTTCTACCTCCGCTGGGACCTCACCCTCCTCGCGCTCGTCATCGTGCCGCTGTTCTGGGGCGCCGCCCGGCACTTCTCCCGGCTGATCAAGGACGCGTCCCGGGAGCGCAGGCGCCGCAGCGGTTCGCTCACCGCGGTCGCCGAGGAGTCGCTGGGCAACGTGGCCCTGGTCCAGGCGTACAACCGGCAGGCCTGGGAGGGCCGCCGCTTCGAACGCGAGAACCTGGGCAAGTTCCACGCCGCGATGGCGTCGGCCCGGATCCGCGCCGTCTACCGGCCGCTCGTCGAACTCATCGAGGTGTGCGGCGCCCTGGCGGTCATCGGGCTGGGCACCTGGAAGCTGGCCCAGGGCCAGCTCACGCTGGGCGGCCTGCTGGTCTTCCTGGCGCTGATCGGCAGGCTCTACGGCCCGGTCCGCGACCTGTCCCGGCTCGGCACCACCTTCTACTCCGCCTCCGCCTCCGCCGAGCGGATCGCCGAACTGCTCGACCAGCGCCCCCAGGTCACCGAGGCCGCCGATGCCCGGCCCATCCGCCGGGCGCGGGGCGAGATCGAGTTCGACGCGGTGTCCTTCCGCTACCCCGGCACCACCCGCCCGGCGCTGTCCGGCGTGTCCTTCCACGTCTCCCCCGGCGAGACCCTGGCGCTGGTCGGCGCCAGCGGGGCCGGGAAGTCCACGGTCGCCAAGCTGCAACTGCGCTTCTACGACCCCGACCTCGGCGCCGTACGCCTCGACGGGACCGATCTGCGCCGCCTGGACCTGACCGACGTACGCGAGAGTGTCGCGGTGGTCCTCCAGGAGACGCTCGTCCTGCACGGCACGGTACGGGAGAACATCGCCTACGGCCGGCCCGACGCCACGGAGGCCGAGATCGTGGCGGCGGCGCGCGCCGCCGACGCCGACGGGTTCATCCGGCTGCTGCCGGACGGGTACGAGACGGTGGTCGGCCAGCGCGGACGGACGCTGTCCGGCGGGCAGCGCCAGCGCCTGGCGATCGCCCGCGCGATGATCAGGGACGCACCCGTGCTGCTCCTGGACGAACCCACCACGGGCCTCGACGCCGAGTCCGGTCACCGGATCATGGACCCGCTGCGCCGTCTCATGGCCGGCCGGACGACCGTGGTCATCTCGCACAATCTGCTCACCGTCCGCGACGCGACGCGAGTGGTGGTGCTCGACCACGGCCGGGTCGTCGAGTCCGGCACCCACGACGAGCTGCTCCTGCACCACGGGGCCTACGCCCGGCTCCACCTGCTGCACGCCACGGCCGGGCCCGCGGGGAACACGACCGTTCCCGGGCAGATCCCGGCCGGTCCGGACGGACCGGGCGGGAACGGATCGGGGAGGCTGCGGCCATGACCGAGGCCCGGGTGCGTCCGGTCGGCGCCGCCCCGCCGCTGAGGCCGGGCACCCGGCCGGCCCCCGGATACGTGCTGCTCGGGCACCTGGCACGCACCACCTGGCTGGATCTGTACGACTCCTGGAGCGAGGAACGGGACTGCCGGTGCGTGATCAAGGTGCTGCGCCCGGACTGCCGCGACGACGCGGAGGTGGCCGAACGGCTGCTGCGGGAGGGCCGGTGGCTGTGCGACTTCACCCACCCGCACCTGGTCCGGGGGTACGAGGTCTTCGCATCGCCCGGGCCGCTCGTCGTCCTGGAGACGCTGAGCGGGGAGACGCTGTCCCGCCTCGTCCAGCGGTTGAAGCGGCGGCCGGCCGCCATCGACGTGGCCGTGCTCGGGGCGCAGCTGTGCTCCGCGGTCCACTATCTGCACGGCCGTGGTCTGCTGCACCTGGACCTCAAGCCGTCCAACGTCGTGGTGGAACGCGGCCACGCCAAGGTGCTCGACCTCAGCCTGGCCCGCCCGCCCGGTTCGGCCCCGCCCGGGATCGGCACCTTCTCCTATCTCGCCCCCGAGCAGGCACGCGGCGACCCGCTGACGGCCGCGACCGACGTCTGGGGCATCGGCGCCACTCTGTACGAGGCGGCCTGCGGCAACGCCCCCTTCGACGTGGGGGACGAAGGAGCGGGCGACCGCGCCCCGCCCCACGGGTCTGACGGGTCGGACTCTTCCCACGGCGACGAGGACCGGTACCCGCAGCTGGAGGGGAGCGCTCCGCCGGTCGCGGCGCGGCGGCGGCTGCCGCGCACGCTCGCCGCGGGCATCGACGGCTGTCTGCGGGCGGACCCGTCGGCGCGGCCCACGGTCGCGGAGCTGGCGTCGTCCCTGCGCGCGCTGCTCCCAGATCGCGCATGAGGTCTGCGGACCTGGGGCCCCCCGCGTCGAGGCCCTCCTCCGCCTTGCAGCCGCACGCACCAGACCCCGCTCCCTGATCCGGCCTGATCCAAAAGAAAGTGCCAGGCCCCGCGAGCCCGGCATGATCCGAACGAGAGGCGCCAGGTCTCAGGTCTCCGCGCCGGCGGTGAAGTGGGTGGTGGCCAGCACGGTGCCGTCGGGCGCGGTCAACCGGGCGCCGGAGAGCGCCCCGCGGTCGGCGCCGGGCGGGGTGGGGGATCCCCACGAGCCCTGGCCCTTGTGCAGGCTGAAGCTGCCGACCCGGACCGTGCTCCCGTCCCTGTGCACCAGGAGGCAGGAGACCTTGCCGCTGTAGGGGGTGCCCGACCCGGCGAGGTCGACGGTCATGAAGATCCAGCCCGGGGGGCCCGCGTGGGCGTAGACCTCGCCGACCGGTTTTCCCGCCTGGGCCCGGGCGGACATCAACCCGCCCCAGAGCATGCCCGTGTCCCGGTTCGCGACGGACGATGCGGGGCCGGCCACGGTGTCCTCGATCGCCGTACCGACCGACCAGCCGCCGAATCCGATGGCCAGGACGAGCGCGGTGGCGACGGCCGCGATCCTCGGCCGTATGCGCCGGACGAGCCGGCCCGGGTGGTGCGCGCGGCCGGGCATCCGGCGTTGCGTACGTCCCTCGTGGGCCGCCGCGGCCTGCGTCAGCATCTGGGCCGCCCGGGTCTCGAACCCGACCGGCGGCTCGCTGCCCGGCAGCAGTCCGATCAGCCGGTCGCCGACCTGGGTCAGCTGCCGCACGTGCTCCCGGCAGTCCGCGCACCGCTCGAGATGCGCGACGGCGCCGGCCCGCTCGCGTGCGGGCAGCACACCGAGAGCGAGCTCGGCGCCGATCTCGCGCAGCTTGTCGCAGGACACGTCAGTGGACATGGTCGTCGCCTCGGCGGTCGGACTCGAGCGTGTTGCGCAGCTTTCCCATCGCCGCTCGGACGCGTGTCTTGGCAGTGCCCAGCGGGATGCGCTCCCGCTCGGCGATCTGCTGGGCGGTCATGCCGTAGATGCCCGCCATCACCAGCGCCCGGCCCTGTTCGCGTGGCAGCTCCGCCACGGCGGCCCGGAGCCGGGTCGAGGCCTCGTCGGCCAGTGCGTGCTGCTCAGGCGTCTCGCTGACGACGCCCAGCATCGCGTCCAGGTCCTCGGGCGCCACCGGCTCCGGCCGCCGTGACCGGACGGCGTCGATGGCGAGGTTGTGGGCGATGGTGGTCAGCCAGGTCGTGACCGACCCGCGCCGCGAGTCGTAGATCTGCGCATGACGCCACGCCCGCTCGAACGTCTGCTGGGCGATGTCCTCCGCGAGCTGCGGGTCCCCGGTGACGGCGATCGCGACGCCGAAGACCCGGTGCTGGAACCTTCTCACGAAACTGACCGCGAGCTCAGGGTCACCGAGAGCCAGCCCGGACAGCAGAGCCTCGTCCGGGAGGCGGCCCACGGTGAACCGGAATCTCGACACATCCCTATATACGGGACGGAACCGCCTCGGGATTTCCCGGCTGATTCGGAATCCCATATTCCGATTCTCCTCCGGGCCCCCGCTCGTGCACGCCGTGTCGGCACGGGCCGCCCACGCCGCCGGAGTGCGCCCACCGGGCCCGCCGTCGGTCTGCGTCGACGGGGACCACCCGTCAGAGTGCGTCGGCCAGGCGGTCGACCTGGTCGGGGTCGAGGCCGTAGCAGTAGAGCACGACCTCGTCGGCGCCCAGGTCTCCGTAGGCCGTGACGGCTTCGCGGATGGCCCGCGGGGTGGTGAGCATGCCGGAGACCATGCGGTCGGGCATTCCGGTGAAGGTGTAGTACGCGTGCATGGCGGCCCGTGCGTCGTCGACGACCTGCCGTGGGCCCAGGGCGGCGTTCACCTGGGCGACGAGGCGTGGGGCGCCCGCGCGGCCGTACTCCTCCCACTGCCTGCGCACCGTGTCGAAGAGGCCGCCCGCCCAGGACGGCGGCGCGGCGGCGAGGAAGCCGTCGCCCCAGCGGGCCACGCGCTCCAGTGCCACGGGCTTGAAGCCGCCGAAGAGAACCTCGGGACCGCCGGGGCGGAACGCGGCCGGGCCGACGGGTCCGACGCCGTCGCCGTACGGTTCGCCGGACCACAGGCGGCGCAGCACCGGCATCTGTTCGTCCAGGCGGCGGCCCCGGGTGCGGATGTCGACGCCCGCCACCCGGTGGTCGTCCTCCCGGCCGCCGATACCGAGGCCGAGGACCAGCCGGCCGCCGGTCATCCGGTCCAGGGTGGCCGTCTGCTTGGCGAGCAGGGCGGTGTCCCGCAGCGGGGCCAGCAGCACCTCGGTCTGGACGCGGATCCGGGACGTGGCCCCGGCCAGGACGGCGAGGGCGACCAGCGGTTCGGGGTTGTCGTACACGAGCCGGTCGAGCAGGCCGAGGGTGGTGAAGGGGCCGGCCTCGGCGCGCCGTGCCCAGGTGAGCAGGGTGGCCGGGTCGCCGATGGGAAGACCGATTCCGACGTTCATGAAGAGCCTCCGCGAAGCATGGAGAAGGACAGGCCGACAAGGACTGCTGCCGCCCTCTCCTGCACCTCGCGCGATGGCACGGCGAGGTGGGACGCTCCCGCTCTGCGGCGTACTTCCGGGGAGGTCTCTTCGAAGTGCCGCCAGTCTAGGTCGCGTTCGGCCGCGGCTGCGAAGGGTTTTCCCGCCCGTTCCAGGTCTCGGCGCGCGGGTCGGTCCGGGCGCCCGCGGCCCGGCGGTCGAGGACCTGCCCTTCAGCAGGACGGCTTGGGTATCGGGGGTCATGGGGGGCGCCAGTGGAACCACCTGTCCCGGTGCGGCAGTCTGTCCCCTCGTGGGGAGCGTTCCGAATCAGGGTGGTGCGCCGGGTGCCATGGGCGGCGCGCACATGGTGGTGTGCGGTGACGACGGGCTGGCGCACCGCCTGGCCGCCGAGCTGCGCGGTGTGTACAGCGAGCAGGTGACGCTCGTCGTGCCGCCCTCCGAACGCTCGGTACGGCCGCCGGTGGTGGGCCGCGCCCGCACGGCGTCGGCGTTGCTGGACCGCGTGGTGAACGCGGCCGTGAGCCGGGCCGGCGGCAACGGCGGCGGACCCGGCAACGGCGGCGGTGAGGGCGGTCAATCACCCGGCGCCGACCGGGTGTTGGAGGCCGCCGAGCTGACCGACGCCGTGCTCGCGGAGGCGGGCGTGGAGCGGGCGACCGCGATGGCGCTCGTGTACGACGACGACGAGACCAACATCCGTGCCGCGCTGACCGCGCGCAGACTCAACCCGCGACTGCGGCTCGTGCTGCGCCTGTACAACCGGCGATTGGGTCAGCACATCGAGGAACTCCTCGATCAGGCCGCCGCGTTGGCGACGGGCGACGGTGACACCTGGCTCGGCGCCGACGCCTCCACGACCGTCCTGTCCGACGCCGACACGGCCGCGCCCGCGCTCGCCGCCGGCGCTGTCGCCGGGACCAGCAAGGTGGTGCAGACGGACGGCTTGCTGCTGCGGGCGGTGGAACGGCCGCCGCCCGCTCCGGGTCAGGTCGCCGACCCCGGGCTGTGCACGCTGGCGCTGCTGTCGGCGACGAGCAGCGATCCGGCCGGCGTGGACGGGTCCGAGGGCAGCGGGGAGCAGCGGCCCCGGCTGCTGCCGGACGAGGCGGCGGTACGAAACGCCACCGGACGCGGGACCGTGGTGCTGGAGCAGGTCTCGTACACCGCCGGTCCGGGGCGGGCCGCAGGGCGCGGGGTCGGGGTCGTTCCCCCGCTCACCTCGCTGTTCTCTCGGCGGCTGCGCTGGTCGCTGGCGGGTCTCGTGGGCTGCGTGTTCGCGCTCGCGGTGGCGTTGTGGCTGGTGGCCGGGGTCCGTCCGCTCGGGGCTCTCTACCTGACGCTGCTCGACCTGTTCGCGATCGACGATCCGGCGATCGGGGCGTCGACGGGCCGGCAGGTGCTGCAACTGCTGTCCGGGCTGGTCGGGTTGCTGTTGCTGCCGGTGCTGCTGGCGGCGGTGCTGGAGGCGCTGGGCACGTTCCGGTCGGCGTCCTCGCTGCGCAAGCCGCCGCGCGGGCTCGGCGGGCATGTGGTGCTGCTGGGGCTGGGCAAGATCGGCACCCGGGTGCTGACGCGACTGCGGGAACTGGGGATCCCGGTGGTGTGTGTGGAGTCGGATCCCGAGGCGCGCGGGCTTGCCACGGCACGGCGGCTGCGGGTGCCGGTGGTGCTCGGGGACGTCACCCAGGAGGGCGTGCTGGAGGCCGCGAAGATCCACCGCGCGCATGCGCTGCTCGCGGTGACCAGCGCGGACACCACGAACCTGGAGGCCGTGCTGTACGCCCGGTCCGTGCGGCCCGACCTGCGGGTGGTGCTGCGGCTGTACGACGACGACTTCGCCACGGCGGTGTACCGCACCCTGCGGGCCGCGCATCCGCGCGCCCAGACCCGGAGCCGGAGCGTGTCGCACCTGGCGGCGCCCGCGTTCGCCGGGGCAATGTTCGGGCGGCAGATCCTCGGGGCGATTCCGGTGGAACGGCGGGTGCTGCTGTTCGCGTCCGTGGACGTCGACGGGCATCCGCAGCTGGAGGGCAGGACGGTCGCGGAGGCCTTCCGGGCCGGGTACTGGCGAGTGCTGGCGCTGGACGCGGCCGCCGGTGCGGGCGCGGACGCGGGGACGGGGGAGCAGGGGCGTCGCGAGCCGGCCGCTCAGGAGGCGGCCGAGACCACGGGACGCGCCTCGGGGATGGTCTGGAACCTGCCTCAGACGTACGTCCTGCGCAAGGAGGACCGAGTGGTCCTCGCCGCGACCCGACGCGGCCTGGCGGAGCTGCTGGGGCGGCGATCCCGGGAACGGAGCGGGGCGTAGCCGGTCCCAGGACCGGTGGGACGCGCCCAGCCGATCCCGGGGCCCAAGGGCCCAGCACCAGATCCCGGGAGCGGGGGCCAGCCGGTCCCGAGGCCGTGACCGGAGCAGTCCCGTCCCGCAAGCGGGCCAGTGCCGGTCGGCCCCTGGAACGAGCCGGAGCCAGCCGATCCCGGAATAGGACGGGCCCAACCCTCGGTACGAGCGGGCCGGGGCGAGGTTCGGTGCCGGGAACGGGCGAGGTGAGTCGGTCCCGGGAGCGGGACGAGGCCGGTCGGGGCCGGGCACGAGCCGGGGCGTGGGTTCGCCGGGCTGTCCCCGCGAGCCGTTGCGCCCCGGCCGTGCCGCCCCGGCCGTGCCCCCTACCTCGGCAGGTGGCGCTCGGCGAAGTCGAGCTCCAGGCGGATCTGCTTGATGCGTTCGTCGACGACCAGGGAGCCGTGGCCCGCGTCGTAGCGGTAGACCTCGTGGACGGCGCCGCGGGCCTCGAGGCGTTTGACGTAGTTCTCGATCTGGCGGAGGGGGCAGCGCGGGTCGTTGACGCCGGCGGAGATGTATACCGGGGCCTTGACCTGGTCCACGTAGGTGAGCGGGGAGGACGCCTCGAAGCGTTCGGGGACCTCGTCGGGGGTGCCGCCCAGCAGTGTGCGGTCCATGGCCTTCAGGGCTTCCATCTCGTCGTGGTACGCGGTGACGTAGTCGGCGACCGGGACCGCCGCGATGCCCAGTGTCCACGCGTCCGGCTGGGTGCCCATGCCCAGCAGCGTGAGGTAGCCGCCCCAGGAGCCGCCGGTGAGGATCAGGCGGTCGGGGTCGGCCAGGCCCGAGTCGATCGCCCACTGCCGGACCGCCGCGATGTCCTCCAGTTCGATCAGCCCGACCCGGTGCTTCAGGGCGTCCGTCCAGGCGCGGCCGTAGCCCGTGGAGCCGCGGTAGTTGACGCGGACCACCGCGTAGCCGTGGTCCACCCAGGCGGCCGGGCCCGCGGCGAAGGAGTCGCTGTCGTGCCAGGTGGGGCCGCCGTGGATGTCGAAGACGGTGGGCAGCGGGCCCGTGCTGCCGACCGGCTTCTGGATCAGGGCGTGAATGCGGCCGCCGGGGCCGTCCACCCAGACGTCCTCCACCGGGACCGAGCCCGGGGACCTCATGCCGGGCGGGTCCAGGACGACCCCGCCGTCGGTCGAGCGGACGGCGGACGGCTCGGCCGCCGAGGACCACAGGTACTCCACGCTGCCGTCCGGGCGGGCCGTCGCCCCGGAGACCGTGCCGGGCAGGGTGGGGATCCTCGTCAGTTCGCGCGTCACCGGGTCGTAGCGGAACAGCTCGCTGCGGGCCTCGAAGCTGTGCGCGACGAGCAGGCCGCTGCCGTCCGGATACCACTCGGCGCTCACGTCGCCGGGCAGCTCCAGCGCCAGGTCCGTCTCCTCGCCGGTCGCCACGTCCCACACCAGCGGCTCCCAGCGGCCCCGGCGCTGGTGACCGACGAGCAGCCGGGTGTCGCCGTCGACCGGGGCGAAGCCCAGCACCTCCAGGCCGAGCTCGACCCTCCCGCCCTTGGTGTCGTCCAGCTCGGCGACCGGCGTACCGTCCGGGCGCAGCACGCGCAGCGCCGAGTGCATGGCGTCGCCGTGCTCGGTGTGCTCGATCGCGATCAGCGAGCCGTCGTGGGAGAGGTCGCCGACGCCCGCCGACTCCCGGTGGCGGTAGATCTCCACCGGGTCCTCGCCGGAGCCCACGCGCGCGAGGTGGATCGTCGTACCGTCCTCGTCCGTGGAGCGGCCCACGACCGCCGTACGCCCGTCCCGGCCGAGCGCGAGACCCGCGGGGTAGGACGCCTCCAGGCCGGGCACGGCCGCCTCGTCGGGGCCGCCGGTGAACGGCTGGCGGCGCCAGACGCCGAACTCGTCGCCGTCCTTGTCGTCGAACCACCAGATCCACTCGCCGTCCGGGGAGAGCAGGCCGTCCGTCGTGCCGTTCGGCCGGTCCGTCGCCTGGCGCTGCTCGCCGCTCGCACGGTCCCAGGCGTACAGCTCGTACGTCCCCGTCGCGTTCGACACGAACAGGGAGCGGTCCGGTGCGTCCTCCGCCCAGTCGGGCAGCGACACCCGGGGCGCCCGGAAGCGCTTCTCCCAGTCGGGCATCTCCCCGGCCGGCCCGCGCCGCTCCCGCGTCCCCCGCCGGTCACCCGGACCCCGCTGCTCCTGCCCGTCCTGCCCGTCCCGCCGGTCCTGCGCCCCGGACCCGTTGCTCTCAGTCATGGCCCCATAGTGCCTGGCCGGACCGACAACGCGCCGCTTCCCTCCCCAGCCTGTGGAAACCCGTCCGTGGCAACCTGTGGAAAACTCCGACCCCGCGACCGGCCCCGCGCGGCCGGGGCCGTACCGTTGAGGGCGTGTACCGGTTCCTGCTGACGCCCCGCTGGTGGGGCATCAACGTCTTCGTGTTGCTGGCCATCCCCTTCTGCGTCTTCATGGGGTCCTGGCAGCTCAGCCGGTTCGACGCGCGGGTGCAGGAGCATCGGAGCGCGGACGCGCAGGCCGTCTCGAACCGCACGGAGGCCCCTCGTCCGCTGGCGCAGCTGCTCCCCGTCGACAAGGAGACCTCCGGCAAGCGGGCCACCGTGAGCGGCCGGTACGGCAAGCAGCTGCTTGTCCCCGACCGTGAGCTGGACGGCAAGCAGGGCTACTACGTGCTGACGCTGCTGCGCACCGACTCGGGCAAGGCGCTGCCGGTCGTCCGGGGCTGGCTGCCGGGCGACGCGGACGCCGCCAAGCCCCCTGCGCCCCCCGCGGGCGAGGTCACGGTCACCGGTGCGCTGCAGGCGTCCGAGACGCCCGGTGACAACGGGGTCAGTGCCCAGGGCGGCCTGCCGGCCGGGCAGACCTCGGCGATCAGTGCGGCCTCGCTCGTCAACCTCGTGCCGTACGACGTGTACGACGCGTGGGTGACGCTCGACAAGGCCGACTCCGGGATGAAGGCGGTGCCCGCCAAGGCCCCGGAGAACACCGGGCTGGACCTGAAGGCCTTCCAGAACCTCGGCTACACCGGCGAGTGGTTCGTCTTCGCCGGGTTCGTGGTCTTCATGTGGTTCCGGCTCGTGCGCCGCGAGGTGGAGGCCCTGCGGGACGCGGAGCTGGGGCTGGTGCGCGAGGAGCAGGCCGCCGCGGTGTGACGGCTCGCGGCCGCGCGCCCCTGCGACACGGCCGGCACCTACGACACGGCCAGCACCCCGGTGCGGTAGACCGTTCCCGCACAGGCGTTCGGCACCGTCGCAGAGGCCGCCGGCGAGCCGGCCTCGGGCGTGTGGGAGACCACGACGCTGCCGTCGGCCGTGCCGCCGTCCTCCCGCATGAGCTGGGTGGTGGGGCCGGCCTCGGTGCCGACGCCCGGTGACGTGCCGCCCGTCGCGCCGGCGTCCTGGGTGGGGGACGGATCGGGTGAGGGGCCGCCGGTCTCGGTGCCGCCGGTGTTGGTGCCGCCGCCGCTGGTGGGACAGGTCTCGGACGGCACCCAGGCGAACTTCACCTCGTACGCCGAGCCCGGTGTCAGGACCAGCCCGGTGACCTCGGTGGAGGGGTCGGGAAGGCCGGTGGCCGGGTCGCCCGTGGTGTGCTGCACGACAGTGATCTTGGTGGTGTCGGCGGCGCCCTGCGCGAGCGTGGTCACCGTGCCGGGTCCGCCGACGGTACAGCTGCCCCTGGAGACGTTGCTGATGTGGAAGGTGCCGTAGACGGCCCCGGAGGAGTCCGGCGCGCCGATCGTCGCGGTGGAACCCAGCTGGGAGGCCGTGCACACGGGGGCGCCGGCGTCGGCGGAGGCCGACGGGCTGCCCGTGCCGGTGCCGCCGGTCCCGCTGCCCGGGGTGGCGCTCTTGCCGCTGCCCTTGCGGTCGTCGGGCTTGCCGCTGCTGCCCGTGCCGGGTGCCTTGCCGGTGGAGCCGCCCGCGGTGCTCGACCCGCCGTCGGGGCCCTTGCCCTGGCCGGTGCCGCCCTGGGCCTGCGAGGCCTGTCCGGCGATGGCCGGGTCGACGCCCGAGCCGGCGGCGTCGGAGACGTGCACGAGGGCGGGGATGGCGGTGCCGATGAACAGGGCGGCGGCGGCCATGCCGACCGCGGCCTGCCGCTTGCGGGCCCGTCGTGCCGGCACCGCGTGCCGGAGGTGGTCCAGCGAGCCATCGCGCGGCTCCACGTCCCGGACCGCCTCGTGCAGCATCCTGCGCAGTGCCAGCTCGTCCGAGTCGAGCCCCTCCGGACCCTTTTCGTCTGGGCTGTCGTTCACGTGTCCGTTCCCAGCGTGCGATTGAGTGTCGTTCTGCTCCGGCCGCGTCGGCTCGTGCCATGCGTAGGGCTCATGGCGCTCGTGCGAGTCGCGCCCCTCGGCGTTCTCCCTCATGCCCGCGCCTCCATGGCGAGCCGGAGCGCCGCGATGCCGCGTGAGCCGTACGCCTTCACCGACCCGAGCGATATGCCGAGGGTCTCGGCGACCTGCGCCTCGGTCATGTCCGCGAAGTAGCGCAGCACCAGCACCTCGCGCTGGCGGCGCTGCAGGCCCTTCATCGCCTTGATCAGGGAGTCGCGCTCCAGCTGGTCGTAGGCGCCCTCCTCGGCGCTCGCCATGTCCGGCATCGGCTTGGAGAGCAGCTTCAGGCCGAGGATGCGGCGGCGCAGGGCCGAGCGCGAGAGATTCACGACCGTCTGACGCAGGTAGGCGAGCGTCTTCTCCGGGTCGCGGACCCGCTTGCGGGCGGAGTGGACGCGGATGAAGGCCTCCTGGACGACGTCCTCGCACGAGGCGGTGTCGTCGAGGAGGAGCGCGGCCAGGCCCAGCAGTGAGCGGTAGTGGGCGCGGTAGGTCTCGGTGAGATGGTCGACGGTGGTGCCGGCCGCCACCGTTTCCTCGGCGCCGTCACGCTGGTTCGGTATGCGGGCGGGCCGCGCGGCGGGCATGGGGGCGATCACCGGCATGCCACCGGACGAACCGGCCAAGCCGGACATTCCAGACGCAAGCGGACGGAGCGCCGCGCGGGGCGGCCGCAGGCCACCGCCGGCCGCCACTTGGAAGTCGAGTACCTCTGCCACGCCAGTTGGACACTCTGCCCCCCTCGGGGGTTGTACGTGCCGGGCGTCACTTTCGCGCCGAGTGTGCCGACTGGCGCGACCGACAACGTTCTCGCGTCAGGCAGCACCCCAGCCGATGCCCCACATGCCCTCATGCGTCCCGCTCTTCCCCTATATGTGAAATGACAGCGGGGAGTCCCCACGCCCCGCAGCGTCCCCACGCCCCCGAAGGGCGACCGCAAAGACGCTCCCCGCCCTCCGCGCGGTTGCGGAGGGCGGGGAGGAAAATCTTCGGGTGCCGAGGCAGCACGGATCAAGTGGCCCAAACCATTGGCCCGACCACATTTCTTACACAGATCCTACAAAGGAGCCGGACAGCGGCCGGGGCCACCCTGCCGTAACGGGGCCTCAGTTGGCCTCGGCCGCCAACAGCTCCGCGATCTGCGCGGTGTTGAGGGCCGCGCCCTTGCGCAGGTTGTCGCCGCAGACGAAGAGCTCGAGCGCCGTGGGATCGTCGAGCGCCCGCCGCACCCGGCCCACCCATGTCGGGTCGGTGCCCACCACGTCGGCGGGCGTGGGGAACTCGCCCGCGGCCGGGTCGTCGTACAGCACCACCCCGGGTGCCGTGGCGATGATCTCCCGCGCCTTGTCCACGGTGACCTCGCCCTCGAAGCGGGCGTGCACGGTCAGGGAGTGGGTGGTGACCACCGGGACGCGTACGCAGGTCACGGCGACCGGCAGCTGCGGCAGCCCGAGGATCTTGCGGGACTCGTCCCGCACCTTCATCTCCTCCGACGACCAGCCCTCGTCGCGCGGCGAACCGGCCCACGGCACCACGTTCAGCGCGACCGGCTCCGGGAAGGGGCCGGTGTCATCCCCCACGGCCCGACGTACGTCACCGGGGCTGGTCCCCAGCTCCGTACCCGCGACCAGGGACAGCTGGCGGCGCAGGGTGTCCACGCCGGCGCGGCCGGCCCCGCTCACCGCCTGGTAGGAGGAGACGACCAGTTCGCGCAGCCCGAACTCGGCGTGCAGCGCGCCCAGCGCCACGATCATGGTCAGGGTCGTGCAGTTGGGGCTGGAGACGATCCCGCGCGGACGCCGCCGCGCCGCGTGCGGATTCACCTCGGGCACGACGAGCGGCACGTCCGGGTCCATGCGGAAGGTCCCGGAGTTGTCGACCACGACCGCGCCCTTGGCGGCGGCGACCGGCGCCCACTGGGCGGCGACCTCGTCGGGGACGTCGAACAGGGCGATGTCCACCCCGTCGAAGACCTCCTCGGAGAGCGCGGCCACCTCGACCTCCTCACCGCGCACGGCCAGCTTGCGGCCGGCCGAGCGCGGCGAGGCGACCAGGCGGATGTCACCCCAGATGTCCGCGCGCTGGGACAGGATCTGGAGCAGTACCGTGCCGACGGCCCCGGTCGCCCCCACGACCGCGAGCGTCGGTCGACCGGTCATCGTCGTACGCCTCCGTCACGTCCGTACGAAGGGACGGCGGCCGTCCGCCGCCGGGAGACCCGGCTGGGGACGGTCATCGCCCGGTGCCGCCGTAGACGACGGCCTCGTCACTGTCGGAATCGAGCCCGAAGGCGGTGTGCACGGCGCGCACGGCCTCCGCCACGTCGTCCTTGCGGGTGACCACCGAGATACGGATCTCGGAGGTCGAGATCAGCTCGATGTTCACGCCCGCGTCGGACAGCGCGGTGAAGAAGTCCGCGGTGACCCCGGGGTTGGTCTTCATACCCGCGCCGACCAGCGAGATCTTGCCGATCTGGTCGTCGTAGCGGAGCGAGTCGAAGCCGATGCCGGCGCGGTTCTTCTCCAGGGCGTCGATGGCCTTGCGGCCCTCGGACTTCGGCAGCGTGAACGAGATGTCCGTCAGGCCGGTGGAGGCGGCGGACACGTTCTGCACGACCATGTCGATGTTGATCTCGGCATCGGCGATCGTACGGAAGATGGAGGCGGCCTCGCCCGGCTTGTCGGGCACGCCGACGACCGTGATCTTGGCCTCGGAGGTGTCGTGCGCGACACCGGAGATGATGGCCTGCTCCACCTGCTTGTCCCCTTGCTCGATCGGCTCGCTGCTGACCCACGTGCCCTGCAGTCCGCTGAAGGAGGAGCGGACGTGGATCGGGATGTTGTACCGGCGGGCGTACTCCACACACCGGTGGAGCAGCACCTTCGACCCGGACGAGGCCAGCTCCAGCATGTCCTCGAACGAGATCCAGTCGATCTTCCGGGCCTTCTTCACCACGCGCGGGTCGGCGGTGAACACGCCGTCGACGTCGGTGTAGATCTCGCACACCTCGGCGTCGAGGGCGGCGGCGAGAGCGACCGCCGTGGTGTCCGACCCGCCACGGCCCAGCGTGGTGATGTCCTTCTTGTCCTGGCTGACGCCCTGGAAACCGGCGACGATGGCGATGTTGCCCTCGTCCAGCGCGGTCCGGATACGGCCCGGCGTGACGTCGATGATCCGGGCTTTGTTGTGGACCGAGTCGGTGATGACACCTGCCTGGCTGCCGGTGAACGACTGGGCCTTGTGACCCAGGTTTTTGATCGCCATGGCCAGCAGGGCCATGGAGATCCGCTCTCCGGCGGTCAGCAGCATGTCGAGCTCGCGCCCGGCAGGCATCGGCGAAACCTGCTCGGCGAGATCGATCAACTCGTCCGTCGTGTCGCCCATCGCGGAAACGACCACGACAACGTCGTTGCCGTTCTTCTTCGCTTCCACGATTCGCTTGGCGACGCGCTTGATGCCCTCGGCATCGGCTACGGAGGAGCCTCCGTACTTCTGCACGACAAGGCCCACGTGCGCTCCTCGCTCAGTCCGTGTCTGTCGCACTTGCACAGATGCAGTGCGGTCGGCTCAGTCTATCGAGCGTCCGAATTTCCCCTCTGCGATATCGCATGGTGAGATCCCCGGCGCCCGCTGTTCAGGACGGCTCATGCCCAAGGTGCGGAACGGCACTCCGAACGTGGGCGGGGTCACATCGCGGGAAACGGCGCCGTCCGGGCGGCGTTGCGGCCGCGTACGCCTACTGACGTGCGCGGCGCAGGCCCAGCGGACCGGCGATCTCCTCCGCCATGACCTTGCCCGCCTCGAACTCAAGGGTCTCGTCGCCCACGCCCTGGTCGGTGTCCAGGCCGTCCAGTTCCTCCAGGGGCTGGTTGAGGCGGACGTGATTGACGATGGACTGAAGGGCGCGCAGCGCCGCGGAGGCCGTCGATCCCCAGTTGGAGAAGTAGGAGAACTGCCACCACCACAGGGCCTCGATGGTGCGGCCCGCACGGTAGTGGGCCATGCCGTGGCGCAGGTCGGTGACGACGTCGGCCAGGTCGTCGGAGAGACGGGCCGGGACCGGGGCCCGGCGGGGCTCGTAGGGGTCGAAGACCTCGGAGTAGACGTCGATCGGCTCCAGGAGGCGGGCGAGGTTCTCGCGCAGGATGTCCACGTCCTGCTCCGGCCCGGAGTCGGGCTCGTAGCGCTCGTCGGGGACGATGTCCTCGTGCGCGCCGAGCCGGCCGCCGGCCAGCAGCAGCTGGGAGACCTCCAGCAGGAGGAAGGGCACCGCGGAGTCGGGCTCGTCGCCCTTGGCGACCTCGGTGATCGCGACCAGGAAGCTCTCGATCTGGTCGGCGATCTGGACCGCGAAGTCGTCCGGGTTCTGGCTGGTCGCGTGCAGCGTGGCGTCAGACATCTAGGAGTCGTCTCCCCTCGAAGGCGCGACCGAGGGTCACCTCGTCCGCGTATTCCAGGTCGCCACCCACCGGGAGGCCGCTGGCCAGGCGGGTGACCTTCAGGCCCATGGGCTTGATCATGCGGGCGAGGTACGTCGCCGTCGCCTCACCCTCGAGGTTCGGGTCCGTGGCCAGGATCAGTTCCGTGACCGTGCCGTCCGCGAGGCGGGCCAGGAGTTCCCGAATGCGCAGGTCGTCGGGGCCGACGCCCTCGATCGGGCTGATCGCCCCGCCGAGCACGTGGTAACGGCCGCGGAACTCGCGCGTGCGCTCGATGGCGACGACGTCCTTCGGCTCCTCGACCACGCAGATGACGGACAGGTCGCGGCGGCTGTCACGGCAGATCGCACACAACTCCTCCTGCGCCACGTTGCCGCAGGTCGCGCAGAAGCGGACCTTCGCCTTCACCTCCATCAGGGCCTGGGCGAGCCGCCGTACGTCCGTCGGTTCCGCCTGAAGGATGTGGAAGGCGATCCGCTGCGCGCTCTTGGGACCGACGCCGGGCAGCCGCCCCAGCTCGTCGATGAGGTCCTGGACCACGCCTTCGTACACCGGACCGCCGTCCTTCCTGCCTGTTGCTTCGGTGCTTCGGTACGTACGGTAGTTGTCTGCCGCCGCCTCAGAAAGGCAGTCCGGGAATGCCGCCGCCGAGGCCCTGTGCCAGCGGGCCGAGCTTCTGCTGCTGGAGCGCCTGGGCGTTCTCGTTGGCCGCCTGGACGGCCGCGACGACC
>NZ_MUBM01000002.1:0-289 GCF_002154505.1 Streptomyces carpinensis | reverse complement strand
CGAGGGTCTCGGTGTCCTCCGGGTCCACCGCCTTCGGGTCGATCTTCAGCGCGCGCAGCTCGCCGGCGCCGGTGACGGTGGCCCGCACCAGACCGCCGCCCGCCTGCCCGTCGACCTCGGTCTGCGCCAGTTCCTCCTGGGCTCGCTGCAGGTCCTGCTGCATCTTCTGGGCCTGCTGGAGCAGCTGCTGCATGTTGGGCTGGCCACCACCGGGAATCACGATCAGCTCCTGCTTTCGTACGGCACGTCCGGATGTCCGGGCGGGGCGGTCCGGCGACCCGTCCGAGAC
>NZ_MUBM01000199.1 GCF_002154505.1 Streptomyces carpinensis | reverse complement strand
CGGGCAGAAGTAGAGCCGGGCCCCGGCGCCCGGGGGGGGTAGGTGCCGAAGCCCGGCTCGCGGGAGGTCCCGGCGCCGGGGGGGAGTGCGTCGGGACGTGGCTCATGTGTCAGAACGTGCTGTGCCGAGCCTGCCGGACGTTCAAACGGTTCACGACGTTCACACGGTTCACGACCTTCAAATGGTTCACGACGTTCAAACGGACGGGACGCTCAGTCGCAGGCGCCCCACGGCCGTGAAGCGGTCTTGCGTCCGAACTCACGGGCTCTGGAGGGTTTTTCCCCGGGGCACGCCCTGTTGAAGCGGCGGTACACAGCCATGTTTGCGCTGTCTTTCGCCACCGGGCGTACGCGGTCACGCTCGCCCGATGACGAACGCCCGCCGCACGCCCACCCCTTCGTATCCCCCGCCGTCCGTCACCTCACGTGCTGCACACGACCGCGTGGTCGCGCCACCGATCGGTAACACCACCACGCGGTCACATCGCCACTGTCGTCGTCACACCGTCGTCGCGCTGTGCGCGACGTCGTCACGCCGCAGCGTCGAAGCCGGTGTCGTGGGCCAGCTTCTTCAGCTCCAGCAGCGCGTGCTTCTCGATCTGCCGGATGCGCTCGCGGGTCAGACCGTGCTCCTTGCCGACCTCGGTCAGCGTGCGCTCGCGGCCGTCCTCGATGCCGTACCGCATCTTGATGATGGAAGCCGTGCGCTGGTCGAGGCGGCCGATCAGGTCGTCGAGCTCCTCGCTGCGCAGCAGGGTCATCACCGACTGCTCGGGCGACACCGCGGAGGTGTCCTCCAGGAGGTCGCCGAACTGGGTCTCGCCCTCGTCGTCCACCGACATGTTCAGCGAGACCGGGTCACGGGCCCAGTCGAGCACGTCGGAGACACGCTCCGGCGTCGTGCTCAGCTCCGCGGCGATCTCCGCGTGCTCCGGGTCGCGGCCGTGCTCCCGGTTGAACTCGCGCTGGACACGGCGGATGCGGCCCAGCTCCTCCACGAGGTGGACGGGGAGCCGGATCGTGCGGGACTGGTCCGCGATCGAGCGCGTGATCGCCTGGCGTATCCACCAGGTGGCGTACGTGGAGAACTTGAAGCCCTTGCGGTAGTCGAACTTCTCCACCGCGCGCACCAGGCCGGCGTTGCCCTCCTGGATCAGGTCCAGGAGCGGCAGGCCGCTGCGCGGATAGCGGCGGGCCACCGCGACGACCAGACGCAGGTTGGAACGGATGAAGATGTCCTTGGCCCGCTCTCCCTCGGCCACCAAGGCCTCGAGCTCCTCACGGGTCGCCTCCGCCTTGGACTCCTCGTACCCGTCGAGGATCTGCCGTGCGAACACACCCGCCTCGATGACCTGGGACAGCTCGACCTCCTTGGCGGCGTCGAGCAGCGGTGTACGCGCGATCTCGTCGAGGTACATGCCGACCAGGTCGCGATCGGCGATCTCGCCGCCATGGGCGCGAACACTGCTTGCCGCGTCGGCCGTCTCGCCGGTGGCGGACTTACGACGGGCGACGGCACGGGTTGCCATGCGTGCTCCCTTGCGATGGTGGGTCAGCGGGTAGTCCTTTGAATGCTCGGCACTGCCTTCGGAACTTTCCTCGGGTGCCCGGCATCCGATGGGAACAACGACTTGAAACCGGACAGAATTCCCAACCCGCCCTCCAATTTTTCTGATCATGCAGTACCCTGTCGGGCCGCAGCGCGCCGAGCACCTTGCCGGCGGGCACGGAAGCCCAGGTCAGAGCGGGGGCCAGGAACTCCCCAGGAGCCTCTGCGGACCCCCCGATCACCCCGCGTATGAGACGCCGGTCACGCCGATGCCGTAGTCCTCGCCTCGGCGCCGCAGTCCTCCACGCTGCGGGTACCTCCGTCCGCGCCACGCGAGAGCGTCGCCTTCGACCACCCTCCACCCTCATGGACGGGCCGTACCGGCGGAAGGTTGCCGCAAACCCGGAGTCTCAGGAGATTCCCAGACTCTCCACACCATGCTTGTACGCAACCCGGGCCCGCATGTTTCAGCCACCACGCGAATCCGACCGGGCCACAGCCGGACCCGTTCCGGGGCGCGGCCGGAACCCGTCCCCGGACGTGGCCGAACCCGTTCTCGGCCGCACGCACCGGACTCGTTCCCGGCCACACCGCACCGGACCCGTACCCGGCCATACCGCACCGGACTCGTTCCCGGCCATACCGCACCGGACTCGTTCCCGGACGTCGCCCGCAGGCGCGCCGCCGGGACCCGGACCGCCCACAGGAGCGCCTCGGGCCGCCCGGCATCGCCCCGGATCGCCCGAGGCCGCCCCGGACCACTCTCAGCCGAACTGCACCGACCGCTTCGCCATTCCCATCCAGAAGCCGTCGATCACCGATTTCTGCGAGTCCAGCTCGCCCCCGGCCTCCGCCGCGCCCATGGTCACGAACAGCGGGGCGAAGTGCTCGGTGCGCGGATGGGCGTAGCGGCCGGCTGGCGCCTTGCCGAGGAAGTCCAGCAGGGCGTCCCAGTCGCGGGCCTCCAGGGCGCGCCGCCCCCAGTCGTCGAACTCCGAGGACCAGCTCGGCACGCCCTCCCCGACGTGGCGCAGCGCGGCCAGGTTGTGGGTGAAGAAGCCGGAGCCGATGATCAGCACGCCCTCGTCGCGCAGCGGCGCCAGCCTGCGACCGATGTCCATGAGCCGCACCGGATCAAGGGTCGGCATGGACACCTGCAGGACGGGGACGTCGGCGGCGGGGAACATCTCGACGAGCGGGACGTATGCGCCGTGGTCGAGGCCGCGGTCCGGCACGTCCTGCACGGGCATGCCGGGGCCGCGCAGCAGTTTGCGCACGCTCTCGGCGAGCTCGGGGGCGCCGGGGGCGGCGTACGTCACCTGGTAGTAGCGCTCGGGGAAGCCCCAGAAGTCGTAGACCAGGGGGACCGTCCCGGTGGCCCCGAGGGCGAGCGGGGCCTCCTCCCAGTGGGCGGAGACCACGAGGATCGCCTTGGGGCGGGGCAGGCCGGCGGACCAGGCGGCGAGCTGGCCGGGCCACAGGGCATCGTCGGCGAGCGGCGGGGCGCCATGGCTGAGATAGAGGGCGGGCATGCGCTCCTGGGCGGTGGCGGACATGGCGGCGGCTCCCTGCGGATCCTGTCGGAGAAGTTGCGCGGCTCCCGCCGAGCACTTACTTGAACTCTAAAGCTCTTCCGGAATGGTACGGCTTGATTGTTCAAACTTCAAGGAGTGCCCCGTACAGTAAATGCATGAACACGGCACCTCCCTCCGGCTCCACCCCCGTGTCGGCCTCCGAGCCCGCTCCCGCCGCTCCGCGCTGGCTCAGCGACGACCAGCAGCGGGTCTGGCGTTCCTACCTGCACGCCACGACCCTCCTCGAGGACCACCTCGACCGGCAGCTGCAGCGCGACGCGGGCATGCCGCACATGTACTACGGCCTGCTCGTCAAACTCGCCGAGTCCCCGCGCCGCCGGCTCCGGATGACCGAACTGGCCATGGACGCCAAGATCACGCGCTCCCGCCTCTCCCATGCCGTCGCCCGCCTGGAGAAGAACGGCTGGCTGCGCCGCGAGGACTGCCCCTCCGACAAGCGGGGTCAGTTCGCGGTGCTGACCGACGAGGGCCAGGAAGTTCTGCGGGGCACCGCGCCGGGCCATGTGGCCGCCGTGCGCCAGGCGCTGTTCGACCGGCTGACCCCCGAACAGCAGAAGTCCCTCGGCGAGATCATGCAGATCGTCGCCGAGGGACTTCAGCCGAACGAAGCGGGTGCCGACCTGCCCTGGCTCCGCTGAGCGGCGCGGACCACTGAGTGGCCGGGCCGGCGGCGTGGGCCGGGGCAGGTCTGACGAGCGCCTCCCGAAGACCCCGAAGGGTCTCAGGGCGGGCCGTGGATGTCAGTGGGCGATGACCGGGACCGCCACCTCGTCCTCGAGGTCCTCGCCCGACGCCGACCCGGCCTTGGGCCCGGAGCCGGTCACCCTGGTGCTGCCCGGCCGGCCCGCGTTGACGAAGGTCAGCGCGATGACACCGGCCACGACCAGGATGGCGACGGCGAACCAGATGGCGTTGGTGTAGCCGTGCACCAGGCCCTTCAGCTGGACCAGCTGCTGGGCGGGCCTGGCGGCACCGGCGGCCGCGATGTGGTCCTTGATGTACGCGGCGGTGGCGGAGGAGGCGATCGTGTTCAGCAGCGCCGTACCGATGGCACCGCCGACCTGCTGCGAGGTGTTGACCATCGCGGAGGCGACACCCGCGTCACGCGGCTGGACGCCCTGGGTGGCCAGGGACATGGCCGGCATGAACGCCGTACCCATACCGAGGCCGAGCAGCAGCATCGCGGGCAGCAGCAGGGCGGGGTAGGAGGAGTCGACCTGCAGCTGGGTCAGCAGCAGCATGCCGACGGCGGCGACCAGGAAGCCGGGGCCCATCAGCAGGCGGGCCGGGACCCGGGTCATCAGCCGGGTGCCGATCTGGGTGGAGCCGGTGATCATGCCCGCGATCATCGGAAGGAAGGCGAAGCCGGTCTTCACCGGCGAGTAGCCCTTCACGATCTGCAGGTAGTAGGTCAGGAAGAGGAACAGGCCGAACATGCCGATGATCGCCAGGCCCAGCGAGAGGTAGATGCCGCCGCGGTTGCGCTCGGTGATCACGCGCAGGGGCAGCAGCGGGGCCTTCACCCGCGACTCGACCAGCACGAAGGCGGCGAGCAGCACGACGGACGCGACGAACATGGCGACGGTCAGGGTGTCGCCCCAGCCGTCGGACTCGGCACGGGTGAAGCCGTACACCAGCGCGACCAGGCCGAGGGTGGACAGGATGACGCCCGGGATGTCGAGCGGGGAGCGGTTGCGGCCGCCCGCCGGCTCACGGATGACGAAGTAGGCGCCGGCCGCGGCGACGATGGCGAACGGGATGTTCACGAAGAACGTCCAGCGCCAGTCCAGGTACTCGGTGAGGAACCCACCGAGGATCAGGCCGACGGCGCCGCCGCCACCGGCGATCGCGCCGTAGATGCCGAACGCCTTGGCGCGCTCCTTGGCATCGGTGAACATCACCGCGAGCAGGGAGAGCGCGGCGGGCGCCAGCATCGCGCCGAACGCACCCTGCAGCGCGCGGGCGCCGAACATCATCGCGCCGGTCGTGGCCGCGCCACCGAGCGCGGATGCCGCGGCGAAGCCGGTCAGGCCGATCACGAAGGCGCGCTTGCGGCCCCACAGGTCCGCGATACGGCCGCCGAAGAGCAGCAGTCCACCGAAGGCAAGGGCGTAGGCGGTGACGACCCACTGCCGGTTGCCGTCGGAGATGCCCAGATCACGCTGGGCGGAGGGCAGGGCGATGTTCACGATGGTCGCGTCGAGGACGACCATCAACTGGGCGAGCGCGATGAAGACGAGCGCCTTCCAGCGGTTGGCGTCGCCGGACTTCTCCAGGACGCCGGAAGCCTTTGAGGCTGTTTGAGACATGGGGGTACCCACTTCGGGACTTCGTGACGGAAAAAGGGTGACGAAAGGTGACGGCCCGCCCTCTTGGACGGCCGAAAGCTCGGTATCGGGAGTTCGTTGCGGAAGCTGGGTGTGGGAGCTCGGTGACAGAAAGTCGCTGGGCGGCGGAAAGTCGGTCGGTGGCGGAAAGTCGGTTGTGAGTGATGACCGGGCTACGGCTCCGAACTCATCGGCCGTACGGACCCTGAACTCATCGACCGGTCGGCCGCTCGACGTTGATCGGCGGACCGGCGTGGACGGCGGATCGGCGTAGGTGGGCGGATCGGCGCGGACGGGCGGATCGGCGTCGACCGCCCCCGTGCCGCTCGGTCAGGCCTGGCGGAGATCCTCCATGGTCGTGGCCGTACCCGGCAGGACGGATCGGGCCGGAGCCCGCAGCCCGTCCAGGAACAGCTGCAGATGACGGTGCACGAAGCGGTCGAGGCTGAGACAGACGGTGCCCGCGGGCGGCCGGCTGAGCTGGGCCGCGGCGACCATCAGGTCACCGACGCTCACGTCCGGGCGCAGTTGCCCGGCCGTCCTGGCCCGGTCCATGACCTCCTCGACCAGGTTCTCGACCCGTTCGCGCGCGGCCACCAGGTCGGGATGGTGATGGTCGAAGGTGCTCGAGACCATGGGGCACAGCGCGCTGATCCGCTCGTCGGCGGCGGCGTGCACGAAGCGCGACAGGGCCTCGAAGGCGTCGCCGGTCTCCGCCAGCGCCTGCTCGGCGGCGAGCGCCGTACGCTCCATGACACAGCAGACGACCTCGCGGACGAGAGCGTCGCGGTCCGGGAAGTTGCGGTACAGCGTGGCGTTGCCGACGCCGGCCCGGCGCGCGATCTCGTCGAGCGGCACCTCGGGCCCGTGCTCGACGAACATCTCCCGGGCGGCGGTGACGATGCGCTCCCGGTTGCGCAGGGCGTCGGCGCGAGGCCTGGTCACCTTGCGCGGTACGGGGTTCGCGGTCGTCGCGGCCTGCACGGCGTACTCCTCGGGTCGGTTCGGCGGTCTGAGGGCTGAGCCACCGAGTCGGTCAGTCGGTGATCCGGTGGCCCGTCCGGCGATCCGGGGAGGCGTTCCCCGTTTCGCGCGGACACGGGTCTAAACGGGGAAGGGGTCCCCGGTTATTTCCCGCCCCCGCAGAGATTGTTCGTGACCTGCGTCACACGTCGCCTCCGTCCTTACGGACCGGCGCCATACGCGCCGTACGGGACCAGCGCCATACGCGTCGCGGGGGACCAGGGCTCCACGCGCCAGCACGGGACCGGCACTCTGCGCGCCGGACGGGACCAGTGCCACTGCATGCCGCCGGGACCACGGCGCACATGCCGTCGGGTACCACCGCCCACACGCATCGCATCCCCGCCGCACCCGACCGGCCCCACCCGTTCCCACGGCAGGGACCACCCGTCCCACGACTGGACCGCTCCACCGCGCGCCCGTCGCGCCCGCGACACAGGGTGATCGAAAGGGTGCAGCCGGAGACCGGTGACTGCCTTGGGCGAACCGGTGGCTGCCTGGAGCGAAAGGTCCGTGCATGCAGCCGCCATCGCCCCGCCGCCGGATACGCAAGCGCCGTGCGGTCGCCCTCGGATCCGTCACCGTACTGACCCTGGCGGTCAGCACCTCGGCGGGCACCGGGCACCTGACGATGGGTGCCGGGGCGACCGGGGCGGGGGCCGCCGCGCTGGCCCGCTATCCCGCCCTCGCCCCCTGCATGATCAGCGGCCCCACGACCGTACAGATGACGGAGGGCGTACCGACCGCCAGCGGCTACGCCCGCTCCACCGGCACCGTGCACGCCCTGACCGTGATGATCGACTTCTCGGACGCGCGCGGCGAGGGCAACGCGCTCGACCGCTTCCACGAGTTCTTCCCGCAGACCCAGGAGTGGTTCCGCACCGCCTCCTACGGCCACCTCGACTACCGCGCCGAGACCCCGATACCCCGGTGGCTGCGGATGCCGAAGCCCTTCAAGGCGTACCACATAGAACGCGGGGCGCCCTTCGACCCCGGCTACCGCCAACTCGTCAAGGACATCGTGGCTGCGGCCGACCCGGCAGTGGACTTCCGGGACTACGACCTGCTCAACGTGCTGATGACCCCGAACGCCGGCCCGTCCGCCCTGGACACCGTCCTGTCCGTGACCTTCGCCGGCAACCCGGACGCCCCGACCGCCGACGGCGTCCCCATAGCGAACGCCTCTTTCATCTACTCCCGCCAGGACGACGGCTCAGGCTCCTACGACCACACCGGCTACCGGGTCCTCCCCCACGAGAACGGCCACGTCTTCGGCCTGCCCGACCTCTACACACAGGACGGCGGCGGCGCGGTCGGCCACTGGGACATCATGAGCGAGGACTGGGGCGCCAACAACGACCTGCTCGGCTGGCACAAGTGGAAGCTGGGCTGGCTGGAGCCGAACCAGGTGAGCTGCGCGGCGAAGCGGGGGACGGCCGAGTACACCCTGACCCCGCTCGAGCGCGCGGGCGGCCCCAAGCTGGTGTTCGTCCCCCTCGACGGCGGCATGGGTTACGCCGTCGAGCTGCGCACGCGCGAGGGCAACGACGAGGACGTGTGCCGGCCGGGCATCCTGATCTACAAGGTCAACGCGGACGTCGACACCGGTCGCGGCCCCATCACCGTCTACGACGCCCACCCCCACTCCGGCGGCTGCACCCGCAGCCCCAACGTCCACGCAGAACTCTCCGACGCCCCCTTCGCTCCGGGCCAGACCTTCAAGGACCCCAAGGCCAAGATCCGCATCGACGTGGCGGCGGACCTGAAGGGGAACTACCGGGTACGGATCACACGGCAGTGACGGCCCGCGCAGGACAGGCAGGACCGTAGGACGGGACAGACCGTAGGACGGGGCAGGGCGGGACCGCAGGACAGGGCAGGTCAGGACCGGGCCGCACAGGACCACAGGACAGGACAGGGCGGGACCGTAGGACAGGAGAGGGCGGGGCAGGGCCGTGGCAGAGGGCCACATGACAGGGCGGGACAGGGCAGGCCAGGCCGCGACGGGGCTACCGTAGGGCTCCTCGCACCGCCGTACCGGAGAACCGAACGAACCGATGCCCGCGCCCGCGCACCCCACGACCGAGCCCCACGAGGCCACCGCCGCCACCACCCCCGCGACCGCGCCCGCCGAGGTGGTCACGCCTCTGGTGCGGGGCGTCGCGGTGCTGCAACGGCTGACGGAGGCCGGCGGAACGCTGAGCCCGAGCGGCCTGGAGCGCGCCACAGGCCTCGCCCGGTCCACGGTGGACCGCATCACGGCGACGCTCGCCCGCATGGGATACGTACGCCTGGAGGGCCGCGACGGCCGGGACGTCGTCCTCACTCCGCGCCTGATGGAGTTGGGCAACGCCTACCTGGCCGCCCTCCGCCTGCCCGCCCTGCTCGACGCGCGCGCCGACGCCCTGGCCGACGAACTGGACGAGTCGGTGTCGCTGGCGGTCGGCGACCGGGACGGCATCCGTTTCATCCACCAGGCGACCCGGCGCCGCGCGATGTCCCTCAGCTTCCGCATCGGCGACCTGCTTCCGGCCGAACGCACCGCTCCCGGCCCGCTGTTCGCGACGGAGTGGACGGAGGAGGACTGGCGGCGCCGGCAGGAGCGCCGCGCGACGGACCCGGAGGACAGAGGCTTCCCGGCGATACCGCCGCGACAGCACATGGCGGACGACTTCACCGAGCGCACCGCACAGGCGGCGCGGGACGGCTGGTCGCTGGACGACCAGCTGATCGAACCGGGACTGGTGGCGGTGTCGGTCCCGGTACGGGACCCGGCCACGCGGAGGATCGCCTGCGTGGCGAGCGTGGTGAGCCACACCAGCCGCCACTCCGCCGACGACCTGCGTACGACGCTGCTCCCGCGCCTGCGCGAGACGGTGACGGCGATGGAAGAGGACCTGCGCGAGCCCCCGGCCCCGCCGACCGCACCGGCCCCCTCCGACCTGGCGACCTGGACGGCGGCGTCGAAGCAGGAGCTGGGCAGGGAGTTCGTCGAATCCCTGGCCCGCGGCCTGACGGTCCTCACGGCCTTCGGCGAGGACAGGCCTGCCCTGACCCTGGCGGAGGTGGCGAAGGCGACGGGTCTGGCGAGGGCGACGGCACGCAGAGCACTGATCACGTACGAGCACCTGGGCCTGGTGAGGCACGCACCGGACACCCACACCTTCACGCTCACCCCACGGGTGCTCTCCCTGGGCTTCCCGCCCCTGTCCCGCACCTCGCTCCCCCGCATCGCCCAGCCCCACCTTCAGGACCTGGCGGCGGAGGTCCACGAGTCCGCGTCACTGGCGGTTCTGACCCCCTCCGCCGAGGAGATCCAGTACACGGCCCGGGCAGCCACGGCGCGCATCATGAGCGTGGACATCACGGTGGGCACCCGCCTCCCGGCCCGAGCCACGGCCCTGGGCCGAGCCCTTCTGGCAGACCTGCCGCCCCACTTGTACTCGCTGGTCGACGCAGAACTGGAAGAGGGCCTGCGCGCGATCGCCGTCCCGATCCGCGACCGCGCCGGCCGAACGGTCGCCGCGGCCGACATCGCCACACACGCGGCCCGTCACACCCCCGAGGAGTGCGTCGAGCTCCTCCTCCCCCCTCTGCGCAAGACGGCCTCCCGCATAGAAGCGGACCTCCACATGGCCTCACGATTCACCCGGGTCCCCCTGACGTGACCAGCCCCAGCGCTGAGCCACCAACCGCACACCCCTACCGGCGCGGACCACTACGTCCCCGTCGTCCAACGCCCGGACGACACCCTGGGGACAAACCCTCTGACCTGTGAAAACGGGGACCTTCCCACGCTGGACCCCTTATCCGCTAGGCTAGTCGCCGGATCTCGCGGAGATCCTCGCCTTCGTAGCTCAGGGGATAGAGCACCGCTCTCCTAAAGCGGGTGTCGCAGGTTCGAATCCTGCCGGGGGCACAAGGGAAAAGGCCCCGGACCGATCTTGGTCCGGGGCCTTTGACATCCACTTCTGACATCAACGCGGGTGGTCACTGACGACCGGGACGCCTCCACAGCAGCCGGTCCATGTGGCTCATGGCCTCGCGCTGGGTGTCCTGCACGACGTGGGTGTAGACGTCCATGGTGATGCTGATCTGGCTGTGCCCAAGGATCTCCATCACGACGCGGGGCGCCACTCCGGCCGCCGTGAGGAGGGTCGCGGTGCCGTGCCGGGCGTCGTGCAGCCGGATGACGCGGAGGCCGGCGGACTGGGCGATGCGGGTGAAGGAGCGGTACAGGTTGCGCGGCTCGACCGGGCGGCCGGTGCGGGTGGTGAAGACGTAGGCGGACGCCTGCCAGGTCTCCCCCGCTTTCGCCCGAGCCGCCGCCTGTCGCATGCGGTGCCAGCGCAGGGGCGCGATGCAGAGCGCGGGCAGAGGGACGGCACGGCGGCGACGGCTCTTGGGGTCGTCGTCGTAGAGGACGCCACGACGGCGCTGGGTCTGCTGGCGGACGTAGAGGACGCGGTTGTCGAGGTCGAGGTCCGACCAGCGGAGACCGGCGATCTCACCCCGGCGGAGGCCCATGGCGATGGCGAGCACGAAGGCCGCGTACAGCGGGTCCTTGCGTGAGGCGGCCAGGAAGTCGAGGGTCTCGTCCAGGCTCCAGGGCTTCAGCTCGCGGTTGTCGGTGCGGGGAGGCCCGACGAGCTTGGCGACGTTCCGCGTGATCATCTCCTCGCGGCAGGCCGAGGACAGCGCCGACCGCAGAACTCGGTGCGACTCTTTGGCCGTTGCCGCTGTCGTCTCCTGCTCCAGGCGCACGAGGAACCGGCGTACGTCGGGAACGCTGAGAGATTCGAGCCGCTTGGCGCCAAGCACGGGCACCAGGTACAGCTGGACGTGCGCCTCGTACTTGTCGTACGTGCTCAGCTTCCTGCGAGCCTTGATGACGTTCTCCACCCAGTACGGCAGCCACTCGGAGAGCTTGGCCGACCGAGTCGGCACGGGCACGCCCTGGTCGACCTTGGCGAGCAGTTCCCGACGCTTGGCGTCGCACTCCGCCCAGGTCTTGCCGTAGGCGAACTTGCGGGCGCGGGTGCCGTCCGGCTGCAGCACGTAGACCGCGCACTGGTAGCGACCGTCCTTACGTTTGGTGATGGTGCCCGCGCCGTTCGGGTTGCGCTTGCGCTGACTGGCCATCAGGCAGCCTTGGGCCTGTCTTCCTGGTCAGGCGAGGTGGGCGGCGATGGCGTCGGCCAGATGCGGGGGAACGCCGAGGCGGGTGCGCAGGGTGTCGGTGTCGATCGGGGACCCGGTCCGGGTGCGGTACTCGTCAGCGACCTTCCGAGCGTGGTCGACCAGCACCGCCGGAACCGCAGGCGCCGGGGTCGGTGCCGGGGCGGCGATGGACGCCGGATCTGTGGGGACAGGCCGGGCGGGCCTGCAGGGTCTCGACGAACTCGGTGAACTCGTGCCCGTGGTCCTCGAGTCGGGCGTAGATGCCACCGCCGCCAGGGTTCTCGGCGAACAGTTCGGGGATGTCCTTCACGACGTCCCACGGGAGGTATGACGTGGCGGTCTCGACGGGGGTGCCGTTGCGGAAGTAGAGGCGGCGCCGGGCGAGGACCTGGGTGCCGGCGGAAACGCCCAGCCGCTGGGCGGCATCCTCGGGTGCCTCCATCGGGCCGATGTAGAGGACGCTCACCTTGGCCGTGGCGCCGGACTGCGCGGACTCAGCGAGCTACGCGGCCTTGCCGCCCTGGCGGTGCGAGCGCCGGAAGCGGTCGGAGGACCGGTGCCGTACCGGCGGGCGATCTTTCACGATCGAGCCCTTGCCGTGCCGGGTCTCGACGAGCCCGCTCGCGCGCACCTCGACCATGGCCTTGCGGATCGTGCCGCCCGAGACGCCGTAGCGGTCGACCAGCTCCGACTCGCTCGGCACCATGTCACCAGGCTTGAGCACGCCCGCCCGGATCTGCTGCACGATCTCCTCGGCGATCTGCACGTACCGAGGTACGGACCGCTCACCTCCTATCGCGGTTCCCATAGTCCCTTCCTCCTATGCTCCTGTATATGACTAACAGCGCCCAGGAAGGCCAGTCAACGCCACTGCACTCCGTGTCCGTAGCCGGGGTGGTGGTGCGCGAGGACGGCCGACTCCTGGCGATCCGTCGAGCTGACAACGGCACTTGGGAACTCCCCGGCGGCGTACTCGAACTCAACGAGACCCCCGAGGCCGGCGTCGCCCGCGAGGTCCTGGAGGAGACCGGCATCCACGTCGAGGTGGACGAACTCACCGGGGTCTACAAGAACACGACCCGAGGCATCGTGGCCCTGGTCTTCCGCTGCAAGCCCTCCGGCGGAGCCGAGCGCACGTCGAGTGAGTCGACCGCGGTGGACTGGCTGACGCCCGACGAGGTATCAGACCGCATGTCCGAGGTCTTCGCGATCCGCCTCTTGGACGCCTTGGACGGCAACTGCCCCCACGTCAGGAGCCACGACGGACGGCGACTCATCCCAGCGGGATAAGACTTTCTCTACTTCATCAAGGCCCGCGCACGGCGCGGGCGCGCGCCGCCCTTACGGCGCGGCCCGCCTCCTGTCTTCGCCCCGGCTGGCCGCGCCAGGCGGCGCGCTGCGTGCACGCGGGCAGAGGAGGGAAACCCCGCTGCGGCTGGGGCGGCCGGCTCCACGACTTTAGCCAGCCACTTTGGCGCGAGCCTCGAAGATCATGGCCCCAACGTCGTGCTTTGGCGGGCAGGTCCACAGACTGCCCGACGCGCCGGAAGCTTACGGGGCCATGATCACTCGCGCCAAAGCAGCTCCCGGCCAAAGTCGTTCCGCCGACCGCGTGGCCATGTGACCGCCTCAGAGCTTGAAGGTGTCCTACGACCGGGAGTCACGATCCCGCAGCGCACTGATGCCGCCGCTGGCATCACTGAAATGCTCATAGGCATGAGCCTGCCGACGCGCGTCACGAAAGGCTCTCGTCGCCGCCGCTTCGATTTGCTGCCCTTCCGGACTCGAAACCATCCGGCGCCGTTCACGGCGTACCAGCACCATCATTGCGGCCGCCACAATGGACGCAAGCGCTAACGCAGTCAGCACCAGGTAGACCATCGCCCCCCTACTCGTCTCAGACCGCGCCGCTCGATCTGGCGCCTCGGCACTGATCGCCAGGAGCTGCGAGGGAAGCGTACCCATCGGCCATCACAGCTGAACAGGCCAGCTCTCGCCAGCTCAGCCCCCACCCGCATACCCGATCTTCCAAACGGGGTGCGGCGTCTTCGTGCCTGTGCTCAGGAGCGGCTGTACAGCAGCGAGGTACAGCAACCGCCGCGACCGCAGTCGCCTCTGACCAGCCTCAGACAGCCAGCTGACCAACCAAGCGGACCTCAGAGACCGTCCCGCTCATAGTTCGGGAAGAAGACGTCGTGCCAGACCCGTGCCAGATAGTGCGGGGAACCACGGGGAACACCGGCGACCGAGCGCCGACGCACAGCGGACCGGCAGCGCTGAAATGGCTTACTGGCCCGCTGTTCTCACCCCCGAGGGCTCACAGCGGACAGCCCGTGACGCCCTCCTGCTGATGCTGTGGCGGGACCTCGGTGAGGCCGGCGGTCGGCGTGATCGACTCACAATCGGTCTCTTGCTCTCAGTCCGACTCGGCCGAGTCGGGATTTGTCGTCGCGACGGCTCCGGTGACGGCGTCCAGCACGAGTACCTGGATGGAGGGGGCAGTCGTGGACTGTGAGGAACCTTCGTCGAGGGGGCCATCCTGGGCAACGCCGTCCTGGGAGGGGGCGGCCTCGGCTCCAGGGGGGCCGACGCTTAGCATCCAGTATGGGTGCCAGCGGCCAGCGTTGTCGGTGCGAGCCAGCAGTTCACCGGAGTGGACGACGTCACCGGGGAACTTGCGCGTCGCGATGGCCTGAGCCTGCCGCCGGTCGACGTGAACCGAGGGCAGTTCGGGGTCGGGAATGTGACGTGCCGTGAACGAGATGATCTTGCGGTCGGGACCGACCAGGACGTCCATCCGCATGGGCATCAGCACGCCATCCTTGCGGGAGCGCCAGGAGACCAATTTCGAGGTTTGCTGAGGCCCGGCGGCGCTGACGTTCGTACGGCCGGCGAGCGCCCAGGGAAAGTGGTCGCGTACGAAGGCGTTGCCGGCCTTGAGGGCGGCACCGTCGCTGACAGGTGCGGTATCGGGCCCGAGTGCCGGACTGGTGGGCTGCAGCAGGCCGGAGGACACCTCGCGGGAGGGCCACTCAATGTCGAGGACACCGCGGTCGGTGTTGGCCGAGATCCGCCCAGGACCTCCAGCCGGCCCGGGGAAGAACTGCACCGATGCGACATGGGCCTGCTCGCCGAGGAAGTCGGCGATGGCTTTCCGGGCGGCTTCCTGCTGTTCAGCGGAGGCGGTGTTCGCCCATGCCACCTCCGCCATCACGAAGGTAACGGTGAAGGCGCTGGTGAGACCGATCGCGGCGATCCCGGCAGCGAACCCAATGAAGGAGCGGCGGACCTGGTGCCTGCTGATGAGGACGCCGGCGTCACGTCCGCCACGGGCGGTGTCCCAGTACAGCCCAGCACTTGCGACGAGTGCACCAGCGCAGGCGCCGATGCTGTTCGTCCACAGGTCAATGCTGTCACAGGCGCGCCCCATGCCCGGCGTGAGCGCCTGCGTGACCTCGATGGTGGCCGAGAGGGCAACGCAGGCCAGGGTGACCGGAACCGGGCGGCGGGTCAGCCAGGTGGCCAGGGCCGCCAGAGGGACGAAGAGGAGAACGTTCAGCAACCCCTGCGCAGTGAACGTCCCTGTGACGAAGCCGCGTTCAATAAAGCAGGTTGCCGAGGCGGGTGCATCGGGAGAAATAGGGTAGAGCGTGGCAGTTATTATACCGGCGAGCGCGGCGCCCGTCAGGGCGCACAGTACTCCCGGCTTTTCGAAACGGCGCCCCAGGAAATAGGACACCAGAGCCGTAATCAAAGAGAAGGCGACAGCGGTCACCAACATTCCTTGATTACCCTTGAATATTGCCTGAATCATGCGGTCGTTTCCTGGGCTCGCGCGGGAGGATTGATGCGGGTGCGGGGCCCGCCCATGAGCGAGCCCCGCCTTCAGCGTTTCAGCACTGGGTGACCGGCGCGTTGTTGAAGGTCTGCTGACCCTGGACCTCCATCCAGCCGATGACGGAGTTACAGCCACTGAGGGTGTAATTGGACCACTTGGTGCTCTTGGTGGTGCCAGCCGACTGGGTGAACCACGACCCGGTGTGCGCGGTGCCGACGTGAGTCCACCCGAAAAGCGCGGTGATGGTGCTGGTGTTGGGCTTCTTGTCGTACGAGTCGATCACGTTCCAGGAGGCGCCGGTCCCGCTGGTCAGCGAGGTCCAGAGGGTGCCGTTGCTGAGCGAGGTGCGGGACGTGCCGTAATCGTAGTTACCGCCGGCCATGGCGGCCGGGGCAATGACACCCATACCGATGAGCACGGCTGCCGAAGTGGCGGCAATACGTCGAACTGCAGTTATTTCCTAAACCTTCTTTCCAGTAAATCCGTGAAGATCATCTTCTCGGATATGGAGGAATCTAAAGGCTCCAGTAAAGAAACTGAAATGACTTTCTGAAATTGTGGCGCGGGTCACACGGGAAAGCTGCAAGGGGGGACGTTTAGTGCACGATTGGTCGCAAGTCTCTTTAATCTCGACTCGGCAGGTCGCATGTCCGATATTCGCCTCAGAACTTGTCTTTATTTAGCCTTGCCTCGTCAGGCGTGAGTGGCCACTGGTTGGCCTGGCGATTCGCCCGTTTCAGGCTGTCCAGCGAGCCATGTTCTTTGTCGGCTGCCTCGCGCACCGCCTGGTGGTGGTCCAGAGGAGCATCGGCTCCAGGTGCCTCCGGTCGCGGAGGCCAGCTTGGCCGGGCGGCCCGGTGATAGCCCAGAGCTTCCATGACGACCGGGGCGGGCATCTCCAGCACGTGCTGCCAGATAGTGGCGGTGCGGCTGGCCGTGGTGGGGATGGCGACGTCGTTGAGGAGGGCCGCAAGGGCGTCGGGGTGGAGTGGATGCCCGGCTCGGTACCGCGCGGCCGGAGTCAGGTCAGGTCGGTGGTGCCGAGGGCTGCGCGGGGCCGGTTGCGTGCCCATTGTTAGCAGTACCCCAGGCGCCCTGCGGCAGCGCGGCCGCGCTCCGTTCATGGGTCGACCAGCCATTTAGGTCAGAATCTGACCTCCACGGCCATTAACGTCCTCCTTGTCCGGCGGAACACGAACCACTGGAGGCAGCGACCATGAGCGAGACCGTGACTGTCAACGAACTGGCCACCCCCGACCCGGCCCATGAGCCGACCGCCACGGGCGAGCGCGCCGACCTGCTGGAGGCGCTGGCCAAGCATCGGCACTTCCTGCGATTCACCACCCGCGACCTCACCGACGAGCAGGCCGGGCGCCGGACCACCGCCAGCCAGTTGTGCCTGGGCGGCCTGATCAAACATGTCACTGCGGTCGAGCGAACCTGGGTGCAGTTCATCCTGGACGGCCCGTCGGCGATGCCCGACTTCACCACCATGACCGAGGCCGACTGGGCCCGACGGGCCGACGAGTTCCGGATGCTGCCCGACGATACGTTGACCGGCGTGCTCGACGACTACGCCGAGGTCGCCCGTCGCACCGACGAACTGGTCGCCACCCTGCCCGACCTGGACGCCACACAACCACTTCCGAAGGCCCCGTGGTCCGAGCCGGGCGCGCGATGGTCGGCCCGCCGGGTACTGATGCACATCATCGCCGAGACCGCCCAGCACGCCGGCCACGCCGACATCATCCGCGAGTCCCTGGACGGCGCCAAGACCATGGGTTAGCCAGCGGCGCGGCAGGGCCTATCGCACCCACACGGTCGGGGGCAACAAGCCCTGTGACCCCGCAAACGCCTTGCCCCGTGATCCGCGGGTCAACAAGGGCGTCGGGGAAGCAGCTGACATCTACGCCTGACATCAACGGGCACGAACGTTCGCGTATAAGTGCAGCTGAGGGCGTACCCCCAACCGTCGGTACGAAGCCACTATGTAGCCGCGAAGAGCCGCCGGATCGAACTCCTAAAGCGGGTGTCGCAGGTTCGAATCCTGCCGGGGGCACCAGGCAGAACGGCCCGGACCGGTCATGGTCCGGGCCGTTCTGACGGCATTCGGCCGTGATCATTCTCGCCGAAGCAGCTCCGCAAGTTGCTCGGTGGCCCAGGAGGGCGGGGCGATTGAGCCGTGCGAACGCATGTTGACCGCGGCGCATGGTGCTCCTGGTCATCCTGGTGGCGTTGGCCTCTCGCTCGCGGGCCAAGGGATCAGGTCGGCTCCGACAGACTCGCCCCTTCAGACGTCACGGTGCCAGCGTCTGCCCGAGGTGGGCTCCGGTGGGGGCGCCGAGGTCGGTGCGGCGCAGCGCCATGGTCTGCGCGAGGCCGAAGCCGGTGCTGTGGACGGGCGTGTACAGCAGGATTCCGTCGCCCGCGTCCTCGCCTTCCGCGCCGAACACGAAACCGGCGCGGCCGTGGCCGGACAGGTCGACGAGACGGACGGCGGAGCCGAACCTGTCACCGCTCTCGGTGGAGTCCAGGATGCCGGGTGTGTCCTCGCAGAGGGTGAAGGAGCCGGTGGTGGTCAGGCCGGAGGCGGTGCCCCTCAGCAGGGTGGCCTGACCGGCGTCGGTGCGTTCCACACCGTCGCGGAAGAAGTCCTCGCCGGGGGCGCCCACGAGGACGTCCGCGTAACCGTCGGCGTCGTGGTCCGCGACGGAGACCGAGGCGCCGAAGGCGTCGCCGTTCCGGTCGGCGCCGGCCACTCCGACTCCGTCCTGATGGATGACCTTCGTGCGAGTGGTGGCCAGGCCGTCGGCCGAGCCGTACACCACGGTGATCTGACCGCCCGCACTCCCGCCGGACTCGGCAGGGTAGGGCTGGCCGATCACGAGGTCGTCGTAGCCGTCGCCGTCGATGTCGCCCGCCGCCACGGACCGACCGCCCCGGACCGTGAGGGTCCCGGCCTCGGTCAGGCCGGCATCGGAGCCCGAGAACAGCATCACGCGCCCGATTCCGCCGGTGTCCTGGTAGTTGAGGGCGACGTCGGCGTGGCCGTCCCGGTCGAAGTCCCCCGTCGTGGCGTCCAGGTGTGCGACCGGGGCCGAGGCGGTGGTGAGCCCGCCGGACGCGGGGGGTCCGCCGGTCAGCCGGACGTCCCAGTTGCCGCCCCGGCCGGTGCCGGCCGAGAAGACATCCGCTTTGCCGTCACCGTCGAAGTCGCCGACGGCGAGCGCCGAGCCCAGCCCCGCGCCGTCGGCGTTGATGCCACTGGTGGTGTAGGAGCAACCGGACGTCAGGCGGGGCCCGTACAGCACCGTGACCGCGCCGCGGTCCCTGTGACCCTCGGCATCGTCCTCGCCGGGTGCGCCGACGGCGAGGTCGGCGTAGCCGTCGCCGTTGACGTCACCCCATGCGATGGCGGCGCCGAAGCCGTTGCCGGGCTCGGAGGTGCCGGGGACTCCGGGGCTGTCCTGGGTGAGCGTGATATGCCGGGCGGCCGCCGGCCCGCCGGGAGCGCCCGGGATGACGGTCACACTGCCGGCGCCGTCCGATGCCTTCGGTGTGCCGGCGGCCAAATCGCCGATGCCGTCCCGGTCGAAGTCCGAGGTGGCCACCGCGTGCGAGACGCCCGGAGCCTTCGCGGGCGCGGCGGCCTGCGCGGACTTGTCGTAGAGACGATCAACGGGGCACGCCGTGGTCACGATGTCACGCTGGCCGACCACACGCGGCAGCGTGATCGCGGCTTCCGCGGCGGGCTTGCGTCCATGCTGCTGCGGCGCCGGCGAGGAGGCGGTGACGTATGCGACGACGCCCGTGGCGGCCGCCAACAGGATCCCGTTGGCCAGCCGCACCCTCCGTTTCACTCTGGCCGCCCTGCCCCCATGCTCTGTCCGGCCGTTCAATGCCCCACCCCAAAGACTGTTCGCTGAGTACACCACCCGTAACAGGCGGCACTTATTAAGCGTGCAGACCCGGCCAAACGTCACACCCGTGTGCCATCCGGCCATGGCTTCCGGCCCCCAGCGCAGCGGTCGTCGGGACAGATCCGTGTGACCGTCCGCCGGCGATCACACACTCGGTCACGAGGTCACAGGTCGACGTCACTGTTGGCAGCCCACGCAGGACGGCTGGGGCCGACAGCTTCTGGGCCCTGTCGTCGAACTCCCGCCTGCCCAGCGACGCCATGCACGCTCCTCCCCCACTGCCTTGACGGCGCGGGAGGTGCCCCCACCCGCCGCACCAGGCCCAGGCCCGAGTACATCCAGTACGGGGGCCAGTGCCCGGCACACCGAGAGCACGCACCTGACGCCGCAGGGCCCGCCCTCCGGGCGGGCGACGGGAGTTCGACGACAGGACCTAGCGGCCGCGGCGGCGGCCCTTGGGGCGGCGAGGGTAGGGGAAGAGCCGCGGGCGGCGCTTGGCGGCCACGTCCTCGATCCAGCCGAAGAGCAGGATCGCCAGGCAGATCAGTGGGACGGCGACCACCAGCGGGGTCCACTGGCTCGCCAGCAGCCACTGCGCGTGGTCGTAGAAGAGGGTGTTGCTCCACAGCGGGTCGATCAGCGGCTCGGTCAGCACCAGCGCGAAGGAGTGCCACAGATAGACGGTGACCGCGCGGGAGTTGAGCAGGCTGATCACGCCGTTGAACCGCTGCAGGGGCTTGGGCCACTGCTCCCAGGAGGGGCTCAGGTGGAGCAGCAGCAGCACCGCGCCGAACGACCAGATCGCCTGGGCGACCGGTACCGCTTCCAGATCGTGCCCGATCCGGGGGTCGTCCACCGGTGACTGCATCAGCCACCAGAAGCCGAACATGAGCACCAGCGGCGCGAGGGACGGCACGACGTACTGCGGGATCTTGCGGAGCAGGCCCTCCGCGTGAGCCATGCCCAGCAGCCAGCAGGCGCCGAAGGTGGTGAAGTCGGTGGCGGCCTCCATCAGTCGGCCGGACTGGTCGACCAGGCCGGAGTTGATGAAGAACGCGAGCGCCAGCGGCACCAGCAGGGTGACCCAGGGCAGCTTCCGCATCGCCTTGAGCATGAGCGGCGACAGCAGGACGTACCAGAGGTAGGCTCGCAGGTACCAGAGGGGGACACAGATCTGTTCGGCCCACGAAGCCGGCAGGTGTCCGCCGAAGGTGTGCAGCGTGGCCCCGAACGGCGGCTCGCTGAACGGCAGGACCCAGTAGGCCAGATCGGCCCACCACCAGTTGGGGTGGTGGTGGTCGGGCCGCCAGCCCTCCAGGAACATCAGCGGCACCACGACCGCGCCGAACAGCCACATCGGCGGCAGCAGTCGGCGCAGCCGACCGCGGATCACGCTCAGCGCCGGCCGCTTGAGGGACCGCACCATCAGCGACCCGGCCAGCGCGAACATGACACCCATGGAGGGGAAGACGATCGGCAGCCAGGTCCAGCTGAAGTTGTGGTAGACCACCACGCGGACCAGGGCGAGCGCCCGCAGCAGGTCGAGGTAGCGGTCGCGGCCGGGCTTGCGCGCGGGCGCCGGGGCCGCCTGTTCGGGCTCCTCGGGCTCCGCGGTGCGCTGCGCGGGGAACGCCGCCGGGTCCATCACCCGCAGGGCCATGGTTTCGGAGGAGTCCTGGATGCCGTAGGCACCTGGTTCCACGGTACTCATGAAGACATCGCCCCCGTCGTGACGTCGAGCCCCACCTCACCGGTGCGCCGCAGCTTCTGCCAGCGCAACCGGCCCCCGGTCAGAGCGGTGATGGCGGACTGCAGCAGCACCATGTACATGAGCACCCGGTAGACCACCTGCTGGGCCGGCAGCGTGATCAGGTGCCACGCCTTCTCCCTGTCCAGGTGGAAGGACCACCAGGCGCAGACGGCCTGCAGGGCCATCACCGCGAACCAGGCGGCCAGGGTCTTGTACGCGTCGACGAAGACCACGCCGTAGACCATGCCGATGTCGATGGCGGGCGCGAGCAGCGGGGTGATCACCATGAACAGGGCGACGAACGGCAGGCCCACCCGGCCGAAGTGGCCGGCCGCGCCGCGCTCCAGCACCGAGTGCCGGTGCTTCCACATCGCCTGCATGGTGCCGTAGCTCCAGCGGTACCGCTGCGACCACAGCTGCTTCATGCTGACGGGCGCCTCGGTCCAGGCCCGGGCGTTCTCGGCGTAGACGACCTTCCAGCCGGCCCGGTGCAGGGCCATGGTCACGTCGGTGTCCTCGGCGAGCGTGTCGTCGCTCATGCCGCCCGCCTGCTCCAGCGCCGAACGACGGAAGCCGCCCACGGCGCCGGGGATGGTCGGCATGCAGTTGAGCACGTCGTACATCCGGCGGTCGAGGTTGAAGCCCATCACGTACTCGAGGTGCTGCCACGCGCCGATCAGCGTGTCGCGGTTGCCCACCTTCGCGTTGCCGGCCACCGCGCCGACGCGCGGGTTGCCGAAGGGCTGCACCAGCTCCCGGACGGTGGCGGGTTCGAAGACCGTGTCGCCGTCCATCATGACAATCAAGTCGTACGAGGCGGCGGCCACACCGGTGTTGAGGGCGGCCGGCTTGCCGCTGTTCGGCTGCCGGATCAACCGGACCATCGGCAGGTCGAGCTCCTCCACGATGGCGGCCGTGTCGTCGGTCGACCCGTCGTCGACCACGATCACTTCGATGGGATGGTCGCTTCTGGCCAGTGAGAGCAGGGTGTTGGTGATGCACTCCTGCTCGTTGTACGCGGGTACCACCACGGTGACCGGTTCGGTGACGGGGTCGCCCCAGGAGAAGCCCGGTTTGCGGGTGCGCCGCACATGGATGGCGGAGAGCACCAGCATCAGCGCGAACCGCGCCATTACCAGCACACCGACGACCGCGAGCAGGCCGACCAGCCACGGCATCAGCCACACCGAGAAGGTGGTGCACCACAGGAACGCCTTGCCGACCCACAGGTTGTAGCTGGTGACCTTGGTGTTGGCGGAGCCGGTGCCGAGCGCCTCGCCGATGGTCTTGAAGGTGTAGCCCTGGGTCTTGAGCTTCTCGATGATGACCGGCAGCGCGGCCAGCGTCTGCGCCCGGTTGCCGCCCGCGTCGTGCAGCAGGATCATCTCGCCCTGGCCGGGGAGGTCGGGCATGGCGGCCTTGACGATGGAGTCGACGCCGGGACGCTTCCAGTCGTCGGTGTCCTTGTTGATGAAGGCGGTCAGGTACCCCTCCGACCCCGCCTGCTTGGTCACCGGCCACGACCAGTCGTCCAGCGCGTCCACGGTGGAGGAGTAGGGCGGGCGGAACAGGCTGGAGTGGATGCCGGCGACACCGGCCAGCGCGAGCTGGGTCTCGCCCAGCTCCCAGGTGAGCCGGGTGCCGGAGTGCAGCGCGAGGTCGGGGTGGGTGAAGGTGTGCAGACCGATCTCATGGCCGCCGGCCACGATCTGACGGATCAGCGCCGGGTTGCGGGTGACCATCGAGCCGGTGACGAAGAAGTCGGCGCGGATGTCCTCGTCCTTCAGCACCTTGAGGATCTTCGGCGTCCACTGGGTGGACGGCCCGTCGTCGAAGGAGAGGACGACGGTCTTGTCCGGGATCGTGTAGCTGACCGGCTTGCTGTTCTTGTCGCCGCGTGCGTCGACGACCGGGCCGCCCTCCAACACGCTGGTCGGGACGGTGCCCTTGTCCACGGAGACGGCGATGCGCTCGTCGTGGAAGACCTCGTTGTTCGCCATGCCCCGAAGGACCATCAGCGCCAGCAGGGTCGCCAGTACGGTCACCGGCAGAAAGAAACGCAGGGGCGGTGCGGCGAGTCGGCGCGGCCGCGCGATGGACTGCCGGGAGCGATGGCGGGAGCGGGACATGGACTTCCTGGTCGGTCGCGTCTGGCTACTGCGCGGCGGCGGTCACGGAGCTCGACGCCCCCGTACCGGACGCCGGAGTCACGATGACTGACGCGGTGGCGTCGGGTGTGGCCGCTGGGGCGGTGGTGCTCTTGGCGACGCCGGGAGCCGCGGGCAGCGGCGCGTTCAGGTACTGGCTGGGCGGCGTGGTGTCCGCGGTGCCGGGGACGGTGAGCGCGGGCGCCTGCGACTGGGTCCCGAGCAGGCCGGAGGTCATCGCCAGCACGAACCCGGTGCAGACGATGCCCAGCAACCAGCCGAAACCGCGCAGACGGCGGCCGCGCAGACCGGTCTGGTCCACAAAGACGGGCGCCGGCTCGACCTCCGCGGAGGCACTGGTCATCGACAGCCTCGAGCTTCCTTCATCGGACAACTGCCGGCTCGGCGCTGCCGAAAGTAGTGAGTAGAGCGGAAAAGTGATCAATGTGCGAGGAAAAGGAGATTATCCGACCCGCTCCCGGCCATGTAACAAGATTAGGATGAAGATTCGGTCAATGTCACGCGGGTCTCGTAGAGTTCCGGCGACGTAGCTTGCCTCCTGCCGAACGGACCTTCACGCATGGCCATAGCCCGCAGCCGCAGCCGCCTGACGGCCGCCGCGATCCTGATGGTCGCCGTCACGTTCCTGGTGGATGCCTGCGGCGCGGGAAGCGGGGACGGCGCCAAGGCGGGTACGGCCACCGCCCCGGCCGCGCACTTCCGGGTCTCGTCCATGCTCAAGCCGTCCGGCCGCGCGCTGGGCGTTGTCGACGACAAGACACCCTGGCAGTACGGCATCGTCACCACCTTCACCAAAGAGGCCGGGCGGGCCCCTGACATCCGCGAGTACTACAGCTCCTGGGGCGACGACTTCGACGCGGAGGGCAACGCCTTCCTGTGGCAGCACGGGCAGTTGCCCATGATGGCGCTGGTGCCCTCCGACACCTCGCTCGCCGACATCGCCAAGGGCAAGGAAGACGCCTACATCCGCCGGCTGGCGGACCAGATCGCCGCCTACGACGGCCCATTGGCCCTCTCCTTCGCCGGCGAGATGAACGGTCCGTGGAACTCCTGGGGCCCCAAGCACACCGAGCCCGCCGACTTCGTCGCGTCGTGGAAGCATGTGCACGACGTCTTCACCGCTCAGGGCGTCACCAACGTGATCTGGGTGTGGACTCCGCACGTGGTCGACTCGGGCACGACCGCCGAGCTGCGCCCCTACTACCCGGGCGGCGCCTACGTCGACTGGGTCGGCCTCATCGGCTACTACGGGCCGATCGACGGCACCGCCTTCTCCAGCCTGTTCACCCCCACCCTGCGTCAGATCGCGGGCTTCTCCAGCAAGCCGGTGCTGATCGCGGAGACCGGAGTGGCGCAGAGCGACCAGAAGGAGGCGCACATCCGTGACCTGTTCGAAGGCGCAGCGAAAGCCGGCGTCATCGGGCTCGTCTGGTACGACCAGCGCAAGGACTGGCCGGGCAGCAAGCAGTTGATGGACTGGCGGATCAGCACCTCGGTGGGTGCGCTCGCCGCGTTCCAGGTGGAGTCGGGCCGGACGGGCTTCGGCCATTCGTTCAAGAACGGCTGATGCGGGGCGAGCAGGGGAAGCCAGGCACAAGCCCGCAAGAAACGACCTTTATCATCGCGCATCAGTGCGACCGGCGTATGCGGGTGCGGCTGCCCGACCAGGTGGGAGATCACGGAGATGACGACGGAATCGTCGCCGGGCCAGGGGGCTCCGCAGGAGGAGTACGGCTGGGCCTTCCGGCCCCGCAAGTCGGCTGCCGGCCCGCAGCCGTACGGGGAACAGCAGCAGACGGAGCCGGCCGTACCGTGGGACGGCCGGTGGTCGGCCGAGCCGCACGGAAGATCCTCCGGCACGCGGTGGGACTCCACCATGCCGCTGCGGTTCCCCGAGCCCCGCCCCGGCGCCCACGAGGCCATGCACGAGCCGGGTCGCTGGATGCCCCCGCACGTTCAGCCCGGCAGCGAATCGGCGGACCAGGATTCCGGACATCCGTCAGGGGCGACCGCCGTCCTCGACCGGACGGCCCTCCGCCACCCCGAGTCTGCCACCGCGCAACCGCAACCCCCTGCGGGCGCGAACGGCAAGCGGGCCGGGAAGACCAGGCGGGTGGGCAGGATCGCGCTCGCCCTTGCCGTCCTCGTCGCCGCCGGCGGGGCCGCTGCCGTCATGCTCAAGCAGGAGGACGCCGCCGCCGTCGCCTCGAAGAACCTGACGCAGGCGTGGCAGATACCGGCGCCCGCC
This sequence comes from Streptomyces carpinensis, assembly GCF_002154505.1. Classification (GTDB taxonomy): domain Bacteria; phylum Actinomycetota; class Actinomycetes; order Streptomycetales; family Streptomycetaceae; genus Streptomyces; species Streptomyces carpinensis. The sequence continues at coordinate 1,075 of NZ_MUBM01000199.1, read as the reverse complement.
GCCGACGACGCGCTGGTCGGCAGCTGGCTCACCGGCAAGCTGCTCGTCCGAGCCAGCAGCCGAGGCGGCCTGCGGGCCTACGACCTCACCGACGGCAAGCAGATATGGCGCGCCGCGTCCTCCGCCACCGCCGCCAAGCGCGGCACCGTCCCCTGCGGGATGTCGCCGACGCTCAGTGCCCAGGGCATCGGCACGGTCGCCTTCGGCAAGGACGGCAGCACCTGCAACTGGCTGGCCGGCGTCAAGGCGTCCACCGGAAAGATCCTCTGGTCCATACCGCTGACCAGCAAGAAGCACCCTGCGGCGGCGACTGCCGCGACCTACGTGCAGGGCGATGTCGCCACCATCGTCAGCGAGAACTACCTCGGCGGTGTGGACATCCGCACCGGCAGCCGCGTATGGGGCTACAAGTCCCGCGGTCACTACTGCAACGCCTACGACTGGGGCGCCGACGGCGTCGTGATGGTGGACGACTTCTGCCTCGACCAGAAGAGCAGGTTCACCCTCACCGCGTACGACGGCAGGACCGGGAAGGTGATCTGGCGGAAGCCCGAGAGCGCCCACTCGGATGTGACGCACATCCTGTCCGGCTCACCGCTGGTCGCCGCCGTCCACACGGCGCGTCAGGACGCCGTGCGAGTTTTCGACACCACCGGGACCGGCCGCAAACTGGCCGTGGGCGACGACGAGCTCACGCCCGGCAACAACACAGACGCCGACCACTCCGCCCGGCTCTACGGCAACGTCCTGGTCACCCCGGCCGCGGCCTCCGGCAGCACGATGATCGACGGCTTCGACACCACCACCGGCGCCAAGCTCTGGACCCACCGCTCCGCCGCGCTCGCCGTCCCCGCGTCCGGCGCGGACGGCAAGGTGTACGCCGTCACCACGTCCGGCACCCCGCAGCTCATCACCATCGACCCGCGCACCGGTCACACCACCCCGGTCGCGGGCCTGCCGACGGGGACCGGCAAGTGGAGCTTCACCTCCGGCACGGTGTACGTCACCCCGGACGGCGGCGTGCTGGAGCTCAACGCCCTCGGGTCGAACGGCGGCGTGCGGCTCTACCGGTAGG
>NZ_MUBM01000198.1 GCF_002154505.1 Streptomyces carpinensis | reverse complement strand
CCAGGCGCGGGCGGGCGGGATCGGGGCCGGTGTCGAAGACGTGCAGCCGGGAGGAGCGCAGTCCCGGGACGATGAGGTAGCGCCGCGCAGGATGATGATGCCCGGCATGCGCCAGCGCGCTCGAGCAGGCGTTCCAGCCGAAGTGGTGGAGTTCGTTGCCCAGGTCGGGCAGCTCGGCGTGGGAGGTCACGCGGCCGTACAGGGGGGATTCGGGGTCGGTGCCGACGGTGAACAGCGCGTCGGCGCGCTGTGCGGTCGGGTCGAAGCCGACGACGTGGGCGAACTGCTCCGGTGGTGCGGCGACGGCGTCCGCCGGAGTGCGGTACAGGGTGGGGTCACGGTGGTCGCCGCTGTCGTGAGCGTGGTCGGTCGTCGTCATGGCTGTTCCTTGTCCCGAACCCCCGAACGGGAGTCTGGAATCGGGGGACTCCCGAGAGGCAGCCCACCTCACCCGTTCGGGATCGATGTGCGGATACCGGACATTCAGCCAGGGTTTCACAGCCCGGAAACACTGCCAACGCGGCAGCGCGGAGGCGCAGAGCGCCTCGGTTCAGTGAAGGGTGAGGCGCTGCCCCGGGGTGATCCGGTTCGGGTCGCCTCCGATGACCGTCTTGTTCCTCCGGTACAGCGCCGACCACGACTCTCCGTGGGCACGGCCGATGCCGCTGAGGGTGTCCCCCGGACGCACGGTGTAGGGGTCGGTCCCGGTGCCGGTCTGCTTTCCGCCGGTCTGCTTTCCGGTGGGCGGAGCGGCCTGCGTGGTCCGGTCGGTGCACGCGGTGGTGGTCGCCGAGGAGGGCCGCATCGGCACGGGGGTGAGGGGTGTGCAGACCGGGGTGGCGAGTCCGATGAGTTCCACCAGCCCGACGCCGCCGACGGGTGGGACGATGTGGGACCAGTTGTTGGCGAGCCAGACGTTGCCGGACTGGTCGATCTGCACCGCGGTGAGGTGCTGGATCGCCTTGTTCCGGAAGCCCTGCGGGGGCGACAGGACGGTGCCGGTGGTGCTGCCGGGCGGACAGGCGGCGGTGTCGGCGCCGCACAGCGTGAACACGCTCGGGGTGAGGAAGCCGGCGACCCACACGCGGTCGGATCCGTCGACGGCCACCGACCAGGGCAGAGTCTTCTCGGGCAGTTTGTACACGCCCGCGACGGTTCCGTCGGGCGCGAGCCGGGTGACCTCGCTGTTCAGGTAGCTGTTGAGCCAGGCGTTGTTCCGGGAGTCGATGGCGATCCCCAGGGGCCATTTGAAGGAGCTGCTCTCGACGGGCGAGAACGCCGTGGGTTTGAAGTCCGGCCCGATCACGGTGACGCTGCCGCCGAACTTGCCTATGAGGGGCGCCAGTCGGGTGTTCACCAGCTGGGCGCCGCCCAGGCCGGCATTGCTGACCCAGGCCCGCCCGAAGCCGTCGATCTGCACGGCGAACGGGTGGTTGAGGCCACCGCCGCTGATCGTGATCGCCTTGGACGGGTCGCCGTGCGGGTAGACGACCACATTGCCCAGACCGGGCGCGGTCTCCAGGCCGTAGTTGTTCGCGATCCACACATTGCCCCGCTGGTCCACGGCGATGCCCTGCGGGTGGACGAGCCCGCCGTTGCGCCACCCGGTGGGAGGTGACAGCGGCTTGCCGGTGGCCGAGTAGTGCGCCACCGAGTTGCCTCCGTAGCTGCTCATCCAGACGGAGCCGTCGGGGGCGACGGCGGCGCCCCAGTCTCCGCCCTTCATGCCGCCACCCTGGATCGGGCTGCCCAGGATCGGGCGCCCCGTCGGGTCGAGCACGCTGATGAAGGGGGTCGGATTCCGCGTGCCGGGCAGCCAGTTGTTGGACGCCCAGGCGTTTCCCCCGGCGTCGAAGGCGATGCGGCCGGGGGAGTACAGGTTGGTGTCGGTGTAGTGCAGCGCCAGGATCCAGGCCGTGGGAGGCGCGGTGAGCGCGGGGGTGTAGTGGTTCGAGGTACGTGCCAGGGCGTAGAGCCCTGCCGGCGACAGCGTGGGGTTGCGGACCAGGTTCAGCACCGCCTGCACGGTGTCCTCGGGGGCCGTACCGTCGGGAGGCGTCGCCAGTTGCAGCAGGCTCGCGCACCGCGTGGTGTCCGACACGCAGAGGGAGACCAGGTCGGCGAGCGTGTTGAGGGTGGCGAGGGTTTCGTTGGTGTTGCCGTTGTCGGCGTTCGTCACCACCCCGCCGGGCCTGCCCGTGGCCGGATCCACGAGGTTGAACGTCGTCGCCGCGGCGTTCTGCAGTCCCGGGCTGGGCCCTTCGACACCGTCTCGACCGCTGAACTGGGCCAGGGCGTAGGTGGCGGCGACGGTGGTGAGTTCGTTGACCCGTACCTGCTTCGCCGTCCGTGCGGGGACCGCTCCGCCCTCACCGACCGCCACCACGGAGCGCAGGCGCAGTCGGCGTGCATCGGCCGGTGTGGCCTCCACGTACAGCACTCCGGCGGCGGGCTGAGCGTAGGAGATCTCGAAGGAGCCGGCGGCGTCGGTCGTCGCGCGGCCCAGTTCCCTCACCCCCGTGCGAGAGCCGGCGAAGAGCGTGACCCGGGCTCCCCGAAGCGGCTTGCCCGCACCCGTGACGGTGCCGTGCAACGGGCCCGGCGCGGCACTGAGCGACGAGGCCGGGACGCTCGTCAGGCCCAGGACCACGGCGGCCGATGCCGTCGCGGCCGTAGCCCTCAGCGTGCGCCTCTTCTTCCTCCCCCACCGGAGGCGACCGGCGGGTGCGGGCTTGCGGAGGGATATGCCAGGGCTCATGATTGGCGAACCTTTCACTGCTGTCCGGCTGCGGCTTCCCCGGTCCCAGGGAGTGTGCGGTCCACTTCCGGCACTCTGAGCGCGAACCAGCCGACCCGGAGTCCGTACAGCCAGACCACACCGAGATACAGACCCTGGCCGACCTGGCGCATCTCGTCGCGCACCCCGCGGGCGGCGAGGGAGATCCTGGAGTAGTCGATGACGATGCACTCCCGCTCGTCCATCAGGCTCGGGCCCTTGTAGACCTGGGCCAGGACGGCGAGCACGTCGAACGAGGTCATCCGGTTGCTCAGGTAGCCCTCCGGATCGAAGACCTTGCCCCGCCACACGGCCACGCGCACCAGCCGGGCGAGAGGACGGGCGAGCCGACCGCCTCCCCACCGCACGATGCCGGTGCCCTCCAGCGGCCCCTTGGGGATCTCACCGGCCGGGCTCGTGCCGAACAGTTCCACGAGGCCTTCGTCACCTGCGTCGAGCAGGTCGCTCTCCGTGAGTGCCACATCGTCCTCCTGGCCGTCGCAGGAACCGTTGTCCGTGCCGCCCTGCGGCCGCGTCCGCCCGGGCGCGAAGTCCACGTGACAGCGGCACGGGCCGCGACGCACAGCTCCGGTCGGGGTCACGACGGGACCAGTGCCGTGGGGATGTCGGTAGGCGATCCCGCCGAGCTCGGTGCTCACACCGTGGGCTCGCTCACGAGCTTGGACGCCACCGGCCGCACACGACCACTGCTGTTAGGCCGACGGAGGTAGCGGCCCAGGTGCGGCCCACGGCCGGCCTCACCCAGGTCGCCGCCGGCCACGGCGCCCACCTGATCACCGTCAGCGCCGAGCCGAGCACGTACGACGCCTCGTTGGCGAACGGTCCCCGCCTGGTACCGCACCTCCGGTACCGGGCGTCTAGAACAAGGCCGTTCCGCTCTCGAAGTCCAGCAGGCGCTGCTTGCGGTCCAGGCCGCCGCCGTAGCCGGTCAGGCTGCCGTTCGCGCCCACGACGCGGTGGCAGGGGACGATGATGCCGATGGGGTTCTTGCCGTTGGCCAGGCCGACGGCGCGGGAGGCGCCCGGGGAGCCGAGTGCGTCGGCCAGTTCGCCGTACGAGCGCCTCTCGCCGTAGGGGATGCTCCGCAGCCGGTCCCATACGCGGCGCTGGAAGGGAGTTCCGTTCAGGCGGAGTCGGAGGGTGAACTCCTTCAGCTCGCCCGCGAAGTAGGCCTCCAGCTGTTCCTCGGCGGCGTCGAAGGCCGGTGTGCCGGCGCGTGCGCCGAACGTCTCCTCCGGTGGGCGATGGCGTTGGCCGGTCATGTACAGGCCGCACAGGACGCCGTCCTCGGCGACGAGGGTGAGCGGGCCGTAGGGGCTGTCGACGACGGTGTGCTGCCTCGTGGTGGTGGGCGTGCCGGTGCTCGTTGCGGTGGTCATCGTGAACGTCCTCAGACGGGAAGGAAGTTGATCGGGTGGCTGTCCGTGGCCCACAGGTACTGCACGGCGTAGGCCCGCCACGGACGCCAGGCCGCGGCACGGGCCGTGAGGGCCGCCGGTGTCGAGGGCAGGCCCAGCTCCCTGGCCGCGCGGCGGATGCCGAGGTCGGTGGGGAGGAAGGCGTCGGGGTCGCCGAGGGC
>NZ_MUBM01000197.1 GCF_002154505.1 Streptomyces carpinensis | reverse complement strand
CCTCCGGGGTGAGATCGTCCTCGGTCCACTCCTCGGGGCTGAGCCAGTCGCCGATCCGGCCCTCCGGGGTGAGATCGTCCTCGGTCCGGTCCTCGGGCGGGAGCCGGTCCTCGGCCCGGTGCCCGGTCCGGTCGCCGGCTTCCTTGCCCGGCCGGTCCTGCGGGGGCGTTCCGCCGGTTCGTGCGGCGCCCGGTGTCCGTCCCAGTGTTCCGGCCGCCGAGGCGAAGCGGTCGTCGAGGGAATCCGCCGCGGCCGTGGGGCCCGTGTCCCCCGTGGAGTCGTCGTACAACTGCCCCCACCAGTCGTCCTCGCGTCCGGTGGGCCTACCCCCCTGCTGACTCATGCCGCCAATTGTCCACCGCACAGGCCCGATGAAAACGGGGCAACCGGAAAATCCGGTCGGTGCCGGGCCCCGAACGGCCCGCCGGGCGACACCTCGAACACGCATGCGGAACGCAGGTGCGGCAACAAAGCCGCCGGGCGGTCCCACCCCCCACGGGAGAACCGCCCGGCGACGCCAGGGTGACCCGGGTCCGGGTCACGTTCTGGACGGCCGAAACACCGCCGTTCGGGGACGCCCAGCCAGTACGGGCCGCAGGGCCGGGACCAGGCTGTACCCGCCCCGTCCGGCCTCGGCCCTCCCCTCCCGGCCGCGGCCTTGCCGCGTCGGCCCGCCGGACACCGCTCGTATCCGCGCAGGCCACGCCATCCGGGCCGGGCACCGGGACGCTGACGGGTGCTTCGGTGACGCCACCTTGTCAGGGTGACCGGGGGTACGGCGATGATGTTGGGAGGCGGGTTTGCGCCGTGGCTGTTTTCCGCCACCGACGACACGCGCCGCCGGTCCGTGTGCCGGAGGGTCTGGAAAGGGAGGGACGGCAGCTGATGCTGGCAGCGATAGGTCTGGACGAGAGGCACGAGTCGGCGTACCGGGCCCTGGTGTCCGTGGGTGCGGCCGATGTGCCCGATCTCGCGCGGCGGCTGATGCTCGGTGAGCACGACACCGAGCGAGCCCTGCGACGCCTGGAGCGGCACGGACTGGCGGCCCAGTCCTCGGCCCGGCCCGGCCGCTGGGTCGCCGCGCCGCCCGCGGTGGCGCTCGGCGCGCTCCTCACCCAGCAGCGGCACGAACTGGAGAAGGCGGAACTGGCCGCCACGCTGCTCGCCGAGGAGTACCGGGCGGCGGCGTCCGAGCCCGCCGTGCACGACCTGATCGAGGTGGTCACCGGCGCCTCGGCGGTCGCGCAGCGCTTCCTTCAGCTGCAACTCGGTGCCACGGAGGAGGTGTGCGCGCTGGTCACCGGCAACCCGGTCGTCGTGTCCGGGATGGAGAACGACGCCGAGGAGCAGGCCGCCGGACGCGGCGTGCGCTACCGGGTCGTGGTCGAGCGCGAGGTGCTGGACCTGCCGGACGGCATCGCGCAGCTGACGGCCGCGCTCGGCCGCGACGAACAGGTCCGGGTCGTGGACGAGGTGCCGACCAAGCTGGTGGTCGCCGACCGGGCGCTCGCCATGGTGCCGCTCACCTCCCACATCGCGGAGCCCGCCGCGCTCGTCGTGCACGCCAGCGGGCTGCTGGAGCTGCTCTGCGGTCTGTTCGAGTCGGTGTGGCGGGACGCGCTGCCGCTGCGGCTCGGCGCCTCGGGCGTCACGGAGGAACACCCGGACGGCCCCGACGCCACCGACCTTGAGGTGCTGTCCCTTCTCCTGGCCGGCCTGACCGACGCCAGCGTCGCCAAGCAGCTGGATCTGGGTCTGCGCACCGTGCAGCGCCGGGTGAAGCGGCTGATGGAGCTCACCGGGGTGACCACCCGGCTGCAACTGGGCTGGCACGCCTACGAGCGCGGCTGGGTGTCCCGGGACCGGCCGGCCCGCTGAGTGCGGGCTCATGCGCAGTCCGGCAGCACCTCGTTCAGTCGTTTGAAGCCCAGTTCCCAGATTCTGTCCAGCTCGGCGAAGTCCCCCTCGGGCAGGGTGCCCTCCGTCCCGGACACCAGGGGAAGGCGGCTGAGGATCGCCTTGGTGACGATGTTGGTGGCGTCCCAGGTTCGGACCACGCCGAGTCCGAAGTACTCGGAGAGCTCGCCGTCGAACTGCGGGTAGACCTCCTCGAAGACGTTAACCTCCTCACCGGCCTTGTGGCTGACGATGGTCAGCCGCTCGTGCCGGACGAAGGCCTCCACGAGGTACTTGTGCGTGTGGCCGCTGTCCGACTGGACGTCTATCTCCACGGCCAGGGACCCGACGTGGGCGCTCAGGTGGAGCGGGTAGCGCTCGTAGCGCCAGACGTACTGACCGCGCAGTTTGGTCACGTAGTAGTGGTGCCACAGCTGCCGCACCGGAGCGAGCCGCTCGTTGTGCGACCTCAGGGTGCTGGTGAGGGAGTCCTCCAGCACCTCGGTCATGTGCTGGAGCGTCTCGCGGTCGGAGGCCCTGGCGACCATGATGCTGACGACGGCGCCGACGATCCCACCGCCGAGGGCGGTGAGCACTCCGGAGATCTCCTGATTGGGCAGCGAGATCCGTCCGTGGTCGTCCGCCGCCGCGGCGGCGAACGCGACGCCGAATCCCGTGGTGACCACGCCCAGGGCCAGGATGAGCCAGGCCCGTGCCTCGCCACTGGCCCAGCTGCCGACGTCCCCGGCTCCGCTTCTTCTCGGCATCGCCTCGTCTCCCCCGTCTCCCCCGAATCGCACTGTCGCCGTGTCCCGGGGGTTCGGTCCGCCCGGCCGGCGCGCCGTCCGGTGCCCTGGCTGTCAGTCGATGACGAAACTCATGTGAATACGGTCGCGTCCGGGTCCGTAGTGGTCCGCGAGGAAACCACCGACGCGGAATCCGTACCTCTTGTAGAGGCGGCGGGCGGATACGTTGTCCGGCCGCACCACCAGATCCATGCGGCGGGCTCCGGCATCCTTCGCATGGTGCACGGCGGCGTCCAGAAGAGCCAGTCCGTGTCCATGTCGCTGGAATTCAGGCCGGACGCCGAGCGCGAGCAACGAGGCATGCACGTCGCCCGGGCTGTGGACCGCCAGGGCATAACCGCGCAGAATGCCGTCGCGCTCGAGCAGGAGGAAATCACGGCGATGGATGTCGAAGAGCTGCCTGAGGACGAAATAGGGGTAACCCTCGATGTCTCCGAATGCCTCGTGGTCGAGCTGGTACAGACCGGGAAGATCCACTTCTTCGGGGTTCCGGAACTGATCTTGCCCGCTGGCCGAGGTACCTGAGGGCAAAGGCTTGATCCTTCTCGCGAGAGGGCCGTACGGTTCCCGTAAAGTAGCACCAGATCAAGGGAGTTGGTAGTACTCTGACCTTCCAGGCCGGCCACGCTCCGGGGAGACGCATGGCAGGGAACGCTGCGTACGACTGGGATGCATTCGACTCGGAGGACTACCTGGAGCACAATTACGCCGAGTTGCACGACGAGGACCGTCATATCCTCAACGTCGTACGGGACTTCCTGTGCAGCCAGTCGTTCGACCCGGAAGCGCGGGGCGTCGACGTCGGCACCGGAACGAATCTCTATCCCGCCCTCGCGATGCTCCCCTTCTGCCAGGACATAAGTCTGCTGGAATTCTCGGGGGCGAACCGCGACTGGCTGTTCCGTCAAATAAACCGCTTCTCCGCGAACTGGGATGCCTTTTGGCGGGTGCTGGCCGAGCAGGACACATACCGTGCGATCGTCGAGCCGCGCGACCGGCTGCGCAGGCGCGCCACCGTACGGAAATGGGACATCCTCGAGTCCGTCACGGAGGAGAAGTGGGACGTCGGCACCATGTTCTTCGTCGCGGAGTCGATCACCACCTTCCGCGAGGAATTCACCACCTCGCTCGGCAGGTTCTGCGCCCTGCTGAAGCCGGGCGCGCCGTTCGCCATGACGTTCATGGAGAACTCGCAGGGCTACGAGGTGGGCGGCCGTGCCTTCCCGGCACTCGGGATCGACGTGGCCGACGTGCGGGAGGAGATGTGGGGACTGGGCAACGGCCTGGAGTTCCACCGCGTCGACGTGGGCTCCCAGCCGTTGCGGGACGGCTACAGCGGCATGATTCTCGTCCACGGTCACGTCAAGTAGCAGTGGTGGGAGGCCACGTCCGTGATCATTCAGCCTCGTCGCGGGTTGCTCGAGATCTGGGGTGCGACCGTGCGCTGCTCCCTCCGGGAGGGCGGCTGGGTCAACCCCGGGTGTGACGGCTCGGGTTCCATCAGCGACGCCGAGCAGCTCATCTGCCTGCTCTACCCCGCGTTCAAGGTCAAGGGCCTCGGGTTCTCCGAGCCCGACGCCACGGAGCGGGACGTCCACGAGGCGCTCGCCCCGCTCGGCGGCTGGGAGACGGCGCCCACCGCCCTCGCCGAGATCATCGGCCGCTATCTGGACACCTACTCCGCGCAGGACGGCCGGCCGGTGTTCCCCGCCGGCGGCTGTCTGCGCCCCCTGGAGCGCGGGGCCGAGCCCTCCCCCGAACAGGCGCGCCTGGAGACCGTGGAGGCGTTCTCCATGGCGGTGACGTTCTCACTGTCCGCGCTGGCCTTCGTGAAGAGTTTCGCCGCACACGTCCGGGGCGCGCGGCTGACCGCCTCGCTCCGGGAGACCGAGGCCGCGCTGGACCGCAGGCTGACGCACGCCATGCGAGGGCTTCTGGCGAGCTTCTGCGTGGACGTGTTCCCGGCCGACTCCGCGAAGGGGGAGACTCTGGTGCGCACCCTCACCCAGAAGCGCCAGCCCCCGGGCGTCCTGCTGGACCAACTGGCCGGCGAACTGGGGCCGGTGCGGGCCGGGTTGCGTGGCCTTCCGCTGCCGGCGTCCGTCGCGCCGCGTCTCGCCGACGAAGCGCTGCTGTTCCAGTGCGGCTGGTCGTGGGGGCCGGTGCGGGCCGACGACGACCAGCCGCCGAACGTCGCCGACCCGGTGCCGTCCCTGTACTTCACCGTGACGGCCATGGACGGCATCGTCGACCTCTTCTCCCGGCAGACCCTCTTGCGGGGGCTGCTCAGCCCGGAACAGCATGGACTCGCCCACGAGTTGCAGCGGCGCTGGGAGCTGGCACAGGGTTACTGGACGTCACTGGCCCGATTCGGCGGCGCGCGCTGGCCGCTCCAGGACATGCCGTGGCGTACGGCGGAGTCCGAGGAATCCGAGTACGCCACCCTGCAGGTGGCCTCCGTCGTCGTGCACAATCTGATGCGCCGGCACGACCTGGACGACGTCGCGCCCGTCGACGACCTGACGCCGCTGGCAGACGTCCTGGTAGAACTGGCCGCCCGCGGCGGCATCACCCGGCGCCCCTCCGCGCGCGGGCGCACGGCGGAGCTCCACGTTCCCGGCGAGCTGCTGGCACTGCCGGGCAGCGAGCGCGGCGGCCCCGCCCTCGGGCGGCTGGTGTCCGACTACGCCCCCATGCTCCTCAAGCGCGTGCTCCAGGTCGCCGGCCTCACCCCCGACCTGCGCCAGCGCGACCGGCTGCTGTCGGTGGCGGACGAGCTGGCCGACCACCTGTGGGGGCGGCGGCTGAACCGGGGGCCGGCGGCCGACCTGTGGGACGTGCCGGGCGCGGCGTACGGGCGGCCGGACCCGCAGCCCGCCAAGCCTTCCTGGTACCTGACGGAACGGGTCATGGAGGTCCTGGTCGTCGCGGCGACCATGGTCGGCAGGACGCCCGCGCGCAGCCCCCTGCTCAGCGAGACGGCGGGCGAGTTGCTGCGCGAGGCGGAGCATCTCTTCGCGCAGGAGCTGATGAGCCGTCCCGTCGAGCCCGGCTCGCCCGACCCCCTGTTCGTCCGTGTCGACGCGGCCCTGAACCGGGCCCGGGACGTCATCGACTCCCGCCCCGGTGTCGCGGCCGCCCTCGCCGCCGAGGTCCTGCGGGAGCTCGACGGTCTCGCGCTCGCCCGAAACCGGGCGTCAAGGGGGGGCTGACGCCGGTGATCGTCTTCGCCACGTCCGACAAGGGCGGCACCGGCCGTTCCGTCACCTGCGCCAACATCGCCTACCGCCGCGCCCTGACCGGGGACAACGTCGCCTATGTCGACTTCGACTTCGGTTCCCCGACCGCCGCGACCGTCTTCGAGCTCGGCTCCGCGGTCCGTGCGCACCCGGGCGGCGGCGTGCACTCCTACCTCCAGGGCCGCACGGCGGAGCCGGTCCGGCTGGACGTGTGGTCCCTGTCCGAACGCGAGGCGCTGCGCGGTTCCCTCCGGGGCGCCGGCCGGCTGTGCCTCGTGCCCGGTGACGTCGGTGGCGGCGAGTTCCCGGCCGACGAGGCCGTGACACGGCGGTGCGCAAACCTGTTCCTGGCCCTGGAGGAGGAGTTCGCCGTGACCCTCGTGGACCTCAGCGCGGGCCGCTCGTACGCCATCGACATCGCGCTGCGCACCACCGCCCGGCCGGAGTTGCGCGACGTGGTCACCCGCTGGCTGGTCTTCCACCGCTGGACCCGTCAGCACCTCGAGGCCACCGCCGCCCTCGTGCGCGACGAACGGGGCATCCTGCAGATCGGCGCCCACTGGGGGCACGAGCAGGACGCGCTGGAGGGGCGCGTCCGGTACGTGCGGGCCGCCGTGCCCGGCATCGACCTCCCCGAGCAGGACACCGGCTTCCCGGCCGCCGGCCACGGTCTGCGGCCGGAGCAGAAGGAGTGGCTGAAGGCCTGCGACGCCGAACTCACCCGCAGGTCCGGCAAGCTGGGCCTGGGCCGCACGGTCACGCTGGGCACCGTGCCGCTGGACCCCGTCCTGCAGTGGAGGGAGCAGCTCATCACCGACGAGGACGTCCTGATGCCGCAGATCGCCAACCGGGAGACGGCCGAGGCGTTCCAGGACCTCGCGGACGGGCTGACGGACGAGAGCAGGTGGGAGACGCTGTGACGGCCCACGGGGAGGACGCGGCCGTGGGGCCGGCCGCCGACTGGGTCTACCGCGAGTCGTCGGCCGATCTGCGCACCCGGGCCGTCCCCTACTCCCATCTGTCGGTCGAGCTGGGGCACCTGTACATGGAGGACTTCACGGCCGGTCCCGACCGGCTGCGCGCCCACTTCGCCCAGGTCGCGCCGTGGGCCGCCACGGCCCGTTCCCTGGCCGGGCCCCGGCGGCGCATCAGCACGTGCTTCCTGGTCGACGACTACTTCACCCCGTTCTCCTCGCCCGCGGAAGTGATCCCGATGGTGGTACGCGCCGCCGCCAAGGCCGGGCTGCGCATCGACTACCTGGCCCGCGAATCCGCCTGTGCCGAGGCGAACGGCGCCCGGGTGGCCCCGCTGCTGCTCGCCCGGCTGGTGGAGGAGCCGCCCGTCGGCACCGCCTCCGGCACACGGCCCCCGGCGGCGGAGTCCGGCTGGCTCTGCAACGGCGTGCGCTCGCGCTCCGACGTCGCCCCGCAGGCCATGTCGACCGCCACCGCCTGGGAGCCACCGCTGGAGCTCGGTGCGCGCCGGCACTCCGTCTTCGTCGACGCACAGCTGTGGTCCACCGAGCGTGACGGAAGGCGGCTGTGGTCGTGCCCGTTCCTCGCCGCCGTGTGGCAGATGCTGCGGCTCGGCCTGCTGCGGGACCGAGGCGAGGTCGTCCTACCGCCGGAGTCCTGGGAGGAGGACGCGTTCCCCGACCGCTGGGACCTGCTGCCCCCCGTGGTGCGGCTCAACCCGCAGGCGACGCCGTTCTGGGCGTACCGCACCTTCTCGGTCCTGGACACCCGCTTCCTGCCGGTCGAGCACGCCGTCCGGGTGATCCTCGACCACACGGCCGCCGATCCCGTCGCGCTGCGCCAGGTCGCCGAGCGCAGCGAGAAGGAGGGCCTCGCGGTTCCGTCCCGGCTGACCGAGCGCATCCTGTACGCCTTCACCGCCACCGGCACCGAGGGCGGCGGGCCATGACCGGGGCGAGCGACGACGGCGCGACGCTGGTCATGGTGGGCGAGGTCCGTACCGGACTGCTGATGAACCGGCTCCCGCTGGAGGCGGACGCGGTGGCCGAGCTACTGGACCTCGTGCCCGGCGAGCGGGTGCGAACCCGGGAACGCCCCGTCCCGCGGGCCGTGTCACCCGACACCCTCTACGGCGTCGACTGCCCCCTGGTCACGCGGTCCGGCGGCCGCGTCCGCGCGATCGGCACCCTGGCCGCGCGCGCCTGTGTGGTGGGCGGGCGGGTGGTACAGGGCTCGACCCGTGGTGTGCTCATCGCAGGCGGCGACCGCCGGCTGCCCTGGAGCCACTACCTCGAGTGCCCGGGCGTCGTCGAACTCACGGGCCGTGGCACCGCCGCGGACGTCGCGACGCGGTTTCTCAGCAGCCGTGACCCGGAGAGCCTGGACCCGGGCGCGGTGAGCGAGGCGCAGGTCGCGCGGCTCAGAGCAGCGCGGCTCCTCGACCACCGTCCCCCGTTCCACCCGCGGCGCACCCGGCTGCGCTGGTCCGCCGTGGTGGACCGCGAGGGCTTCCGGGGCGCATTCACCCTGGCCGACCGCGAGCTGCGCACCCTCCGGCTGACGATCGCCCGGACGGCGCAGGCGACGCCCGAGCAACTGGCCGCGCTGTGCGAGGACGTGGCGCTGCACGACTGGCTACTGACGACCGTGCCCGCCGTCGTCGACTCGGCCTGCGGCACCCGGCGGGGCGATGCCGACCATGGTGAACTGCGGGTGGTGATCGACCAGTTGCTCCATCTGTGGATGCCGGGCACGGACACCCCGCCGGGGCTGGGCGAGATCTGGGACCGGCTGGAGGCGCGGCCGGGGCTCACGCGTCAGTGGAGTGCCTGTGTGCGGCGTGTCCGCGACCATCTGGCGCTGCGCACGCTGGAACTGCTTCAGGACCACCGTGCAGCGCGCCCTCCAGGGTGAGCAGCCGTACCTTCCGCTCCAGGCCGCCCGCGTAACCGGTCAGGGAGCCGTCCGCGCCGATCACCCGGTGGCAGGGGCGCACCACCAGGAGGGGGTTGGCGCCGATCGCGCCGCCGACGGCCCGCACGGCGGCCCGCGAGGCGCCGACCCTGGCGGCGATCTCGCCGTACGTCGTGGTCGCCCCGTAGGGAACGGTGTCGAGGGCGGCCCAGACCCGTTCCCGGAACGCGGTGCCGTGCGTCCGCAACAAAAGCGCGAACTCCTTGAGTTCACCGGCGAAGTAGGCCCGCAGCTGTTCCTTGGCGTCGCGGAACGGCCCGGGGTCGTGCCGCCAGGTCTCCTCGACCGTGCGGCCGCCCTTCTGGCCGGGCACGGACAAGGAGGTGAGGGCGCCGGTCTCGTCCGCGGTGAGGAGCAGCGGGCCGAGCGGGCTGTCGAGCCGGGTCCAGTACGTCGTCGTGTTCAGGTCGGCCGGCATGGGCATGTTCATGGTCATCGGATGTCCAACTCCCCTGCGGTGAGCAGGTGTCGTACGGCGTAGGAGCGCCAGGGGCGCCAGCTGTCGGAGGCGGCCACGCCGGGCGGGGCCACGTCGGGGTCGCCGAGGGCGCGGGTGCGGATGACGGCGACCGTGACGGTGTCCAGGCCGGGCAGGGCGAGCAGCGCACGGTGCGCCTCGTCCCGGTCGGCGCCCGGATCCAGCCGTACGGCGCCGTCGGCGAGGGCGGCGGCCAGGGCGCCCAGCGGTCCCGCCGGCTCGGCGCCGGAGAGGACGGCCGGCTCGGGGAACAGGTGGGTGAGGGTGCCGCAGGGGGCGTCCAGCGCCTTTCCGTAGCGCTCTACCAGTTCCGCCGCGTCCTCCCGTCCCAGCAGCGCCCGTACCGCGGCCTCCTCGGGGTCCGCGGCGCCCGGCGAACGCAGTCCGGGGCGGGCCGCGACCAGTGGTGCGAGCCGCGGATCCGCGCCGAGGCGTTCGTCGACGGCGTACGGGTCGGCGTCCAGGTCGAACAGCCGCCGCAGCCGCTGCACGGCCGTCGTCAGGTCCCGCGGGTCGGTCAGGTGCAGCCGGGCCTCCAGCCAGCCGCCGGGGTGCGCACCGGACGCGGCCTGCGGCACGCCGGGCCGCTCGTCGACCGCGACGATCCCGGTGCCGTAGGGCAGGCGCAGGGTGCGCCGGTAGGTCCGCCCGCCCGGTGCGCCCCGCACCTCCTCGACGCCCGGCACGGCCTCGCGCTGGAGCAGGTCGAAGACCGGACCGGCCTGGTAGGGGCCCCGGTGGGCGAGCCGCAGCGGGATCCCGGCGGTGGGCGCGGCGGTCCGGCGGTGCCGTGTCCGGGGTGCGGCGGCCCGCAGCTCGCTCGGGGTCGCCGCGTAGACGGTGCGGACGGTGTCGTTGAACTGCCGCACACTGGCGAACCCGGCCGCGAACGCGACCTGGGTGACCGGCAGGCCGGTGGACTGCAGCAGGACACGCGCGGTGTGCGCCCGCTGCGCCCGGGCGAGGGCCACGGGCCCGGCACCGAGCTCGGCGGTGAGCTGTCGCTGCACCTGCCGCGCGCTGTAGCCGAGCCGCGTGGCGAGCCCCGCGACGCCCTCCCGGTCGATCACACCGTCGCCGATCAGCCGCATGGCCCTCCCGACGACGTCCGCCCGCACGTTCCACTCGGCGGAGCCGGGCACCGCGTCGGGCCGGCACCGGCGGCAGGCCCGGAATCCCGCGCCCTGGGCGGCGGCGGCCGTGGTGAAGTACCGCACGTTGTGCCGCTTCGGGGTCACGGCCGGGCAGCTGGGACGGCAGTAGATCCCGGTCGTCTCGACGGCGAAGAAGAACTCGCCGTCGAACCGGCCGTCCCGGCTGCGCACCGCCTCGTACCTGGTGTCCTCGTTCATCACGCTGTCCAGTGTCCGCCGGCGGCGAGGGTGCCGCTGGCGGAAATCGGACACTACGCTGAGGGACCCACGGGTGGCCCGAGCCGCCCCCACGGCGGGCGGACGATCACGGCCGCGTCAGCTCCACCGGCCCCGCTTCGCCTCCATCGCCGCGCGGCCCTGCGCGCCCTTGCGCTTCCAGTCCCGCTTGATCTCCGCACGCACCCGCGCGTCGGTCTTGGCGACGATCCACTGGTTCTCGCGCATCAGCTTGCGGTAGCTCTCCAGCCGCCGCTCGGGCAGTTCACCGGAGTCGATGGCGGCCAGCACCGCGCAGCCGGGTTCGCTGCCGTGGGCGCAGTCGTGGAACCGGCACCGCTCGGCCAGTTCCTCGATCTCCGAGAACACCTGCCCGACCCCGCTCTCGGCGTCCCACAGCCCGACCCCGCGCAGCCCGGGCGTGTCGA
>NZ_MUBM01000196.1:15233-37956 GCF_002154505.1 Streptomyces carpinensis | reverse complement strand
CCGCCTGGCCCCCGTCCAGGCGGTGGTCGTAGCCGTCAAGGACGACGACGCGGTGCAGGCACGGGTCCGGGAGATCGGCGAACGGTTGACCGCCGCCGGTGTCCGCGCGCACGTCGACGACCGCACCGA
This sequence comes from Streptomyces carpinensis, assembly GCF_002154505.1. Lineage (GTDB taxonomy): Bacteria > Actinomycetota > Actinomycetes > Streptomycetales > Streptomycetaceae > Streptomyces > Streptomyces carpinensis. The sequence continues at coordinate 37,827 of NZ_MUBM01000196.1, read as the reverse complement.
CACACCGTTCGGCCGGCGCGTGGTCGACTGGGAGCTCAAAGGTGTGCCGGTACGGATCGAGGTCGGGCCACGGGATCTGGAGCAGGGCACCGCCGTGCTGGTCCGCCGCATCGCGGGGAGCAAGGAGCCCACGGCGATCGGGGCACTGTCCGAGCTCCTGCCCAAGATGCTGGCGGACGATCAGGCGCTCCTGCTGACGCAGTCGCGCGAGCGCCGAGAGAGCCGTACCGCCGAGGTCACGACGATCGCGGAGGCCACCGAGGCCGCGACCACCGGCTGGGCGCGCATCCCCTGGGCCGCGCTCGGCCCGGAGGGCGAGGCGCAGCTCGCCGAACAGGGCGTGTCCGTGCGGTGCCTGGTCGCCGCCGACGGCTCGGTTCCCGAGAGCGACGACCAGCCGGGGAACGTCGCGGTCGTGGCGCGCGCCTACTGAGACCCGGCCGGGCCCGGCGCCGTCCGGCGCCGACCGCGCCGGACGACCGCCGGCGGCCGGGCCCGTACGAGGCGCCCCTCTCCCCGACCTACCGGGGCCGGGCTTCGGACAGCCAGTGTCTTTCGTTCGGATCAGGCCGGATCAGGGAGCGGGGTCTGGTGCGTGAGATACAAGGCGGAGGACGGCGGGGCGACGCGGAGCGTCGGCGACCGACGACAACGCCGCTGGGGGCACCGCCCACGCCCTTGAGGCAGTGGGCGAGTGCGTGCCAGCCCCGCGAGCCCGGCAGGATCCGAACGAGAGGCCCCAGGGGTGAACAGCGCGGGGTGAACCTCAGCCGACGGCCTCGCTTGGGCCGATCGGCTGGGCCCGCGCGATCAGCAGAGCGACGTCGTCGTGGTCCTCGGGGTGCCGGAGGTTGTCCAGGAGCCACTGGCAGGTGTCCGTGAGCGGACGGGGCTCGCCCTCGAGGACGCGCAGCAGGGTGTCCAGGCGCTCGTCGATCGGGTGGTGCCGGGTCTCGATGAGCCCGTCCGTGTACAGGACCAGCCGGTCGCCGGGGTCGAACGCGAAGGCGGTCGTGTGGAAGGGCACGCCGCCGACGCCGAGGGGCGCACCCGTGGGCATGTCGAGGAGTTCGGGGCTGTGCCCGGTGCGGATCAGCACAGGCGGCAGATGTCCGGCGTTGGCGAGGTGGCACGTGCCCTGGTGCGGGTCGTAGACGGCGTAGAGACAGGTCGCGATGTAGTGCTCCAGCCCGCGGGTGATCTTGTCCAGGTGCTGGAGGACTTCGTCGGGGGCGAGGTCGAGGTCGGCATATGCGCAGGTGGCGGTGCGCAGGCGCCCCATGGCCGCGGCGGCGTCGATGCCGTTGCCCATCACGTCGCCGACCACCAGGGCGGTCTTGTCGCCGTCCAGGGGGATGACGTCGTACCAGTCGCCCCCGACCTCGCAGGAGGCCTGAGCGGGCTGGTAGTGCGAGGCGACGTCCAGGCCGGTGAGGGGCGGAGGGTCGCCGGGCAGCAGGCTGCGCTGGAGGGTTTCCGCGGAGTTGCGCACGCTCTGGTGCCAGCGGGCGTTGTCGATGGCCACCGCGGCCCGGGCGGCCAGTTCCCCGGCGAGGATCACGTCGTCCTCGTCGAAGGGCAGCGGGTTGTCGATCCGCAGCAGGTCGAACGCGCCGAGAACCTCGTTGTGGGCGATCAGCGGCACCGCGAGATAGGAGTGCACGCCCGCCCGGGCGAAGACGGCCGCGGCGTCCGGGTTGCGGGCGATGCGCTGCAGTTCTTCCTGCCCGGTGTGGGCCACGACGACCGGCTGCCCGGTGTGGACGCACTGGGTGATCAGACGGTCCGGGCCGTAGGCGGCCATGTCGCCGACCCTGTCCGCGGCGGCGGTCGCCTCGGTGGGGTGGGCGGAGACCATGGCGAGTGCACGGAACACTTCCGGGCCGTCGTGGGGGCCGCTGGTGCGGCGGAACGCCAGGACGGCGTCCAGGACGTCGACCGCCGCCACGTCGGCCAGGTCCGGAACGGCCACCTTCGCCAGTTCCTGCGCGGTCTGCTCCACCTCCAGGGTGGTTCCGACGCGCGCGGCGGCATCGGCGATGAGCGCCAGCCTGCGCCGTGCCCGGTCCGCCTCGGTCGCGGCCCGGTGGCGTTCGCTGACGTCGATGACCGAGCTCGCCACCCCGATCACCTGCCCGCCGGCCCCTTCGAGCCGGTAGTACGACACCGACCAGGCGTGATCGTTGTCCGGGTCGGCCGCGGTGCGGCCGACGATGTACTGGTCGATCACCGGCGTGCCGGTGACCAGGACCTGCCGCAGAGCGGACTCGACGGTCTCGATGCCGGCCGCGGGATGGATGTCGCGCGGGCGGCGGCCGATGTGGTCGGTGGCGGGGATGCCGTCGATGCGCTCCAGCGCGGGGTTGACCATGAGGTAGCGCAGGTCGGTGTCCAGGAGCGAGACGCCGATGGGTGACTGGGACACCAGATGCTCGGACAGGGCCAGCTTGGTCTCGACCCGCTGGAGCATGGCCCGGTCCGCGGCGATGCCCAGGGCGTAGACGTCGCCGAGGTCGTCCAGCAGCCGCATGTTGCGGAACTCCACCATGCGGGTGCTGCCGTCCTTGTGCCGGATGGGAAACGCGCCGGCCCAGCTCGCCCCGGTGCCCATCACCTCGGCGAACAGCTTGGTCACCAGTTCTCGGTGCTCCTCGTGGATCATCAGCCGGGCCGCGTACCGGCCCAGCGCCTCCTCGGCGGTGTAGCCGAACACGTCACCGGCCTGCGGGCTCCAGAACACGATCCGCCCGCTGCTGTCCAGTACGACCGCGGACACGCTGAGCAGGTCGAGCAGCCCTCCCGGTGGGGACGGTCCCACCCGGTGGGCCGCTCCTTCGTCCTGGAACGATTCCTGTGCGGTCATGCTCCAAGCTCCCTCCTCGACAGCGGTCGATGGGTGCGGCTGCTGAGGGGCCGTCCCTCCATGCTCTCCCGAATCGGCTGTCGCACGAACCGGAGGGGAAGGTCATGATCGCCGCGGCCGGGCCGCGGGCGCGGCCGGGTCGCGATCGGCCCGGGAAGGGCCCGCTCAGTCGCCGGCCTGTGCCTGGCGCTGCGGCTGTGGCCGCCTGCGGCGCTGGACGGCCCCGTAGGTCTTCTCCAGCGCGGCCGTGGTGGCGTCGTAGGAACGCTGGGCCACGCCGACGAACAGGCAGTCGACGACAGCGAGTTGGGCGATACGGCTGACGGTCGCACCGAACCGGAACGGGGTCTCGCGGGCGCAGGTCGTCAGCACCAGGTCGGCGGCCTGCGCCAGGGAGGAGTGGGGGGCGTTGGTGAGGGCGATGGTGGTGGCACCCCGTTCGGCGGCGACCTGGAGGGGTTCGACGGTGTCCTCGGTCTCTCCGGAATGGGAGATGGCGAGGGCCACGTCACCGGGGCCGAGGAGGGCGGCGGCGGTGAGGGCCGCGTGCCGGTCGCTCCAGTTGAACGCCATGTGGCCGATGCGGTGGAGCTTCTGGTGCAGGTCCTGTCCGACGAACGCGCCGGCGCCGACGCCGAAGATGTCGACACGCCGGGCACCGGCGACGACGTCGACGGCACGGCCGAGCGCCTGCACGTCCAACGCCGACCCGGAGTCCTCCAGCGCGCGGACCTCGTTGTAGACGATCTTCTTGACGATCTCGTCCAGTGTGTCCGTGGGGCTGATGTCGGTGCCCAGGGGCGGGCGCTCTCCGGCCCTGGCCTGCTCCCGCGCCGCGGCCGCGGCCAAGGCCAGGCGCAGCTGCGGGTAGTTCGAGATGCCGATGGCGCGGCAGAACCTCATCACGGTGGCGACCGAGGTGTCGGCCCGCCGGCCGAGGGCGCTGATGGACAACTCCGCCGCCTGGGCCGGATCGGCCAGGACGGCGTCGGCCACCCGTCGTTCGGAGGGTGCCAGGGACGGCCGGCCCGCGCGGATACGCGACAGGATGTCGGCGGCCGAGGTGTCCTCCGGCTGCCGTGCCGGTGGGCGATCTGGGTCCTGGCGGGCCATGGCTCACTCCTGGGTGGGATGGCGACACGCTAACCAGCCTCCTGGAGGACGTCAATAAGTTACCTACTTCGTAAAACCAGGTTACTTATTGACATGCCGAGTTCAGCTTCCCGATACTCGCTGGACCGTGATGCCGCCGGTCACCTGTTGTGCCGTGACCGACGGTCCGCCCGAACCCGTGCCCCAGCCCAGGAGTCACCGTGCGCCAACTCGACCTCGTCGTGGTCGTCGTCTATCTGGTCGCCATCGCGGTGATCGGACTCCGGCTGGCCGGCCGGCAGAGATCGGCGAAGGACTATTTCGTCGGCGAAGGGCACATGCCGTGGTGGACCGTCTCGTTCTCCGTGGTGGCCACCGAGACCAGCGTGCTCACCGTGATCAGCGTGCCCGGCGGCGCCTACAGCGGACAGGGCTTCGGCAACGTCGAACTGGCGCTGGGCTACGTCATCGGCCGGGTCGTCGTGGCCACCGTGCTGATCCCCCTGTACAAGCGCGGCGGGTTCGTCAGCGCCTACCAGTACCTGGGCGACCGGTTCGGACTGAAGCTGCAGGGGCTCGCCTCGGTGACCTTCGTCTTCACCCGGCTCCTCGCCGAAGGCGTGCGGCTGTTCGCCTCCGCCATCCCGATCAAGCTGCTGCTCGACGAGTTCGGGGTGCACACCGGTTACCGCGTCATCATCGTCGTGCTGACCGTGATCACCGTCGTCTACACCTACCTCGGCGGCATCAAGGCGGTCATCTGGACCGACGCCATCCAGATGAGCCTGTACCTGGGCGGCGCGATCCTCGCCATCGCGGTGCTGTCCGGGCACGTCGGCGGCGACGGCTTCACACGCGCCCTGCACGCGGGCCAGTTCAAGCTCTTCGACACCGACTTCTCGCTCGCCCACGTCCTCACGAGCACCTTCGCCCTGCCCACGGCCATCGTCGGCGGCGCCATCTTCGCGATGGCCAGCCACGGCTCCGACCAGCTCATCGTCCAGCGCATCCTGGCCACCCGCACGCTGCGCGACGGACAGAAGGCCATGATCGCCTCAGGTGTCTTCGTCACCCTCCAGTTCGCCGCCTTCTCCCTGGTCGGCGCGCTGCTGTGGTCCTACAACCAGGGCAAGAGCTTCAAGGACCTCGGACTGGCCAGCTCCGACAACCTCTACCCCGACTTCATCCTGCACGGCCTGCCCGTGGTGATCTCCGGTCTGCTGGTGGCCGGCATCCTCGGCGCCGCCATGGGATCGCTGTCCTCGGCCCTGAACTCGATGTCGAACTCGACGGTCGCCGACATCATCCACAGCTTCTTCCCCCGCACGCCCTCCGAGGACGCCCTGCTCAGGCTCGCCCGGGTGATGACCCTGGTGTGGGCGGTCCTCATGGCCGTCTTCGCCTGCGCCTTCAGCACCAGCACGGGCAATGTGTACCTCACCGGCCTGACCATCGCCGGCTACACCTACGGCGCGCTGCTCGGCGCGTTCCTCCTCGGGCGGCTCGTCAGGCGCGCGGGCGAGGCCGACGCCGTCGTGGCGTTCCTGGTGACGGTGGCCGTCATGACCTACGTGGTGCGCGAGGTCAAGATCGACGTCACCACGGCCGGAGTCACCGTACCGACGGCGATCGCCGCCCAGTGGCTGGTGCCGATCGGCGTGCTGGTCACCCTGGTCGTCGGAGGCCTGATGAGCCTGTTCCACCGCGCTCCCGCGGCCGTGACCGATACCCCGGGCGACGGCGAACCGGGGCCAGGCTCCGGCCGCGTCAGCGAGGTCGCCGGCCAGGAGTGACGGTCGCCCGTCCTACTCCGTCGGTCGCCGTCGGGCGTCCACTCACCTGACGGCGCCAGACGCCCAACGGCGACCGACGGCTGAGCACCGGCCAACGGCAAGGGCCGTCCCAGGGCGCCCTTCCCAGGCGCCGGCGGCGAGAGAGCCGAAGGGGCTCGGGCTCCCCGCAGGCGAACGAGCAATCCAAACGGACAGGAGACACCCCGTGCGCGTGATCGGCCTGATGTCGGGCACCTCGTACGACGCCATCGAGGCGGCCGCCGCCGAGCTCACCCTGGACGGCGACGCCCTGCTCATGCGGCCCTTCGGGCACCTCTCCGTCTCCTACCCCGACGACCTTCGCGACCTGATCGCCGTCACCCTGCCTCCGGCGGCCACGACCACGCAGACCGTGTGCGCCCTGGACACCCGCATCGGACAGGCCTTCGCGGACGCGGCCGTCCGTGCCCTGCGCGACCTGTGCGGCGGTACCGCCGACCTGGTGGTCTCGCACGGGCAGACCATGCATCACTGGGTCGAGGACGGTACGGTCCGCGGCACGCTCCAACTCGGCCAGCCCGCCTGGATCGCCGAGGCCACGGGCCTGCCCGTCGTCTCGGACCTGCGGAGCAGGGACGTCGCGGCCGGCGGCCAGGGCGCCCCGCTCGTCGCCCTCACCGACGCCCTGCTACTGCGCGCCCTGCCCGGCACCCCCGCGGCGCTGAACCTCGGCGGTATCGCCAACATCACGGTGGTGGCGCCCGGCGCCGGCCCACTGGCCTTCGACACCGGCCCCGCCAACGCCCTGCTGGACGCCGCCGTACGGCACTTCACCGCGGGCGCCGCCGGGTACGACGAAGGCGGACGCCGGGCGGCGGCGGGCCGGACCAGCCCCGCCCTGCTCCAGCTGCTCCTGGACGATCCGTACTACCGCAGACCCGCACCGAAGAGCACCGGCAAGGAGCACTTCCACCTGCCCTACCTGCTGCGCGTGCTCGCCGACGTCCCCGGCGTCGGCCCCGACGACGTCCTGGCCACCCTGACCAGGCTCACCGCCGTCACGGTCGCCGACGCCTGCCGTGCCCACGGGGTCACCCAGCTCGTCGCCTCCGGCGGAGGCACGCGTAATCCCGTGATGATGCGCATGGTCGCCGAGGAACTGCCCGGCGTCACCGTCCGTTCCAGCGACGCGCTCGGCCTGCCCTCGGACGCCAAGGAGGCCCTGGCCTTCGCCGTTCTCGGCTTTCTGACCGTCAACGGGCTGCCCGGCGCGCTTCCGTCGGGCACGGGCGCCCGCCGTGCCACGCTCCTGGGCAGCATCACGCCCGGGCTGCGGCCGTTGCGCCTGCCCGAACCGGCCGGCCAGGCGCCCCGCACGCTCCGCGTCTGCGACCCCACCCGATGAGCGGCGGCGGGGGAACCTCCCTGTCGGAGGAACCTCAGTCGGATGTCCGGCGCAGCACCAGGGAGACGAAACCAAAGGTGTCCCGGTAGTGCCGCAGCCATTCGGAGCGTCGGGTGGTGGCTGTCTCGAGGGCTTGCGCGCTTTCGGGGTCGTCCGGGTTGTCCAGGGCCCATGACGCCAGCGATCCCCAGCAGGACCATTCGTAATCGTCCAGCTCGCGGCGCGTGCTGACATGCCCGTGGACGGGAGTCCACCCGTCGGCGACGATCCGGTCCACGGTGGTGGCCAGGTCGGCGAGGTCGCCGAGCATTTCCCTGGCCTCCTGGGAGGGCTCGCGGTCCCAGAACCCGTCACCGATCAGCACGCGACCGCCGGGGGCCAGGTGCTCGCGGGCCGCCGCGAGGGTGGGGAGCAGGCCGCCGAAGGCATGCGTGGCACCGACGCTGAGCACCAGGTCGAACGGCTTGGGGGAACCGTAGTCCGCGGCGTCCTGGTGGTGGAGCGTCAGGCGGTCCCGGACGCCGAGGCGTTCGGCCGCCCGGCTCGCCCGCGTCAGGGCGTCCTCGGAGACGTCCACGCCCTCGGCCCGCAGATCCGGCCACATGGCCAGGGCACGCAGGAGCCATTCCCCGCCACCGCAGCCGAGGTCGAGCGCTCGCTGGGCGGTGTCCGCGACGCCGCGTGCCAGCAGCCGTCGGACCGAGTCGTCGTCGAGCGGAGCCTTTATCGGGTGATCGGCATGGGCGATACCGGAGATCTGTTCACGATTCACCGTCGCAGCGTGTCAGCGTCACCCGTCGCACGCACCTGAGTTTTGCGCCGCCGGGAACGACGAACGCGTCCGGCCCGACTCGCCCGCACCGGCGGCCGGCAGCAGCACAGTCGCTCACATCTGACGCAGCACCACGAGGAGCACGAGGAGCACGGTGGCTCCGGCGCTCATCCCGTGGGCGACGACGGCCGTAAGCGGAAAGTGCCGCTCGGCGGTGACGGCGCCGTGGGAGTGGCGCCCGGGGCTGGGCAGCCAGCGCAACAGCATCATGAAGCCGAACGCGGCCACTATCAGGACGACCGCGCACGCGGCCCACGCCGAGCCTCTGAGCCCTCCCACGAGGTACACCGCCCAGGAGGCGAGTCCGGCCACGGCGAGCGCCACGTGCCCCACGACGAGCCACAGCGGCAGCCGGGTCACGCCGGGCGTGCGCTGCCGCAGGCCGCCGTGGCGGATCCACACGGTGGCGAGATAGCCACCCAGGCTCGCGGTCAGCAGCCACACGCACAGAACGAACAGACGCATGCCCGTCGCTCCCCCCTCTGCCGGTGTCCCGTCACGCCCCGTCCCCTCGGGGCGTTCGTGCCTCAGGACACCGCACCGGCCAGGAGCAGGCTGGACATCCATTCACGGATTCACCCGTAGGCGTGAACAGTGGCGGGAATCCGCCCACTACCGCTCGGTCCCTCGCAACCCTGCGCCCTCGCACCCCCTGGGGCTCCCCCGCCCCCGGGCGGCCACAGCCGGTGACGTCGGTGAAGGGTCGCACGAGTGGCAGCGGCGAGGCTCTTGTCCCATGGTGGTCGGGCAGCATCTCCACGCCAGGCCGACGCCGTTCGCACGGAAGTGCGGCGCCGATCCGACCGGTGCCTCCTCTTTCTCGTCCGGCTCCCCCGTTCGGAGGTCACGCCATGACTCGCGTCCGCATGCTCGCCACGACGGCCGGTGCCGCTCTGCTTCTGGCGTTTCCCGGCGCGGCTCACTCGGCCACGGCCGCCCGCGCCGCGACGTCGCAGGACTGCGCCAAGGCCATGGCGGCGGCCGATCATGCGGCACACGAGTACGACCAGCTCAAGAAGGAGCTCCAGGACCTCGTCGCCGACGGCGGCCACCCGGACGCCTCTCAGCGCCAGGCACTGGCGGACGCGGACGTCGCACGCAGCGTGGCGGCCGCGCGGGCGGAGCGAGTCTGCGACAGCGTGTGACCGGCGACTGACATCATGCGGCGCAAGGGCGGGCGGCGTGGCGGAGAGCAGAATGTGGAGGCCCTTCTCGACGAGCTCTACACCACGCCGCCGGCCGACTTCGTCGCCCGGCGCGAAGAGCTGACCGCCGCCGTCAGAGCGGACGGCCGGGCGGAGGACGCCCGCCTGATCCACGGCGCACGCCGCCCCACCCTGGCGGCCTGGGCCGCGAACCTGCTGCTGCGCTCCCGACCGGAGGAGAGCCGGCAGTTCCTGGAGCTGGGGGAGGCACTGCGCGAGGCGTACCGCGCTCTGGACGCTGCCGGGCTCCGGGAGCTCTCCGCGCAGCGCAGGCAGCTCGTCTCCGCCCTGTCCCGGCAGGCCGCGCAACTTGCCCAGGAGGCCGGGCATCGGCTGTCCGACGCGGTGCGGCAGGACGTCGAGTCCACGCTGCTCGCCGTGCTCACCGATCCCGATGCGGCCGAGCAGTGGGCCGCCGGCCGCCTGCACGGCGCCCTGACCCCGCCCTCGGTGTTCCCCGCCGACGCCGGCCCGGCGGAAGGCGCGTCCCAAAAGCCGCCCCGGCCGGCGCCCGGACCGGCGCGTACCCGGACGGCGGCTCCACCGGCACGGGCGAAGGACGAACTGGCCGAACGGCGCCGCGAGCGGCAGGCCACCCGGCTCGCGGCGGCCAGGAAGGCAGCCGAGGAGGCCGATCAGCGGCTTCGCGCCCGGCGCGCGGAGCAGGCGGACGCCGACGCGGCGGTACGGCAGGCACGCGACCGCCGCGATCGGGCCGGGCAGCAGGTGTCCGCTGCCGAGCAGCAGCTGCACCAGGCCCGCGAGGACCTGAGGCGAGCGGAGCACGAGCAGCGGGCCGCCGAGGAGCGGCTCCAGGAGGCCGCCGGTGACCTCGCGCGGGCCGAACAGGAGGCCCGACGGGCCGCGAAGGAGGTGGACCGCCTGGCGGCACGCGCCGAGTAGGGACCGCCTGGCCGGACGCGTCGGGCAGGTGGTGGGCGGCACACCGGGGCAGGCGCCCTCCCCTGCCCGCGCGCCGCGGCATGGCCCATGATCCTCCGCTCGCCGCGTCCGGCGCGCGCTCAGGGTGCGAAGGTGTCAGCGTGGTGGACAGCGGCATCCGCGCCGGATGCCGCCGGGGCAGGCAGGACTGGAGTGGTTGTCCATGGCACGCGCGATGTGGACCGGCGTGATCACCTTCGGGCTGGTCAGCGTGCCGATCGGCCTGTTCACCGCGACCGAGGACCACACCCTCCACTTCCACCAGTTGCAGCGCGGCACCACGGACCGCATCCGCAACCGGCGGGTCAACGAACGCACCGGCGAGGAGGTGTCCCCCGACGACATCGTCAAGGGCTACGAGTTGGCCGAGGGCGAGTACGTCGTCGTCGAGCCCGACGAGCTGGACGAGATCGCACCGGGCCGCTCCCAGACCATCGAGATCACCGACTTCGTCGACCTCTCGGACATCGAGCCGGTCTACTTCTACCGCACCTACTACGTCGCGCCCCGCGGCAAGGAGTACGTCAACGTCTACGGACTGCTGCGCTCGGCACTGGCCACGGCGAACAAGGCGGGCATCGCCACGTTCGTGATGCGCAACAAGCAGTACCTGACCGCGCTGCGTGCCGAGGACGAGCTCCTGGTCCTTCAGACCCTGCACTGGGCCGACGAGGTCCGCGACCCGGGCAGGGAGCTGCCCGAGCTGCCCTCCGGCCGCGCCGGGAAGGGCAAGGAACTCGACATGGCGATCCAGCTGGTCGAGGCCCTCAGCGCGCCGTGGGATCCGGCCCGGTATCACGACACGTACCAGGAGACGGTGCGGGAGATGGTGCGGGCGAAGTCGGAGGGCCAGGAGATCGTGGCGGCCCAGGAGCCGCCCGTGGCCACCAACGTGATCGACCTGATGAAGGTCCTTCAGGGCAGCGTCGACCAGGCCCGCGGCACCCGTGGCGAGGCGGCCGCGGAGCCGCGGGACAAGGCACCGGCACGGAAGCCTGCCGCGAAGGGGGCGAAGAAGACCGGCCGCCAAGCCCCGCCCAAGACCGCCCGGACGTCCGCGACCGGCCGCCGCGCACCCGCCGGTGGGAAGGGTGAGCTGCGGCAGCTGAGCAAGGCGGAGCTGTACCAGCGGGCGACCGAGCAGAACGTCGCCGGCCGCTCCAGGATGAGCCGGGAGCAGCTCATCGACGCGCTCGCCGGGGCCGGCGGCCGGCGGCGGAAGACCGCCGCCTGACCTACGGGATCGTGCTCGGATCGCTCCCCTCAGGCAGGTGACCGCCCGTCCGGACGGCGACGCCGACGACGGAGCCGGCCGAACGGACGGGGGGTCATGTACCCGGACCCCGGTGCCGGATCAGCGGATGGACATGATGACCTGGGCGTCGGCGCCGTAGTGCCAACCGGAGCGGGCTCCGTTCACGTTGTGGCCGTTGGGGCAGGCCTTCCCGGTGTGGCGCCAGGCGCCGATCTTGACAGTGCCGTAGACGCACTTGCCGTCGGCCTTCTTGTCGTAGACCCAGATCTGGGTGCTGGCCTGCCTGTGGCCGTGGTACGTCCGGTGGCACTCCCAGTACGCCACGGCGCCCCGGTCCGAGGGCACCGTGATGCTGTACCTCTTGCACTGCATGGCCGCGGAGGCGGCGGTGCCGCTGTGGGATGCCATGCTCTTCGCACCCGACGGTCACTCAGCGGCTCATCGACACCTGTCTCCGCGGTCCGTCGCCCGACCTGGCCGATCCCGGCCCGCTGCCCTCGCTGACCAACCGCGAGCGGGACGTACTCGCTCTGGTCGGGCAGGGCTGTCCAATCCGGAGATCGCCGACCGCCTCACGGTGACCATCGCCACGGTGAAGACGCATCTGAACCGGATGATGGCGAAACTGGACCTCAGCAGCAGGGCCCAGGCGGTGCGGTCGCCTACGAGACCGGTCTCGTCCACGCCCGCCGCTGAGCCCTGCGGCACCCAGCAGCGGACGGCCGGAAGGGCCGCGCCCGGCCATTCCAGTGGTTTCGCCCCCCGGTCGGTGTCAAGCGCCGATGCCACGGTTACCGAGAGCTGCATGACCACTGCGCGCCGTCTTCCGCCTCTCCGTACGCTGGCCGCGACCTGTGCCCTGGGCAGTTCCGTTCTGCTGACGGCTGCCTGCGGCACCACCGACGCGACACGTTCGAGCGTCGCCGAGGCCGCTCCGACCAGCCCCTCTCCCGCCTCGCCCGCTCCGGCCTCCCCTACCGCCGCCTCCCCCACCGCATCGCTCAACAGGGACCAGGCCAAGCGCAAGGACCTGGTGACGAAGACACACGTGAGCTGGGACAAGGCGGCCGGCACCGCGGTCGGGGAAGTCCCGCAGAGCAAGCTCGTCGAACTCGACCTGAAGTCCACTGCCCAGGGTTCCACCGCGACGCCGGGGGCGACCAGCCCCGGCAGTCCGAGTCCGGTCGGCTCCGCGGGCGCTCCGGAGTGGGAGGCAAAGGTCGCCGCCGCGGACGGGACGGTTCACCGGGTCGACGTCGACGCGGTCACCGGAAAGGTCCTGCGCAGTCAGACGGCAAGGAACCAGGACGCCGGCGACAAGCGCGAGGTCGCCGACTGGTTGCGCAAGGCCACCCGGACGCCCGCACAGGCCGTGACGACGGCGACCGACAAGACGAAGGGGACCGTCACCGGCGTCGGCCTCGACGAGCACGACCACAGGCTCGTCTGGTCTGTCGACGTGGTCACGACCGACAACTGGCACAAGACGACCTTCGACGTCGACGCGGCGAACGGCAAGATCCTGCGCGAACACGTCGACCACGACTGAGCTCCGGACCGGAGGTGGCGGCGTCGCGACGCCGCCACCTCCGGTCCGTGCGTTCCGGTCAGCCGCACCCTGCGGCCATCCGCACCCTTCGGTCATGCGCGACCAATCGGGGTACTCGTCATCGAAATCGGCAGAAGTGTCGACAGAGGGTGCCGCGCCGCACACGGCGCGGAGAAACGAGGAGCCGATGAGGTGCGACGAGTTCCTCGCGCGCGTGCGCGAGCGCGGCGAGTTCCACAGCCAGGACGAAGCCCAGCAGATCACCGAAGGCGTTCTCGGGGTACTGGCGAAGAGGATCAGCCCCGGAGAGGTCGACGATCTCGCCGCCCAACTGCCCCTGCCGCTGGGGCGCACGCTGGCCGACGCCAAGCGGGAGCGGGCCGAGAACTTCGGCATCGAGGAGTTCTACCACCAGGTGGCGGAGCGTACGGGCGCGCGCCCCCGTACCGCCCAGTGGGACGCCAGCGCCGTGCTGACGACAGTCGCCGACGCCATCTCCGGCGGCGAGCTCAATCAGGTCATCAGCCAGCTCCCGTCCAGCTACGCCACCCTGTTCGGCAAGGCGGACCTCGCGGACTGAGCGGCAACCATGGAACTTGTCGAGGAGCGTCCCTATCGCTTCCGCATCGAACGGCACGGCGACATGCGCGTGCCGGGGGTGGTGTTCGCCTCCCGGGAACTGCTCGCCGACGCGGAGCAGTCGCTGCGGCAGGTGGTGAACGTGGCCACCCTGCCCGGGATCGTCGGTGCCTCGTACGCGATGCCGGACATCCACTGGGGCTACGGCTTCCCGATCGGCGGGGTCGCGGCGACCGCGGTGGACGACGATGGGGTGGTCTCCCCCGGCGGGGTCGGCTTCGACATCTCCTGCGGAGTGCGGCTGCTGGCCGCCGACTGCGAGCGGAATGAGTTCGAGCGGTCGCTGCCCGCGGTGATGGACGGCCTGGACCGGGCCATCCCGCGGGGCGCGGGCCCCGGCGGCGTGTGGCGGCTGACCGGCCCCGAGCAGATGGAGCAGATCCTTCGAGGCGGCTCACGGTACGCGGTGGAACAGGGCCACGGCGAGGAGAGGGACCTGATCCGGTGCGAGGACCGCGGGGCGGTCGCCGACGCTGACGTGACGCAGGTCGGCGAGCGGGCGCGGGAGCGTGGCCTCGGCCAGGTGGGCAGCCTCGGGTCCGCGAACCACTTCCTGGAGGTGCAGCAGGTCGCCGAGGTGTACGACGCGACGGCGGCAGCGGCCTTCGGGATCGCCCTCGACCAGGTGTGCGTCATGATCCACTGCGGTTCGCGCGGCCTCGGCCACCAGATCTGCACCGATCACGTCAGAGCGATGGACCGGGCCATGGCCCGGTACGGCATCTCCGTACCCGACCGGCAGCTGGCCTGCACCCCGGTGGAGTCGCCCGAGGGAGAGGCCTATCTCGGGGCGATGGCCGCGGCCGCGAACTACGGCCGGGCGAACCGCCAGTTGCTGTCCGACGCGACCCGTGCCGTCTTCCGGCGCAGCGCGGGAGTACGGCTCTCACTCGTGTACGACGTGTCGCACAACCTCGCCAAGATCGAGAGCCACCTGGTCGACGGGGTACGGCGCCGGCTGTGCGTCCACCGCAAGGGCGCCACCCGGGCCTTCCCGCCCGGGCACCCCGACCTCCCCGGGGATCTGCGGGAGGCGGGGCAGCCGGTGCTGATCCCCGGCACCATGGGCACCGCTTCGTACGTGCTGACCGGCGTGCCCGGCGGGGACGCGTTCGCCTCCACGTGCCACGGTGCGGGCCGTACGATGAGCCGCCACGAGGCCGCCCGCACGGTCACCGGCAGGCAGCTGCGGGACCGTCTGGAGCACGGCGGAATCGCGGTGCGACCTCGCTCGCTGCGCGGTCTGGCGGAGGAGACTCCCGAAGCGTACAAGGACGTGGGCGCGGTGGTCGCGGTGAGTGAGGCGGCGGGGCTGTGCCGCACGGTGGCCCGGCTGGTGCCCCTGGGCGTGGTCAAGGGCTGAAGCCCGCGCCCGGTTCGGCGCACGGTTCGGGCATATGGTCGGGCACGGTCAGGCGTCAGGCGTCGATGATCAGGCGTCGACGGTCACCGCGCACGACCAGCCGTAGGAATCCGGGCCGATGTGCAGCTCGTGCCAGGAGACGCCCTTCGGCACGGCGCCGGTGATCTCCACATCCGCCAGCGCGGCCATCGCCAGCCGCACGTCCAGGCCCTCGTCGACCTCCGCCGCCGCCACGTCGACCGGCACCCGGCCCTGCACCTCCAGCCGGTAGATCACTTCGTCCAGCAGCGCCGCGAGCAGGTCCTCGTCGCTGCCCCAGGCCAGCTGTACGTGCTCCACGGCGGCGGGCCGTACGCCGGACACGTCGGCGAAGCAGTCCACCATCGCCATCGCCGCCTCCGTCAGACAGCGGTCCCGGCTGGTGGCCCAGGCCTCGAGACGCACGTCAGCGGTGTGCGGCACGGCCCGATGGCCGTTCTCGCCCAGCCGCCGCGCCTCCCTGTCGTCACCGGTGTCGCCGACCATGCTCACCGTGTCCCCGCTCGGCGGCGGCTCATCGCGTTCACCGCCCTTGTTCCACGCAGTCCTTGAAATGTTCCAGATCGCTGCGGACCGCCCGTTCGATGGCGTTCGCCTGAGCGAAGCCCTTCGGTCCGCCGAAGGCCTCCCTGACGGTGTCGGGGTCGTACTCCACTCGTGCCTGGACCCGGGTGTGGTTGTCGTCGATGGACTGCAGCGAGAAGGAGCCGATGAGGTCGGGAGCTCCGGTGGTGTGCCACTCCATCACGCGCTCCGCCTGGCGGTCGGACAGTTCGGCCTCGATCTCCCGCGACCGCCCACTGGCCTCGATGCCGAGATGCGCCCGGCCCGCCGCCTCCGTGCGCGCTTCGCGGACTCCCGTCACGAAGCGTGGGTAGTTCTCGACCCGGTGGAGGGTGTCCCAGGCCTTGTCGATCGGAACTCCGACGTCGACGTGTTCTTCGAGGGTGCTCATGGCCGACCTCCACGTGCGACTCGTGCGTGTACTGCTCCTGCTTCTTCCAGTGTGCGCCCCGAGCCGGCCGGTCGACGGCGCTCGTCTCGGTGTTCCGGAGCGACGATGGAAGGGAGGTGTTGGACCATGGCACGGATACGCGTCGAGGGCGACGATCTGGTGATTCGGCCGACGTTGTGGGAGAAGGCGGCGGCCCACCGCGGAGATGTGCGCGTACCGCTGACTTCGGTGTGCCGGGTGACGGTCGAACCCGACTGGTGGCGCACGATGCGCGGAAGCCACCGGAGCGGCACCTGCGTGCCCGGGCTCGTGTGCATCGGCACGCGCGGTCATCAGGGCGGGGAGGACTTCGTCGACGTACGGCCCGGCAGGCCCTCGGTGTGCGTCGAACTCCGGCCGTCCGCGCCGTTCCGCCTCCTCGCCGTCGCCGCACGGAACGCACCGGAGGCCGAGGCGCTGGCCCGCCGGCTCCGCCGGGCCGCCCCAAATATCGACGCGTCCACCCCTTGGCGGCAGCCGCTGCCCGTGCCCGGGGAGTCCGGCGCTCCCCCCGACTGACGGGCGGAGCCGGACCCGCCGATCCGCGCTGCCGGGTCCTCGGGGGTGGTCGCTGCCCGGCCGTACGCACGGGAAGCGGCCCCGCGCCCCTCACCTCCCCTGCGGGCCGGTGTCCGGTCCCGCATGGAGTGCACCGTCGGGTTCGGCCAGCACGGTCACGCCGGGACTGGACCGGGCGAGTGTCGCCGCCATCCACGTCCGGTCCTCCTCGGCGGCGGGCTCCAGTCGCATCCTGCGGGCCTGCAGTGTCGTCATGCGCAGATCCATCAGCCGGCCCGTCTCCGCCTCCAGCGAGACGAGGTAGGCCAGACGCAGGTCGTCACGGTACTGCTCGTAGCCGGAGATGCCCTCGTAGTCGTCGATGAAGTCGCCGCATCCGTACAGGATCAGCCGGTCGCGGTAGACCTCGATGGCGCGTGGGTGGTGCGAGGAGTGCCCGTGGACCACGTCCACCCCGCCCTCCACCAGCGTGTGCGCGAAGCGGATCTGTTCCCGGGGAATGTGGTGGCCCCAGTTCGACCCCCAGTGCACGGAGAGCACCGCGATGTCGCCGGGCCGCCTCAGCTGCCGGACGCGCCCGGCCGCGGCGGCGGCCGCCCTCTCCGTGGGCTCGGCGACGTAGGCCACCCCGGCCTGCTCCGCCGTCGCCGCCCAACTCGGCGGTATGCCGCTGGACATGGTCCCCAGGGCGAACACCAGGAGGCGGGCGCCGTCCGCTACGGGGCACACGGCGGGCGCGTACGCCTCTTCGGCGTTGCGGCCGGCGCCCGCCGACCGCAGCCCGGCGACGCGCAGGGCGTCGAGCGTCTCCAGGAGACCGGAGCGGCCGAAGTCCAGCACATGGTTGTTGGCCAGGACACAGACGTCGGGCCGGGCCACCGTCAGGGCGGGCAGGTTGGCGGGGTGCATCCGGTAGTGCACCGCCTTGCCCGGGGCGAAGGCGTCACTGCACGTCACAGATGTCTCCAGGTTCACGATCCGCACGTCCGGGGCGTCCTCCCGGAGCACCCGCAGCGCCTCGCCCCACGGCCACGCGGGCGCGACCGGCGTGGGGATCGGACCGCAGGCCGCCTCCGCCAGTTCGACGTAGGCCCGCGCGTCCCGTATCCAGTCCTCGCGCAGGACCGGATCGCCGGGGTGCTCGAGGATCTGGTCGACCCCACGGCCGAGCATCACGTCACCGCACAGGAACAGCGTCACCACGCCCCGCCGCGCAGCCACCGGCAGCGGCGCTTCCACCATGATCGCCTCCTTGAGGAGCCGAGGACGCCGGACGGCTCGGAACGGCGAGTTCCCGTTCTGCGGGGTGGCTACTCGGCTTCGCAGGATGGGTACGCGGCGTGCCCCGGCTCGTCGGTGCAGAGAGCCGCATCCGTCGGTACGCGGAGCCTGATCCGCCCGGCTCGCTCCATACCCGGACCGGCGTTGACGGCATGCCTGTGCGGTGCGGGGGCAGGATGACGGCGGCCTGGGCGGGTCGGCCGGGCATCCCGGGAGAGAGGTGGAATCGGGCCATGCGGAGTGCGGCCACGGCGCTGGTGGTGCAGAACAGCGCGCTCGGGGGGCCTGGTCGGTGGGCGGACTGGCTGGCCGACGGCGGGGTCGGCACGGAGGTGGTGCGGGGGGACGCCGGGGAGGCCCTGCCCGAGCGGCTGGAGCACAGCGCGCTGATCGTGCTGGGCGGTGGCTACCTGCCGGACGACGACGAGCGCGCGCCGTGGCTGGCGGGGGCTCGGACGCTGATGGCGCAGGCGCTGGAGCGGGGCGTGCCGGTCTTCGGGATCTGTCTCGGCGGACAGATGCTCGCGCACGTGGCGGGCGGCAAGGTGGCGGGCGAGCACGGCGAACCGGAGTTCGGGAGCACCGCTCTGACGCTGCGGCCGGAGGCGGCGCACGATCCGCTGTTCGGGGGGCTGCCGCAGCGGCCGATGGCGATCGAGCACCACGTGGACGCGATCGTACGGCTGCCCGAAGGGGCGCGGTGGCTGGCTGGCAGCGAGCGGTGCCCGTACCAGGCCTTCCGGGTCGGCGAAGCTGCGTGGGGCGTCCAGTTCCACCCCGAGGCCGGGCCGGATCGCATCGCGCAGTGGTCCGCGGACCGGCTGGAGCGCCATGGGCTGGATCGGACGGAGCTGCACCGCGTCGCGCTGCGCGCGGAACCGGATGCCGCACGGGTGTGGCGAGAGGTGGCGCTGCGGTTCGCGGCGCTGGTGCACGGCCGCCGTGCGCCGGTGGGTGTTCCGCCGGCGTGAGGAGACGCCGGGCACCCGGCGGATCGTTCGGCCCGCGCCGCCGTCGGCCGGGGAGGCCCGGTGTAGTGGCGGCGCGCAGGGTACTCGCCGATTGCCGGGACACCGGTGTTCCCAGCCGGACCGAAGGCACCAGACGCTGGGAGAGGAGACCCACCTCATGCGGCATGACCAGATGATCGGGAAGGTACAGGCGCTCGCTCAGCTGCCGGACCGGGGATCCGCCGAGCGGGCGACGTTGGCCGTGCTGAGCACGCTCGCCGAACGGCTGCCGTCCGGGCTCGCCGACCACGTGGCCGCGCAGCTGCCGCCGGAACTTGCCGCCCCCATGCGGGAGGCGACGGGGTCCGCCGCCGGTGGGCGCTCGCACACCTCCGGTGAGCGGTTCGACCTCACCGTGTTCGCCGGGCGGATCGCCGGGCGAGCGGGTACGGACGAGGACGCGGCCGTACGTGAGGCCGCAGCGGTGCTGGAGGTACTCGATGCCGCCCTGGCCCCGGAACTGACCGAGAAGGTCAGCGGGGCACTGCCGGCGGACATCCGCGAACTCCTGCCCGTCGGCCGCGCCACGGAGGACTCGGGTTGACGCCCGGCCGGTCGTCGTGCGGCGCACGGGGCGCCGGCCGCCAGGGCGGCTACGCCGCTCGGGTCTCCGCGGAGACCGATCGGGTGCCTGCCGGCGGTGCGCGGCCAGTCGCCGGGCGGGAGGAGCCGGGCCACGGTTGATGTGTCGGGGTCGGTCCGTCCGTCACGCCAGAGCGCGCGCACGGGACACCGGTACCCGGAGTGGACGGCGGAAGTGGGACAGCAGCGATGACGGAGGAACGGCAGGAGCCGTTGGACAAGGGCGGTGCCGCGCAGGACCGGCTCACCCCGTCGGCCGAGGTGCCCTACATGTCGCTGCTGGACCTGCCGCTCAGCTCCGACCTGAACCGTATCGGCGAACAGCTCCATGCCCTGGCCCGTGCCCAGGGCACCCTCCAGGAGCTCCTCCAGGCGGTCGTGAACATCACCGGCGAACTGGAACTGCCCGCCGTACTGCGGCGCATCGTCCGTACCGCCATGGACCTGGTGGGCGCCCGCTACGGGGCCATGGGCGTGCTCGACGAGGAGGGCAGGCTGCTGGACGAGTTCATCCCACTGGGGCTCACCTCGCAGGAGCTGGCGGCGCTGCACGGAGTGGAACTCCCACGCGGCCGGGGCCTGCTCGGCCATCTGATCCATCACCCCGAGCCGCTGCGGGTCAAGAACATCGCCCAGCATCCGGAGTCCGCGGGTTTCCCGCCCGGCCACCCGCCCATGCGGACCCTGCTCGGCGTCGCCATCAGTGTGCGCGGGCGGATCTACGGCAACCTCTACCTCTCCGAGCGCAAGGACGGACAGCCCTTCGACCGGCACGACGAGGGCGTGGTGCGAGCGCTCGCCGGCACCGCAGGGGTGGCGATCGAGAACGCCCGCCTCTACCAGCACGTCCGTCACAGCTCCGAACAGTTCCAGCGGCTCCTGCTGCCCCGGCTGCCCGACCTGAGGCCCTTCGCCGCCGGGGCGGCGTACCGCCCGGCCAGCGCCCCGGCCGCCGTCGGCGGGGACTGGTACGACGCCATGCTGCTGCCCGACGGGGCATGCGCGGCCGTGATCGGCGACGTGGTGGGGCACGACCTGCGGGCGGCGGCCGACATGGCGCAGATGCGCAACATGCTGCGGCCGCTCTACTACGACTGCCAGACGTCGCCGAGCGCCTCCCTGTCCCGCCTCGACCACATCATCCAGGCCCTGGAAGACGCTCCCGTCGCCACCGCCCTGCTGGCCCGCCTGGAACCCGCCGACGGAGCCTGGCAACTGCACTGGTCCAGCGCAGGGCACCCGCCACCGCTCCTGCTGCTGCCCGACGGGCGGGTGCGCTACCTGGAGACCGATCCCGGCCTCCCCCTCGGCGTGGTGGCCGATCTGCCCCGTCCCGACTGCCGCCAGGCCATTCCCGTGGACAGCACCGTCATCCTCTACACCGACGGCCTGGTGGAAACGCCCGGGCAGTCGCTGGACCGGGGACTGGACGCGCTGGCCGTCACCGCTTCCCGGCACGCGGGACGATCGCCGGAGGAACTGTGCCGGGCACTGGCCGAACACCATCCCAGTGACGGTCACGACGACATGGCCGTCATCGCCCTGCGCACCCCGCCCCTGACGGGCTACGCCCGCACCTGACAAGGGTGCGGCGCGCCTGAGGGGGCACGGTGCGCTGACAGGGCCGCGGCGCGTTCCTCACAGCCGCCTGCCGGTCGTCACGTGTGCGTGCTCGAGTCGAGGTGGGCGAAGACGACCAGGTTGTCCTTGTAGTCCTGGGCGGCGCGGTCGAAGGGGCCACCGCAGGTGATCAGGCGCAGTTCGGGAGTCGGTGTGTCGGCGTACACCTCGTCGTCGGGGAACTTCGTCTTGTTGAAGGTCTCCGCGGAGTCGACCTCGAAGCGGGCGACGGTGCCGTCGGCGCGAGTGATGTTCACGTGGTTCCCCGCCTTGAGCGACGACAGCCCGACGAAGACCGCGGGACCGGTCTTGGTGTCGACATGGCCCACTACGATCGCCGCTCCGCGCTCACCGGGTGACGCTCCGCCCTGGAACCATCCGACCAGGTTCTTGTCGTCGGCGGGTGGCGGGCTCAGGTGCCGGGAGGCGTCGAGGGACAGCTTGGTGAACGGCGCGTCCACGCCGATCGCCGGGATCGAGATGCGTACCGGTGTCGACCGGGGCAGTGCCTTGTCGCGGGCGCCGACGGCCGGCGCGGAAGGTGTGGCCGGCGTGGCGACTACGGACGGTGGCGCGGTAGTTGTGGGCGGTGTGAACAGGGTCGGCGGCGGCGACGGCGGGGCCGCTCGGGAGGCGACGACCGTAGGTCGGGGCGGCTGCCTGACCTCGCTCACCGGACTGCTCAGGGAGTGGTCGATGAGCATCATTCCCAACCCGACCGCTGCCGCAGGCCACAGCAGGCGGAGCCGGCCACGCCGCGGGGCGGACCCGGTGCCGTACTGCTCCTCCTGCAACGGATGCTGAGAGGCCATGGACGGTGCCTTTCGTCAAGGGGTGGAGCTGACCCTGCGCGGCGGGGGGACGCCGCTTCCGCGGCCTGCGTGTTCCTCGCGGGAAGTGACGCAGGCCGCGACAGCAGAGCGCCGCTCAAGAACCCGTTCAGGCCGCGGAGGTCCCTGATGCCCGGCGGCGTCGCACCATGTACGCGCCGGCACCGAGGCCGCCGAGTACGAGCGCGGCCCCCGCCCCCAGGCCCCAGGTGGTGGTGTCGGAGGACTGTGCAAGTCCGCCTCCACCGGCGTGGACACCGCCGTGCGGCTTGCCACCGCCGCTGCCGCCCTCGTCACCGCCGCGACCGCCCTCGTCACCACCGCGACCGCCGTCGTCACCACCACGGCCACCGTCGTCACCACCACGGCCGCCCTCGTCACCACCACGGCCGCCCTCGTCACCACCGCGACCGCCCTCGTCACCACCACGGCCACCGTCGTCGGTGTTCCTCATCGCCAGGGCTCCACCACCGGCGTGGACACCGCCGTGCGGCTTGCCGCCACCGCGACCGCCCTCATCACCACCGCGACCACCGTCGTCACCACCGCGACCGCCCTCATCACCACCACGGCCACCGTCGTCACCACCGCGACCGCCCTCATCACCACCACGGCCACCGTCGTCACCGCCGCGACCGCCCTCATCACCACCGCGACCGCCCTCGTCACCACCACGGCCACCGTCGTCGGTGTTCCTCATCGCCAGGGCTCCACCACCGGCGTGGACACCGCCGTGCGGCTTGCCGCCACCACGGCCGCCCTCATCACCGCCGCGACCGCCCTCGTCACCACCACGGCCACC
>NZ_MUBM01000196.1:0-15188 GCF_002154505.1 Streptomyces carpinensis | reverse complement strand
TCGTCACCACCACGGCCACCCTCGTCACCACCACGGCCACCCTCGTCACCACCACGGCCACCCTCGTCACCACCGCGACCGCCCTCGTCACCACCGTAGGAGGTGCTGTGGAGGGTCGTCTGGCCCTGCGAAGGGCCGAGCGCTGTCAGCCCCACGGCGCCGGCGCCCGGAGCGGAGAACGCTACGGCCGTGGCGATCGCCGCGGAGACGAACAAAGTACGGGTAATGCGCATGAGTAATCCTTCCGTCGCGACTGCGAGAGTCGGCACGGCGCCCACTCAGTCGGGATCACAGGTGCGACGTGATCACCTTCAGCGCAACGCTCGGCGCGCACCATTGGAGCGTCGCATTCGGACTACTGACGGTCCCTCCATTCATCCGGGCGAGGTAACTCCGGGACAGTCGATGAGTCGGTGACGGCGTCCGGGCCACAGAAGGTGATATCGACGCCCCGGCCCGTCCGGCCACGGGCGACCACGGGCTGGTCCGGACACCTGCCGACCGGATCGCGGCCCGGTGATACGTCGCCATCATCGCGGCGTGGGAGGGAAGTTCGCAGGGCCGGCCTCGGAAGCGATACGTCAGCAGTTCGGGCCTGATGCAGGTTCACGCCTTCGGGTTGCTGTTCCGGCGGTCGCCGGTGTGGACCGTCCGAACCGGGTACTGACCGTTGTCCTGATGCGCTCCGTGCTCTCCGGCCCATGAGCGCTCCCGGTGTACGCGTCCGACCGGGTGGCGGAGAGCGACCTGGCGGCGGCGCCGATGGGATCCAGCCGCACGGCTTCACCCTGCGCGACGGCACGGTGGCGCACGTCGACCCGTGGGTGGCCGTGACGGGCGCGGCCGTGACGCCGTTTCAGCTCTGTGCGCGACTGGGCGACCCCGGTTTCTGTCGGACTGCCGGCCGACCGAGCTCACTGCGATCGAGGGCGTGTCGCCGGCGCATCGGCGGCGAGGCCTCGGCACCCGTGTCTTCCTGGTGCCGGCGGCCGTCGGAGCGGTGCCGCTCGCACCGTCGCTATGGCCGCTGGACGCCACCCTCCGGCGCGAGAGGAATCCGGGCAGTCCTCGGGGCGGTGAGATCTCCTAGGTTCTTTCGTTTGGATCGGGCCAGACCCCGCGAGCCCGGCATGACCCAAACGAGAAGGCCTAGCCGTCGGTGGACGGCGCGGGTGTGGGCCGGACGGCGAGGACGGCGATGTCGTCGGTGTTGTCGGCACCGAGGCCGATCAGGAGTTCGTCGCAGAAGGTGTCGAGGGGTTCGCGCGCCAGGTCGGCGGCGTGCCGGCGCAGGCGGGCCAGTGCGCGGTCGAGGGACTCGCCGCGGCGCTCGATGAGGCCGTCGGTGTACAGCAGCAGCGTCGAGTGGGCCGGCAGGGCGTCGACGGCCGTCGGGCGGGGCGTATCGGGGTCCATGCCGAGGAGCAGGCCCGCGCCCTTCTCCAGGTAGCGGGTGTCGCCCTCCGGGGTGGTGAGCAGGGGCGGCGGATGTCCGGCGGCCGAGTGCCTGAGCTCCCAGGGGCCCTGCGCGGGACCCTTGACGAGGCCGTAGACGCAGGTGGCGGTGGCCTCCCGGTAGAGGCTGTGGTTGGCCAGGTCGAGGCGGCGCAGCACCATCTCGGGCGGCTCCTGGCGGTCGACGGCGATGCCGCGGAGCATGCTGCGCAGTTGGCTCATGGCGATGGCCGCGTCGAGGTTGTGTCCGGTGACGTCGCCGATGACCACGGCGGTGTCGCCGCTGGGGACGACGAAGCTGTCGTACCAGTCGCCACCGACCTGCGCGGTGGTGGAGGACGCGGCGTAGCGGGCGGCCAGTTGCAGGTTCTCCACGTCCGGGAGCACCGGCAGCAGGGAGCGCTGGAGGCGCTGGGCGATGTTGCGGGTCTCCTGGTACAGACGCGCGTTGGACACACCCAGGGCCAGGCTGTGCACCACGTCGTCGATCAGGGACAGGTCCTCTTCGGTGAAAGGCCGCCTTCCGCGGGCACGGGTCACGGTCAGAGCCCCGTAGATCTCGCGGCGGGCCCGCATCGGCGCGACGACGGCGCTGCCCGCACCCAGGTGCCGGAACAGTTCCCGGTAGTGAGTGTCCAGCTCGCTCTCGGCCTGGCTCGGCGGCGGAGCCTCGGTGAGCAGCAGTGGTCCCGCCCCGCGCAGCACCCGGGCCAGCGGGCCCCGGGAGGCCTCGGAGAGCGGCGGGAGCCTGCCCTCGTACGCCGCGGGGCGCGGCCCCCGGGGAGCGCCGCGCACGATACAGACCCGCTCCACCTGGGCGTACTCGGTGAACAGGTCCACCACGAACCAGTCGGCGAGTCGTTGCGTCAGGAGCCGGCCGACGCGGGCGAGCCCTTCGTCCAGGTCCAGGGTGTTGTTCAACTCGGCCCCCGCGTCCGCGAGGAGCGCGAGTCGTTCCACGGCGGACATGCCCCCACCGGCGTCGCCCGTCCTCCTGCCGCGCTCGCCCACGGCCCGCACGTGGGCCACGCCGGGTTCGTGGACGGCCCGTACCACTCGGCCCGCGCCGGGCGGGCTCGGCGCGTCGACGGACGTGGTCGCCCGGGGAGTGAGCTGGGCGACGAAGACGGTGCTCCCGTCGGCCATCTCCTGGTTCTGGATGTGCAGACGGACGGGAACCGTGCGGCCGTCGTGGTGGAGTGCGGGAAGCGGCACGGAGCGGCCCATGATGCGGGTGCGGCCGGTGAGCAGCAGGGAGCTGAACGCCACGAGGTGGCGCTGTCTCAGGTGTTCCGGGATGAGGGTGGTGAGCCTGCGCCCGACGAGGTCGTCCACCTGCCAGCCGAGCATGTCCGCCGCCGGCCCGTTGGCCGCGATGATCCGGTTGCCCTCGTCGGCTGCGATGGTCGGGACCGTGCTGGCCCGCAGGTGGCCGGCGTCCCACGCCGCCAGCTCCGAGGGGCTGACGTCCGGTTCGCGGGGCAGCACCGTCCAGGCCGTGGGATGGTCTCCGGCCAGCTGACAGGTGATCTGGTCGAACAGCCACTCCTGGAAGACGCGGCTGCGCGGGAGCGCCGGCAGGGTCAGGAGGCGCTCCTCCCGTGCGGCCTCTTCGGCGAGGTCGAGGACGCGGCGCAGGGTGAGTAGCGCGGGGGCCACGTCGGCGGGCATCGCCAGGGACAGGGAGCGTACGTCCGCGTCCGGGAGCGGCTCCTCCAGCGCGGCCGTCACACACGCGCTGAGTACGTTGTTGACGTCGTTGGCGGTGGCGAGGTCCCCGGGCCGCACGCCGAGGTCGTCACCGCCGAACGCGGCGAGGGTCAGTTCGCGCAGCAGCGTGTGCCGGTGCTGCTGGGTGGCCGAGTACAGGGCGCTCGGCACATCGACGAGCGTCACCGTCTCCTCGGCGCCGCCGGGCGGGACACCTGCTTCCCATCCGGGCGACGGCGGTGGCGGTCCGCCGGGCCACAGCTCGAACCACACCGTCTTCTGCCTGTCGTCGGCGTGCACACCGTGGCGCGACGCCAGGTGCTCCACCAGGGCCAGGCCCTGTCCGGTGCCGGCGTACGGCGGGCAGTCCTGCCGTACGAGTCCCCGGCTCGGCCGCTGATCGGTGACCCGTACGCGAACCCTGCCGCCATGGACGCGGACCCCGACCTCGACCTCGGTGCGCGCATGCAGCACCGCGTTGGTCACCAGCTCACTGACCAGGAGCTGAGCGGTGTGGCTCAGGTCCGACGGAACGTCGCGCAGTGCCGCACCTACGAACCGTCGAGCCGACGCCGCGCTCGCGGGTCCCTCGGGGAATCGCCGTGACACCGCCTCCGGCGGACCTGCATCGCCCATGTCATCAGTGTGCCTCGTCGGGACCGCCGCGCAGCGCGCTGCCACGCAGGACGAGTGGTCGGGCCGCTGCGGCCGAGGGCCGGTCGGATGAAGGCGCCGCGGAGTCAGCGGCGGGGCGAGGACATCAGGTGCCGGGGCAACATTGTGGCACCGGAGTTTGTTGGGCGCTGCACAACCGTCACCACCATGCGTCCATCTTCCGTACTATCGCTGGAAAACGGCTTGCAGCAGTAACCCGCCGCCGCCGGTGCGGCACCAGGTGAACGCGCACACGCGTTTGACTCCGCACATGTCTGCCGGCTTCCTGCACGCGAGCCGCCGAACCCGGAAGGGGTTATGAGGATCATGTCGCAGATCGACACGGCGGCCTCCGGCCTGACATCGCAGTACGCCGCCCAGGTGGCCGGTGACCTCGAGCGCAATGTGAAGGAACAGGAGCGTCTCAGCGAGGAGATCGCGGCCCTGCAGGAGCAGTTGGCCGCCCTCCAGCAGGACCATGCCGTCCTGGTGAACGTCCAGCAGGCGCTGGGTGTGGCTGGGGCGCCCCGGACATCCGCCCCCGAGCCGGCCGCCGTGGCGGTACCGGCTCCGCGCAAGAAGTCGGCCCCGGCGACCGGGGCGGGCAGGAGCAAGCAGACGACGAAGAAGTCCGCCGCACCGGCCCGGAAGACGGCCGACAAGAAGGGCTCGACGCCGAAGGCCGCGGGCAAGTCGGCGGATTCGGCATCGACGCGGCCCACGCTCGTCGAGATCGTGCGCGATTACCTGACCGCGCAGCGCGAACCGCGTTCCGCTGCCGAAATCACCACCGAGCTGGGGCAGCGGCACCCCGAGCGCACGATCAAGACGACGGTCGTGCGCACCACGCTCGAGGGGCTGGTGGCCAAGAACCAGGCTCAGCGCAGCAAGCAGGGCACGTCCGTCTTCTACACGACGGGCGAGGCGAGTGGGCCCGCCGCGGGATCGGAGTCGAGCAAGGAGCAGCAGCCCGCGTCAACTTGACCCGGACCTAAAGGACCGGGCTTGGAGGTAGAGCCCAACTGGCTGCTGGGTGGTCTCCTCCGTCCAGACACCCGTTATGGGGTGGCAGGGACGCGTGACTCACGCCCCGCGGTCCACGCGTCCTCGCCTCTGCGGGCGAGGACGTGGGAAGCGTTCCGGTCGGCGTGCGCAACGACGCCGCACGACCGGCATGCGAACTTGGCTTGGGAGGTGCGGTTGAGCCGGTCGACGTGTCCGCACTGCGCGCACTCCCGTGAGGAGTAGGCGGGGTTGACGAACACGAGCGGAACACCGGCCCGGCGTGCCTTGTAACGATGAAGTCTCCGAGCTGGGCGAAGGCCCAGGAGTGGAGTGCGACCCGTTGGGGCTTGCGGAGCCGTACCCTCTGCCGGATTCCCTTGAGTTCTTCCAGGGAGAGTCCGGCGGAGGTGCGTTCAGCCTCGGTCACGATCGTCTTGGCGATGATGTGGTTGGTGTTCTTCACGTGCCGCTGCTCGCGGCGGGAGCGCCCATTCAAGCGTCGCTTGGCGCTCTTGGTGCGCTTCTTCTGGAGCTTGGCCCGCAGGGCAAGCTGCCGCTTGCGGTACCGGTTCAGGCCGCGTCCGGCGGCCTGGTAGCCGGTGGACGTGGTGGCGATGTTGACGATGCCCAGGTCCACACCGATGAAGCCATCCGGCTCGTACGTTTCAGCCTCGGGAACCTCGCACGTGGCGATCAGATAGAACACGCCGCCGCGCTCGATCAGATCCGACTCGCCCCTGCGGTACTGCTGGAGCACCTTGAGCGCGTCGGCGGAGCAGACGAAGCGGACGTTCTTAAGGCGCCCGGCCGTGGTCCAGATCGACACCGTCTGCCGGTCGTACTGCCAGCTCAAACACCGGTCGTCGTACGGCTGCGCGGCCTCGGGCCGGAACGTGATCGGCTTGGACTCCGCCTTACGCCGGCGCTTCGAGCCCTTCTTGCCCAGGTTCCCGGCCTTGAGGTTGGCGTGCAGCGTGGTGTACGCGTCGCGCACCTTCTTGATGACGTGTTGCGCAGCCTGCGCCCCCAGCCCGGAGGCTTTGAGGTGGGCGTACGTGTGCTTGCGCAGCTCGTACTCACGCGGCACGTCGCGGGCGAACGCCACGTCGGAGACCCAGTTGGCCAGGTCGTTG
This sequence comes from Streptomyces carpinensis, assembly GCF_002154505.1. Lineage (GTDB taxonomy): Bacteria > Actinomycetota > Actinomycetes > Streptomycetales > Streptomycetaceae > Streptomyces > Streptomyces carpinensis. The sequence continues at coordinate 9,231 of NZ_MUBM01000196.1, read as the reverse complement.
ACCATGCGCAGGGTCGCCGACAGCGCGGACGCCTGGTCGGCCTCCGGTATCAGCTTGACCTGCGTCACGATCTTCACGGTCCGTAATCATAACATTGATCTATGTCACCACGCTGGGAGCCAAATTCCAATATCCGCAGGGGTCGTACGGTCGTCTACGCCCTCCATGCCCACTTGGTCTTCACCCCTAAGTACCGGCGCGGCCCGTTCACCGACGAGATCCTTCGACGCTGCGAAGAAATCATGCGCGCCGTCTGCGCCGACTTCGAAACCGAACTGGTCGAGTTCAACGGCGAGCGTGATCACGTCCACCTCCTGGTGCACTACCCGCCGAAGGTCGCCCTGTCCCGGCTCGTCGGCTCCCTCAAGGGCGTCTCCGCCCGGCGTCTGCGGCAGGAGTTCCCCGACCACATCCGCACGTACCTGTGGGGCGACCACTTCTGGTCCCCCTCCTACTTCGCCGCGTCCTGCGGCGGCCCACCCCTGGCGATCATCAAGGAGTACATCGAGAACCAGAAGCGTCCCGACTGAGGTCAACCGTGCAAACCCGTGCGTCCGTGCGGGTCACCCCCTATCCAGAGAAGCGCTTCCTCCCGGGTCTGAAGACCCGGGGTTCCGGGCTAGATCATGCTGAACAAGGCGTCGCCGCAAAGCCTTTGCCGCCGCTGTGCTGATGGACGGCCGCCGGCCGGACCGGGGCCGTCCATCAGCACTGCGTGGGTACGGCCGGGTCCGGTGTCACCCCGGCACCCGGTCGGCGAGGGGCCTGGTTCAGGGGGCGATCGGCAGTCGGCGCTTGTGGTCGGTGAGCCGGTAACGGCGGACGATCGCCGTCAATGCCGCCTCGTCGACCGGCTTTCCCTCCAGGAAGTCGTCGATGTCGTCGTAGGTGACGCCGAGGGCCTCCTCGTCGGGCCTGCCCGGGTTCAGCGTCTCCAGGTCCGCGGTCGGGGTCTTCAGGACGAGCGCGGAGGGGGCGCCCAGGGCCTGCGCCACGGCCCGCACACGCCGCTTGGTGAGGCCGGTGAGCGGAACCACGTCGGCGGCGCCGTCGCCGAACTTGGTGAAGAAGCCGGAGACCGCCTCGGCGGCGTGGTCGGTGCCGACGACCAGGCCATCGTGCGCGCCAGCGACCGCATACTGGGCGATCATGCGCTGCCGGGCCTTGATGTTGCCGTGCACGAAGTCCTGGTGGTGGGCGTCGCGGAAGACCGTGCCGCCGGCCAGTGCCGCCTCCAGCGCGGCGTCGCTGGCCGCTTTCACATCGACGGTCAGGACCCGGTCGGGCCGGATGAACTCCAGCGCCGACTGCGCGTCCCTCTCGTCGGCCTGCTCGCCGTACGGCAGCCGCATCGCGAAGAACGTCGCTTCCCGCCCGGCGGCACGGACCCGTTCGACCGCGAGCTGGCACAGCCGGCCCGCGGTCAGCGAGTCCACACCTCCGCTGATGCCCAGCACCAGCGAGCGCAGCCCGGTCGAGGTGAGCTGGTCGGCGAGGAAGGCCACCCGGCGCTCGATCTCCTCGCGTGCGTCGAAGGACGCGCTCACCTGGAGATCCCGGGCGATCTCCTGCTGCAGGGACATGGTCGCCAGGTCGGTCACTCTTGCTCCTCGGTCGGGCCCCTGGGCAGGGTCGGCACGCGTCACCGGGCCGTGACCACGGGCGCGTGTGGGGACTGAAGCACTCTAGAGGACGGCTGCGAAGCGCTGATCCGGGTGTGCCACCTGCTGCCGCTGCTCGCGTCCCGGGCGGACGCGCCACCGACGTAACTCACCGACGTCTTCCACGAGTTGGGCGGCCACGCGGCGCTGGGACGGCTGGTGGGCAGGCGGTCGCGGCCGGACTGCGCATCACCTCCGGCGAGGCGATCGCTTCCCTGTGCCCTCACTCGCGCCCAGTGCCTGCTCTCACCCGGCAGTCCCTGCGCCCGGCGGCTGCCGCCGCGGCCGCCGTGGCCTCGACGTCGGCCACCGCACCCCGATCTTCGAACCGGGCAGGGGAAGAGTTTCGCCGCCCAGGATGTTCCGACCGACGGACATTCCATGGCATGGCAGACCTCACACTCCGAAGTAGTTCATCGTTCAACCACTACGGGAGTACTGTCTCCATTGCCCGAGCACTCCAGTGCACGAGCAGGGCAACCACCATGATCCGTCCACAGATCGTGGGATGACCGAGAAGGAAAGATCATGACTCACAGGATCGCGCGTCGGGCTGCCTTCGCAGCCGCCTCCGTGGCTGTCGCCGTGGCGGGACTCCTCACCATGGGGGGCGCCGCCTCCGCCGCCACGCTTCCGAGCAGCGAACACTCCGGCGTCGTCAAGGTTGCCGAAGGCCACGACGAGGACGCCCGTCTCGCGTGGGTCCTCGACCAGATCGAGTGGGCCCAGCACCACGGCCTCATGGCATGAGCCCTCGTCCCGTCTCATGCCGACCGATCGGCACCCGGCGAGCCGGCTCCTGCGTTCGCTGAGAGCCGTCCGGGTGCCGCGAGGCGGACAGGCTCCCGGCACACTGGCCCGGGGCGCCAAAGGCCTGATCGCCGTACTCCTGTCCTGAGAGGTCGCCTCATGGTGGCCGCCCGCGCAGCAGCAGTACGTCGCCGTCGCCACGGCCCTGCTCATGGCGAACGCGCTGATCCTCCCGCCCCTGCACCCGGACGCCACCGACGTCTCGGTGCGCAAGCCCGCCGCGGCCATGGGATCACTGCTGGACGGCATGGCCCGCGGCCTGCACGAGCGGCGGCACACCGACCGCCCGCGCACATGGCCGCAAGAGGGCAGGCATCGTGAGGAACGCGTGACACAGGCGCACGAGGACGTCCGCCGAGGGCGAAAGCCTGCGCTGGAACACACGGTCCGCCACGCACGGAGCCGTGTACCGAAGGGGCAGCCGCCTGTCCACGGCGGGGGGCACTGCGCGCCCTGCACCATGTCTCATCCCAGGTCCGCGGCATCGCCCGGACCCTGGCCGACAACATCGGCGACCGGCACACGGACCACGGTGGGCGGACGGTTCCTGGACCGGTACGCGACGACCCGGGAGGCGGCCGGAGAGGCGGTCGCCTCGTTCGGCACCTACGGGCCCGCCGCCGGCCCCGACTGCACCGTTGCCCGTGACAGGCTGCGGCGTCGGTGTATTGAGAAAGACGGCGAGGACCACCATCACGGCGACCGTGACCCATTCGCTGTGAGCGCCCGGGTCCTTCAGATGGCCGTGGTACGCGATCACGGGAAGGTCGGTGGTGCACGCCGCCAGCCCGACGAGCACCGTGCCGGACAGCGGCAGCGGCGGGGCAGCGATCTCACGCGCGGCGGAGAAGCATGCGGCCGCGCTGACGCCTCTCGGCGTGGCCACCTCCAGGGCGACACCGGCGACGAGCAGGAGCAGGGGAAGCAGCAGGCTGCTGCCCGTCCGCACGGCCCGCCGGGTACGGAGATCGTCAGGCCCTGTCACATGCCGCTCCCGCCGTCGGTCCCCTCACCACACTTGCCGAGGCCGGAGCGGATCGGCCGGCCGGACGCGTGACACGGTTGGTCCGGGCGGCGCCGCCCGGCGGCCGCCGGCCAGGGTGCGGCGCCGGTTCGGCAGGACAGGCGTGACCCTGTGTCCCAGACTCGTGCTGAGAGCGGATGGTCCCTGTCGTGCCGGCCCTGCGGGAGGCGTCAGCGTGCCCGACGTCCCGTTGTGGCTGTGGTCGGCGTTCGCCGCGGCCGTCGTCGTGTCGTTGGCCGTGGACCTGTTGGCCCATCGCGACAGCCATGTCATCGGTTTCCGGGAAGCCGTGGCGTGGAGCGGGTTCTGGGTCGGTCTGGCGATCGCCTTCGCCGGGGTGGTGTTCGCCGTGCTCGGTACGACGGCGGGGGTCCAGTACACGACCGCGTGGCTGCTGGAGAAGAGCCTGTCGGTCGACAACCTGTTCGTCTTCGCCCTGATCTTCGGGTACTTCAGGGTGCCGCGCGTCCACCAGCACCGGGTGTTGTTCTTCGGTGTCATCGGCGCGCTGGTGTTCCGCGGGATCTTTCTGGCCGCGGGCGTCGCGGTGGTCACCCGCTTCTCCGCGGTGCTGTTCGTCTTCGCCGCGATCCTGTTGTACAGCGTCTACAAGATCCTGCGCGGGGAGGACGAGGGCTTCGATCCGCGGAACGGTCTCACGGTGCGGATGCTGCGCAGAATCGTCCCTGTCCGGGAGGAGTACTGCGGAGGGAGGTTCCTGGTCCAGGAGGCGGGCAGGCGCGTCGCCACTCCGCTGCTGGCTGTGGTCGTCGCGATCGAGGCCGCCGACCTGGTCTTCGCCGTGGACAGTGTGCCGGCGGTGCTGGCGGTCAGCGACGACGCCTTCATCGTCTACAGCAGCAACGCCTTCGCCGTCCTCGGTCTGCGTGCGCTGTACTTCATGCTGGCCGGGATGCTGGACCGCTTCCACCACCTGGGCAAGGGCCTGGCCGTCATCCTGGCTTTCATCGCCGTGAAGCTGATCCTCCAGGCCGCGCACAAGACGATCCACAGCTCGGTTCCGGAGATCCCCTCCGTGGTGAGCCTGACGGTCGTCGTCGCCGTCCTGGCCGGGTCCGTGGCGCTGAGCCTGCTGCGCCCTTGGCGACCGGCGTCCCCCGGCGAACACGGTCCGGGGAGAGGCGAGGAGGAGCCCGCCACGCGGCACGCGTACCCGGAGCGGACCGATTCCGGGACCGACGATCCGCGCGCCCGCGGCCGTCCGCCGTCGGAACCCTGAGCCGGGCGTAAGCCACGACCTGCTGCTACGGCCGGGCCATGACCTGTCGGTCGGGTCATCCCTCCGAGGGCGTCCCGCACGGCATGCGGTGCCGGATGGGATACAGAGCTGTATCCCATGCAGTGCTGTATCGTTAAGCGGCTCACACAGGGAAGTCAGTCACTCGGGAAGTCCACCGCTCGGGGAATTCAGTGGCCGGGGAGGAACGCCGTGCCGAAGGGGCCCACCAAACGCCGTCCGCAGACCACCGCGCGGTTGCTGGAGGCGGCTCAGGGGACGTTCGCCGAGCGCGGCTTCTACGGCTCGTCCATCGAGGTGATCTGTGAGCGCGCGGGACTCACGCGCGGCGCGTTCTACTCCAACTTCCGTACCAAGGAGGAGTTGTTCTTCGCGCTGTTCGACCTGCACGCGCAGAGCGTCGTCGACCGGCTGACCGCCGCGGTCGACGAACTGGACACCTCGGAGGACCCGGTACGGGCCGTGCTGCACCGTATGACCGCGCTCGACGAGGCCGAGCGCCGCTGGTATCTGCTGTCCACCGAGTTCACCCTGCACGCCATCAGGCATCCGGCCACGGCCCGCGCGCTGGCCGAGCACGACCGCCGTCTGCGTGAGGAGATCGTCCGCCTCCTCGGCCGGCTCTTCGACCGCCTCGGCCGCAGGCCCACCGTCGACCTGGAGTCGCTCGCCCGCCTGACGACGGCCGTCCACGAGGGTTCCCTGGCCCAGAGCCTGGTCGAACCGGACCGGCTCGCCCCGGAGGAGCTGGCGGTGACCTACCTGCCGCTGCTGGTCGAGGCCGTCTCCGAGCGCGCCGCCGACGGCGGGCGCGCTCGGTCCTGAGCAGAACGACGATCGGCGCAACGGCCGGCGGCACCCGGTGGCCTGCCGACCGTGTCGTCGACGTGTCGACTTGTTGACGGGCTACGCCGTCTTACGGGCCAGACCGCCGTGTTCGCCGATGGGCTCGGGCGCGGGGGCGGTGGGGTCCGGGCGCCAGAAGGGAACCGAGACGACACCGGGGTCGACGAGCTCCAGGCCGTCGAAGTACCCGGTGATCTGGTCGACGGTGCGCAGGTTGTACGGAACGGCACCGCTCTCGTTGTAGGCGTCCTGGGCCCGTTCGAAGACCGGATCGACGCCCCGTGAACCGTCGTTGACGGAGAGGTAGCTGCCGGGCGGCAGGGCGCTCATCAGGTGGGTGACGATGGAGCGCGCCTGGTCGTAATCGGCCACATGGCCCAGGATGTTGCTGAGGATGAGAGCGGTGGGGCGGGTGAGGTCCAGCGTCTCGGCGGCGGCCGCCAGGATGCGGTCCGGTTCCAGCACGTTGCTGTCGACATAGGCGGTCGCGCCCTCCCGGGTCGAGTAGAGCAGGGCCCGGGCGTGGGCCAGGATCATCGGGTCGTTGTCGACGTAGACGATCCGGGCCTCCGGGGCGATGCGCTGGGCGACCTCATGGGTGTTGTCGGCCGTCGGCAGCCCGGTGCCCACGTCCAGGAACTGCCGGATGCCCGCCTCGGCGACCAGGTACTCGATGTTGCGGCGCAGGAAGGCGCGGCTGCTGCGGGCGATGGTGACGATGCCGGGGAAGACGGCGGTGTACGCGTCGCCGGCCTCCTCGTCGACGGGGTAGTTGTCCTTCCCGCCCAACCAGTAGTTCCAGATCCGGGCCGAGTGCGGCACCGAGGTGTCTATCTTCTGATGCGCCGCCGGTCCGGGCGTGGTCGCGGGGTCGGTCATGGGTACCGTCCGTCTTCAGTCGAGGCATGGATCATTCACCGCTCAAACTACGTTCCAACAGCAAGGCGGCGCACACCACTTCATCATTCCAGGCACTCTTGTCACACTCACCACGGGTATCCTCACCGCAGTCTGATCCGGAGGTTTGTGTGAATCGCAAGATCCTACGGTCCACCGGTCGCACCCTGATCGCCGCCGTCCTCACCGCTGTCGCCGCGCTCGGCGCGGCCTCGACCGGGACCGCCTCGGCGGCGGAGCCGGTCGGCGCGGGATCCGCCGCACCGCCCGTGCCGCTACGAGTGGCCACCTACAACATCCACGCCGGAGCCGGCGAGGACGGTGTCTTCGACCTCGACCGCACCGCCGGGGCGATCCGGGATCTCCACGCCGACGTGATCGGCCTCGAGGAGGTCGACGTGCACTGGGGCGCCCGGAGCGACTTCACCGACGAGGCTCGCGAACTGGCCGAACGACTGCACATGCGTGCCTACTTCGCCCCGATCTACGACCTCCCACCCGACTCGGAGGGCGGGCAGCGGCGTCAGTACGGCGTGGCGGTACTGAGCCGCTATCCGGTGGTCGACGCCGAGAACCACGACATCACCCGGCTGTCCACCCAGGTTCCCGACCCGGTACCGGCCCCCGCGCCGGGCTTCGCCGAGGTGACCGTCCAGGTCCAAGGAACCTTCGTGCACGTCTACGCGACCCATCTGGACTACCGCACCGATCCCTCGGTTCGGCGGGCCCAGGTGGACGACATGCTGGGCATCCTCGCCGAGGACTCCGGCCCCAAGGTTCTCGTCGGCGACTTCAACGCCGAGCCCGGCGCCCCTGAACTCGCGAAGCTGTGGGGGCCCCTGTCCGATGCCGCCCCCTTCGGCGGCAAGACCTATCCGGCGATCGACCCGGTCAAGCGCATCGACCTCGTGACGGTCTCGCCCGACGTCACCGTCACCGGCGCGCACGAGGCCGAGACCGTGGCATCGGACCACCGGCCGGTGGTCGCCGACCTCCTGCTCCACGGGCGCGGCCGCTGACCGCTCCCCCGGTCTCGACGGGACGACCGCTCTGCCGCAGTCGACACACCGTGCCACCGAGTTGACGGGTATTCGATTGCGCGCAGAGCGGGCCGTCCCGCCACGGTCACGGCAGAAGGTGTTCGGCGAGCTCGTCGAGGAGTTCGATGACCCGGCGGGCCTGCCCGGGGTCCGGCAGGGCGGCGGAGATGGCCTGCTCAGCGGGTCGGGTGGCACGCTCGCGCACGGCACGGCGGGCCCGGTCGGTCAGGCTGAGCAGGGTGCGGCGGCCGTCGGCGGGGTCGGGGGTGGCGTCCAGGAGGCCGCGCTCCCTCAGGCGCTGCACCGAGGTGGAGATGTGGCTCTGGACGAAGCCGGTTCGGGCGCGGATGTCCTGGACCGAGCTTCCGGGATGCTTGAACACGTCCGCGATCACGGCGGTCTCGCCGGGCGTGAGCGTGCCTGAGGACGGGTCCGCGACCACGCCCCGCCCCAGGTCCGTGAGGCGCTTGCCGAGTCTGAGCAGCCGTACACCGTCCATGCCCACATTATGCATCTGCACAGATGAATCTTTACAGATGTATCTGCGCAGATGTAGTTTTCCGGCATGACGACTTCGGAACCCTTGAGCGCCGTCTCTCGCACCGCGCTCTCCGTCGCGCTGGTACGGGCCTACGAGAGCGCCCGGCCCGACCCGCTCTTCAGGGACCCGTACGCCGCGGCCTTCGTCGACGCGTCCGGCATGCCGATGCCCTCCGCCGGCCCCGCCGAGGGCTTCGCCAGGCGGCTCGTCTTCCACGGCATCATCCGCACCCGCTTCTACGACGACCGGCTCATCGAGGCCGGATGCGACCAGGTCGTCCTCCTCGCGGCGGGCCTGGACACCCGCGCGTACCGGCTTCCCTGGCAGCCTGGGACGCGTCTGTTCGAACTGGACTTCGCACCCGTGCTGGCCTTCAAGCAGCGCGTCCTCGCCCAACAGGGCGCCACGGCCCGCTGCGAACGCACCGCCGTGGCCGCGGACCTGCTGCACGACGACTGGCCGGAGCTGCTGAACCGGGCCGGCTTCGACGCGGCGCGGCCCACCGTGTGGCTCGCCGAGGGACTCCTCGTCTACCTCACCGCTCAGGAGGCCTCGGGGCTGCTGTCGACCGTGGGCAGCCTGTCGGCGGCGGGGAGCCGGCTGTTCCTTGAGCGGGGACGGGACGTGACCGCCACTCCCCCGGATGCGTCCCTGACCCACATCACCGGCCTGTGGAAGGGCGGACTCGGCCCCCGCACCCACGAATGGCTCGCTCGTCACGGCTGGTCCGTCGAGGTCAGCGACCTCGCCACGGTGGCCGCCGCGTACGGCCGGCCGGCCACGTGGACCACCTCCGCCGGATTCGTCAGCGCCGTGCGCACCGCCTCCTGAACCGACGCACCGGACCAGCGCGTTGCCGCCGGTCCGACGCCTTCTCGCACGTGTCAGACGAGCGCGCTCATGTAGAAGATGCTGGAGCGACGGTCGCCCTCCACGCCGGAGGCGAAACCGAGGAAGAGACGGGACTCGCCCGCGTCGGTGCGGTAGACGGCGAGACCCTCGGGCTCCCGGCAGGTCAGCGTCGATCCCGCCTTCGCCAGGGTCGGGCCCTGGGCGATGGCACCGGTGTTGACGTTGATGCTGGTGACGTAGGTGTTCCCCGGGGCGGGGTCGGAGGACGAGTAGGCGTTGCCCGTGACGCGCAACGAGACACC
>NZ_MUBM01000195.1 GCF_002154505.1 Streptomyces carpinensis | reverse complement strand
CGCCCCGACGGCTACGTCGCCTGGACCTCCCCCGGCACCACCGACGACCTCACCCAGGCCCTCGACCGCTGGTTCGGCACCGCCCGCAGGGCCCTCTAGGCGCTCTCGACCGGGGGGCTGGGCCCCCCGGCCAGACTGCCAGGGCCTGTCTTGACGCCGGGCGCCGGCGCCGAGACGGCCTCTACGACACTAACCGCGAAGGATCTGGTGGAATGGCTGGCACCGAACAGGATCAGGTGAGTGGAAAGCCCCATGTGGTCGTCATCGGGGGTGGTATCGCGGGACTGGCGGCGGCGTTCCGGCTCCGCAACGAGCCGGTCCGGGTGACGGTCCTGGAGGCGTCGTCCCGGCTGGGCGGGAAGCTGTCGGTCTCCGAGGTGGCGGGGGTCGCGGTCGACGAGGGCGCCGAGTCGCTGTACGCCAACCGGCGCAGGACCACCGGGCTGATCGCGGACGCCGGGCTCGGCGAGAAGATCATGTCGGCCGGCGTCACCGCGTCGGCGATCTGGACCAGGGGCGAGATCCGGCAGCAGCCGGACCGTCAGTTCATGGGCGTGCCCTGCGACATGGACGACCTCGCCCGTTCCGGCGTCGTCTCCGCCGAGGGCGTCGAGCGGGCCCGGCAGGACCTGGTGCTGCCGTCGTTCGACCGGGACGGTGACGTCTCGGTCGCCGACTACGTCGGCGGGCGCTTCGGCCAGGAGGTCGTGGACCGTCTGGTCGAGCCCTTCCTCGCCGGGGTGTTCTCCGGCCGCGCCGCCGACCTGTCGTTCGAGGCCACCCTGACACCGCTGGCCAAGGCGGCCCGTACGCACGTGTCGCTGGCGGACGCGGCGGGCTCGCTGACGCCTGTGCTCGCCGAGGGGCAGAAGCCGCCGCCGGTGCGGGTGGCGACCCTCGACGGCGGGTTCGGATCCCTGCCCCCCGTACTCGTGCGCGAGGTGCTGGCGGCGGCGCCCGACGCGTCGGTGCGCACCGACGCCCCCGTCCGGGAGCTCACCCGGAGCGCGAGCGGCTGGCGGGTGAGCGTGGGCGCGGCCGGCGGCCAGGAGCACATCGACGCCGACGCGGTCGTCATCGCCGTGCCGGCGGGGCCCGCGGGCAAGCTGCTCGCCGGGGTGCCCGGAACCGCCTCCGCCGTCTCGGCGTTCGCCGAGGTGCCCTACTCGAGCGTGGCGATGGTGACGCTCGCCTACCCGCGCTCGGCGTTCCCCGGCCCGCTCGCGGGCCGCGGCTACGCCGCCTACCGGGTGCCCGCGGTGGAGGGGAAGGCGGTCAAGGAGGTCACGTTCACCACGGTGAAGTGGCCGCACCTGGCCGGCGAGGTGGAGATCGTCCGCTGCTCGATCGGGCGGTTCGGCGAGGAACACCTGCTGGGGCGCGACGACGCCGACCTCGTGGCGCTGGCGACGGCCGAGCTCGCGGAGGCCACCGGCGTGCGCGGTGCCCCGGTGGCGAGCCGGGTCAGCCGCTGGGCGGACGCCCTGCCGCAGTACACCGTCGGCCACTTCGAGCGGGTGCGGCGGATCCGTGAGTCGGTGGCCGCCCAGCCCGGACTCGCGGTGTGCGGAGCCCTCTACGACGGCGTGGGCGTCGGTGTGTGCATGGCCTCCGCACGGCAGGCCACCGACCAGGTGCTGGCCTGGGTGCAGCAGAACGCCGCGGCCCGTTCGGTGGCGGTCGGAGCGTCAACTTGACCCGGCTCTGAAGGACCGGGCTTGCAGGTAGGGCGCGGCTGGCTGCCGCGTGACCTCCCGCATCTGAGCCCTTGCTAGGCAGGGGCTGGGACGCGTGACTCACGCCCCGCATTCCACACAGCCTCGCCCTTGCGGGCGATGTTGCGGGAAGCGTTCAGGTCGGCGTGCGCAACGACGCCGCACGACCTGCATCGGAACCGGGCCTGCGAGGCCCGGTTCCGCTTGTCTATGTGATGGCACTCGAAGCACTGCTGGCTGGTGTACGCCGGGTCGACGAACACCAGGGGCACGCCGGCACGGCGTGCCTTGTAGGCCAGGAACTGTCCGAGCTGGGCGAATGCCCAAGAGTGCACCGCGGCCCGTTGGGGCTTTCTGAGCCGTACCCTCGACCGGATGCCCTGGAGGTCCTCCAGGGCGATGCCGCGCGAGGTGCGTTCAGCCTCTGCCACGATGCGTTTCGAGATGACGTGATTGGTGTCCGCGGCGAACCGCCGCTCACGTTGCGAGCGCTGCTTCAGGCGGCGCTTCGCGGACTTCGTGCCCTTCTTCTGCAGCTTGGCCCGCAACCTGAGCTGTCGGGCCCGGTACCGGTTCAGTCTCCGGCCTGCGAAGACGTCACCGTCGGACGTCGTCGCGATGTTGACGACACCCAGGTCGGCGCCGAGGAACCCGTCCGGGTTCGCATTGAGCTCGGCTTCGGGAACCTCGCACGTCGCGAGGAGATAGAAGGCGCCGTCGCGTTCGATGAGGTCCGACTCGCCCTGGCGGTACCCTCGCAGGGTCTTGAGCTGGTCTGCGGAACCGGTGAACCTCACGCCCTTGAGCCGGCCCGCGGTCGTCCATATGGATACGGTGCCCGCATCATGCTGCCAGCTGACACACCGATCGTCGTACGGCTGCGCAGCGCCGGCCCGAAACGTGATCGGTTTCGATTCCGCCCGGACCCGCCGCTTCGAACGCCGTTTTCCGAGATTCCCCGCCTTGATATTCGCGTGCAGGGTCGTGTACGCGTCACGGACCTTCTTGATCACGTGCTGCGCCGCCTGCGCACCCAGCCCACGGGCCTTCAGCTCGGCGTACGTGTGTTTCCGCAGTTCGTATTCGCGCGGCACCCCGCGGTCGAACGCGACCTGGGACACCCAGTTCGCGCTGTCGTTGCACTCGTGCAGGGTCGATCGCAGCGCGGCCGCCTGCTCGGCGGTCGGCAGCAACTTGACCTGCACGACGATCTTCACGCGACGAACCGTACTCCCCGACACTGACAACGGCCCCGCATCGGGCTGCAGTTACCAATGCGCAGCACCACCGAGTGTCGGCAATCACCCTCTGGCCAGCCGCGAGACAGGACCCGCAGTGAAACGGCGCCGCCGCGCGGCGCCGTGGTCGAGGAGGCGATTCCTCCCGGGCCTGAAGGCCCGGGGCTCCCCGCCAGAAACAGCTGAACCGGCCCCGGCCCGCGTCGAAGCGGCCGTGCCCGATTCCCGGGCACGGCCGCTTCTGCTGTCTGTCTCTGTGTCAGCGGTCCAGCATCGCGGCGAACACCTCCGCCAGGACCTGTTCGGGGTCCTGGCTGCCGCCCGTGCTGCGCCAGGCGACGTGCTGGTCGGGGCGGACCAGGAGCGCGCCGGCGTCGGTGATCTCTCGGACCGCCTCCCAGCCGCCGTCGGTGTCGGCGTACTCGCCGCCGGCACTGATGCGGACGGTGCCGATGCGGACGGAGAACTTCTCCGCCACCCGTGCGGCCGCCTCGCACCACGGCGTTCCCTGCGGGCCCGTGATCAGCGTGAAGTCGGTCCTGCCGGTGAGGTCGAGTGTGGACAGGCGCCGGCCGCCGGTGGTGATCCAGGCGTGCGGCAGCCGGTGTCCGGGGCGGGAGGTGGGCCGGTGCTCGTTGCGCATGGGGACGCGGGCGGGCGGCTCGGTGCCGTCCGCGACGAGCGCGCCGTCCTCGTAGTGGAAGCCCACCTCCATGTCGAGCGACTGGCATCCCCCGCGGTGGGTGTGGAAGATCTCCAGGGCGCGCGCCCGCACGGTGTCGCCGAGCGGCGAGGGGTCGAAGTACGCCTCGAGCCGCTGCTTGCGGCGGCCCGCCGGGATGTTGTGGCCGGCGCCGACGGCGTCGATGACCGCCTGGTGGTGGACGGCGGCGGACACCGCCCAGTCGACGTTCTCCCGGCCCACGGGCCGGCGCTCGGTCTCGTAGGTGTCGATCAGGCTGTCGGCCGCGCGGCCGCCGAGCACCGCGGCCAGCTTCCAGGCCAGGTTGTGCGCGTCCTGGATCCCGGTGTTGAGGCCGAGGCCGACGGCGGGGGGCTGGCGGTGCGCGGCGTCGCCGGCGATCAGGACACGGCCCACCCGGTAGCGGTCGGCGAGGTGGGCGTGCACGATCCAGTCCGTCACCTTGTGCACCGTCACCTCCAGGTCCGGGATGCGCAGCAGCTCGCGGATCCTGGGGACGGCCGTCTCGGTGTCCCAGCGGCCGGGCGGGCCGGGGGCGAAGTGCAGGCCCCACTGCTGGCACTCCTTGCCCCAGCGCGGCCCCATCTCGATGAGGTTGCTGGACAGGTCGGGGTCCTCCGGGCTGAGGAAGTGCGTGATGAGCGTGCCCTCCTCCCACCACTGGGAGAGGTCGGCGGAGAAGTACACGGTCGTGGTGTTGACCAGCCCGGGCGGGCCCTGCATCTGGATGCCGACCTCGGCCCCGACCATGCGGCCGCCGTCGGCCCCGATGAGGTACTGCGAGGTGACCGTGGTGGTCTCTCCGGTGTCCAGGTTGCGCACCTCGGCGACGACATGGTCGCCCTGGTCGGAGAAGGAGGTCACCTCGTGGTGGAACAGGATCCGCCCGGGATTGCGGTCCTCCGCGTGCCGGCGCAGGATCGGCTCCAGCCACATCTGCGGCAGCTTGGCGGGTAGGACGGGCCCGGCGGCCGCGTAGGTCTCGCGCAGTTCACCGCCGCCGAAGGCATCCATCTCGTGGATCAGACGCCGGTCCAGCGGGCCGTCGCCGGCGAGTGTGGTCTGCCAGCGCACCTTGCCGAACTTCTCCAGCGGCGCCGCTTCGGCGAGCACGTCGTCGGCGACCGAGTGCTGCCGGTAGATCTCCATCGTGCGCTGGTTGAGGTAGTGCGCCTTAGGAACCCTCGATGTGTCCGGGTGCCGTTCCACCAGCAGATGATCGACGCCCTGGTCGGACAGGAAGACGGAGGCGGACAGACCGCATCCGCCACCGCCCACGATCAGAACCGGAACCTCGATGGCTCCCATATTCGCCCCTTTAGGATCGACCGATGCCTTGCCAGTCGCAGCCTGGCAAAGTCCTCTTCAGCACCGGTCAAGCACGACTGGACCGCGGCCGCGCCGGGCCGGTCACCGGGGTGAGCGGCCCGGCGGGGGTGGCCGTGGGAGGCCGGGGCGGGCGGGTCAGCCGAGCCAGACGCCGTCGCGCATGAGGCCGCGTCCGGCCAGCTCGTTCGACTCCCGCCAGGCCTGGATGCGCCGGGGCCGGATGCGGAAGTACTGGTAGGGGTCGTCGAGTTTGCGCGGGTCGAACCCGGTCTTGGCCGCGAAGGCGTCACCCGTCTTGGCGCCCAGCTCGCTCACGTCCACCGGCTCCGCGACCCCGTCGACGATGACGACGTCGCGCGTCGGGCCGAGGCCCAGCCGCACCCGGCCGTCCGCCAGCAGGTTGCGCCCGGTGACCGAGTCGCGGGGCGTCGAGACGACGATCGCCGTCCCGTCCCACAGGTAGGACAGCGGGATCAGGTGGACGCCGCGCGAGTCGCCCGCCGTGGCCACCCACAGGTCGACGTCGTTCTCCAGTCTTGCCCGAGTGTCCCGCAGCCGTTCCTCAAGTCCGCGCGCTGGTGGCTTCGTTGTCATCAGAATTCCTCCGTGGATACCCCCGCCTTCAGGCGGGGGATGAATCGGACTCCTGCGGAGCAGGGCAGGGAAAGCCGATTCGCCCTCCGGGCGGATCGGCGTCCACCATCAACTACCGCAGCACGGTCACAAGTTGCCGTACTAGTTTGTGAGCCATGGCCACTCACGTGAAGCGGACGTTCAAGTACCGCTTCTATCCGACCGATGCGCAGGCAGCCGAGCTGTCGCGCACGTTCGGATGCGTGCGCAAGGTCTACAACATGGCGCTCGCGGCCCGTACCGAGGCCTGGGCGCGGCAGGAGCGGGTCAACTACAACCAGACCTCGGCCATGCTGACCGCGTGGAAGAAGACCGAGGAGCTGGCCTACCTCAACGACGTCTCCTCCGTTCCACTGCAGCAGGGGCTGCGGCACCTGCAGGCCGCCTTCGCGCACTTCTTCGCCAAACGCGCCAAGTACCCGCGCTTCAAGGTGAAGAAGAAGTCCCGTGCGAGCGCGGAGTACACCTCCTCGGCGTTCCGGTACCGTGACGGCTCTCTGACACTGGTGAAGATGACCGACCTGCTGAACATCGTCTGGTCCCGCCCGCTGCCCGACGGGGCATCGCCGAGCATGGTGACCGTGAGCCGGGATGGCGCGGGACGCTGGTTCGTCTCGCTGCTGTGCGAGGATGCGCGGGTGAAGCCGCTCGCGGCCACCGATACGGCCGTCGGCATCGACGTCGGCCTGGACCACCTGCTCACCCTCTCGACCGGGGAGAAGATCGCCAACCCCCGGCACGAGCGCCGTGACCGCGAGCGCCTGGCCAAGGCCCAGCGGGAGTTGTCCCGCAAAGCCAAGGGGGACGGGGCCAACCGGCGCAAGGCCTGGGCGAAGGTCGCGAAGATCCACGCTCGGATCGCCGACCGCAGGCGCGATGTGCTGCACAAACTGACCACTCGACTCGTGCGTGAGAACCAAACGCTCGTGATCGAGGATCTGACCGTACGCACCATGGTCAAGAACCGGAGCCTGGCCCGCGCCATCAGCGATGCCGCGTGGTCGCAGTTCCGGAGCATGCTGGAGTACAAGGCCGGCTGGTACGGGCGGGAAGTGGTCGCGGTGGACCGCTTCTTCCCCTCCTCCAAGCTGTGCTCCCACTGCGGCACCCTCCAGCCGGAGATGCCGCTGAACGTGCGCACGTGGACGTGTGACAGCTGTGGCACGGCCCATGACCGGGACGTGAACGCGGCGAAGAACCTTCTGGCCGCCGGGCTGGCGGTGTCTGTCTGTGGAGCCGGTGTAAGACCTCAACGGAGAACTCCGGGCGGGCAGTCGGCAGTGAAGCAGAAAACCCCACGGCGTGAGCCGTAGGAATCCCCCTCGTTCACGAGGGAGAGGAAGTCAAGCTTCCTCCGTCCATGCCGGGGCCGTCGGCCGGTCCTGGGGCACGGTGGCCGCCACGGCCGCCAGCGCCCTGACGGCCGCGCGTACCCCGATCATGTCGTGCGCCCGGTGGGTCACGAAGCGCACGTGCCCGTTCGGCAGCGGCAGCACGCCGACCCCGTGGCCGGCCAGGCGCTCGGCGCACGCGTCCGGGGGCAGCCCGGCGAGCCGCGCCATGACCATGTTGGTCGGCCGCGGCGGGCGCATCACCTCGACACCGGGCACCGAGGCGAGTCCGGAGGCGAGCGCCGCGGCCGTCTCGTGGTCGGCGGCCAGGTCGGGCAGGCGCCCGAGCGCCACCAGGGCGGGCGCCGCGAGGACGCCCGCCTGGTGCAGGCTGCCGCCCAGCCACCCCCTCAGCTCGCGGGCGCGCGCAACGTACTCGCGTGATCCGCACAGCAGCCCGCCGGCCGGGGCGCCGAGCCCCTTGGAGACGGAGAAGGCGACGCTGTCCGCCGGCCCGGCCAGCTCCGCGGGCGGCACCCCGAGGGCCACCGCCGCGTTCGCGAGCCGGGCGCCGTCGAGGTGGAGATGCGCGCCGTGCCGGTGGACCAGCGCGGCGACCGCGCGCATCGCCTCGGTGTCCAGGGCGTTGCCGGAGCTCATCATGCTGGTGTTCTCGACGCAGACCACCGTCGGTGGGCCCGCCCCGGTGCCGAGCAGCTCGGCCAGGGCGTCGGGGTCGGGCAGGCCGTCGGGGCGCTGCGCCACCGGTAGCAGTTCGACGCCGCCGAAGCGGCGCAGCCCGTCCGGTTCGAGGAACGCCATGTGGGTGCCCGCGCCGGCGATCAGCCGCGGGGCGGGCGACCCGGGCGGGCCAAACGCGGCGAGCGGGGCGAGCAGGTTGGCCATCGTGCCGGTGGGCGTCAGCAGTGCGGCCTGGGTGCCGAGCAGTTCGGCCACCCGTTCCTCCAGCACGGCGACCGTCGGGTCGTCGCCGTACACGTCGTCGCCGACGTCCGCCTCGGCCATCGCCCGGCGCATCCGCGCGTCCGGCAGGGTGCGGGTGTCGCTGCGGAAGTCGAACCGCGGGGAGCCGGTCCACGCCATGGGGGCCTACCGCCCCGGACGGTGGGCCACCCAGACGGCGCGGGGCCTGGTGTAGCCCTCCACCGCGTGGATGCCCAGCTCGCGGCCGTATCCGGACTGGCCGAGGCCCGAGACACTGACCGTCTCCTCGGTGTCTCCCCAGGTGTTGACCCACACCAGGCCGGCGCGCAGGGCCCGGCCGAAGCGCTCGGCCCGGTCGGCGTCCGAGGTCCACACCGACGCCGACAGTCCGTACGCGGTGTCGTGTGCGAGGGCCAGGGCCTGGTCGTCGGTGTCGAACGTCGCGACGGACAGCACCGGCGCGAAGATCTCCTCCCGCCAGGCGCGGCTGTCGAACGGCACGCGGTCGACGATCGCCGGGTGGACGAAGAACCCGCCGTCGAGATCGTGCAGGACCGAGGAGCGACCGGGCGGGAGGATCACCCGCGCGCCTCGCGCCGCCGCCTGGGCGACCACCTCGGCCGTCCGGTCGGCGGCCGCCCGGCTGATCAGCGGGCCGAGGTCGGTGCCGGGGTCCTTCGGCGGCCCGGCCCTGAGGTCAGCGGCCAGCTTGGCCACCCGGCCGACGAACTCCTCGTGCACGGCGCGGTCCACGACCAGACGTGAACCCGCCACGCACACCTGCCCGGTGTTTCCGGTGAAGCCGGTGACGACCGCCCGCGCCGCCGCGTCGAGGTCGGCGTCGCGGAAGACCACCACGGGGCTCTTGCCGCCGAGTTCCAGGGAGACGGGCTTGAGGCCGTCCGCGCAGCGCCGCGCGACCTCGCGCCCCGCCGCCGTCGAACCGGTGAAGGAGACCATGCCGACGGCCGGCTGGTCGCACAGCAGCCGGCCGGTCGCGGCGCCGCCGTAGACGGCGGTGAGCACGCCTTCGGGAAGCACTTCGCCGGCGCGGCCGACCAGGCGGCGCACCGACAGCGGCGTCTCGGGCGCCGGTTTGACGACGACCGTGTTGCCGTAGGCCAGCGCGGCGGCGATCTTCCAGACGGCCAGCAGCAGCGGGTAGTTGTTGGGGACGATGGCCGCGCACACCCCGACCGGCACCCGGTCGGTGTAGGTGCGCATGCCGGGGCCCGCCGGATGGGTCTCCCCCACCGGGTACCGGGCCGCCGCCGCGAACCAGTCGACCACCTGGGCGGCGAAGTCCACCTCTCCCGCGGCGCGTGCGGTGGGCTTGCCCGCGCCCAGCCGTTCCAGGGCAGCGAGTTCGTCGCGGTCCTCGCGCAGCACGTCGCCGAGGTCGCGCAGCAGGCCGGCGCGCCGAGCCGGGGACGTGTCGGCCCAGACGTCGTGGAACGCCGCCTCGGCCCGGGCCACGGCGCCGGCGACGCCGGGCGCGTCGGTGTCCGGCACGTGGGTGACGGTGCGGCCGGTGGCGGGGTCGAGGACCGGCCGGCCCGCCGCGGTCACCCCAGCACCTGCGCACGGCCGGCGAGCCGGAGCGCGCCGTCGATGTCGGTGACCAGGCCGTAGAACGCCTCCCGTCCCAGGCCCGCTCCCGCGCTGCCGAGCAGCCTGAGGTCGTACCCGTCGGGGTGCTGCCACCAGGCGTCGCAGGCCCCGTACTCGGCGCTGAGGTAGCCGAGGTGGACCGGTCGGCCGCCGAGGTCGCGGATCTCGGCGGCGGCGGGGTGCTTGTCCCGCTCCGGAGGGAAGGCGAGCCGGCCGCCGCCGGTGCGTTGCGCCGTCAGGCGCAGCTCGCCGCCGGACGGCGAGGAGTAGACGACGTCCAGTTCCCGGGCGGCGGCGCCGTCGCCGAAGGTCGCGGCGCTCTCGGCGCCGAACTCTCCGGCCGTCACCGGCACTCCCTGGGCGGTGAGGAACGGCGCGACCTTCTCGGAGGGGACCCAGTCGCCTTCGTGGTCGCGCCCGCGCCGGTGGAAGTGGAACACGCCGGTGGGCACCGACACCATGTCGGCCGGGTGCCTGGCCCAGTAGCTCAGCTCGGCGAACGGGGTGGCCAGCACCCTGGGCACGGCGTCCGGCACTGCCGGGCGCAGGGCGGCGAACAGCGCGACGATCTCGTCGTCGGTGAAATCGCCCTCCAGCACCGACAGTTCGACCGTGGTGCGGGCCAGCCGGGCGCTCGCGGCCCGGTGGCCCAGGTAGTCGGTGCCGAGCCAGATGACGCGGCCGGCGCCGATCTCGGCCGGCCGGGTCTCGCTGCCCCACAGGCACGGGTGGTCGGCGGCCGGGAACGCCCAGTCGTACAGGAACTGCTTCAGGCGCAGCCGCCGTCCGCCGCCGGAGATCTCGGTGCGGTAGCCGGCGGGGTTGGCGTCGCTCCACGGGGTCCGGCCCTCGGCCTCGACCCGGCCGGGGGGTGCCTCGCGGCGCAGTGTTCCGATGCTGGTGTCGCATCCTGCGGGCAGCCGGGACGGCCGCCACAGCACGAAGTTGCACCAGTCCTGGGCGTGCGTCTCCTCGATCGCCGGGGGCACCGGGTCAAGATCGGCCGCGCGGTCCAGTGTCTGCCAGTGCCACGGTGGTGGGGGACTGCTCACCTGGTCTCCTTCGAGGACGCCCCTGCCCTCAGGCGGGGGAGGAATCGAGCCCCTGCGGAGCAGGGCAAGGAACGAGGTTTCGCCTCCAGTACGAAAGACCGCCCAAACAATCGGGTAGGCTGCGTACCGTGCGTTACGAGAACCAAGCACGCACGACGCGCCGAGCGAGAACCAAGCCGGCGCAATCCAATGCTTTCGGGCAGCCGGGCAGGTTCCGTCCCGGCTGGTGTTGAGGGAGTAAGACCTTTCAGGTCGCTGACCTGCGGGGCTTCCTGAGCCAGGAATCCCCCTGCTTTAGCTGGGGGAGGGTTCAACATGACTCCTCGGGTCGGTGCGGAGCTCCGCGAGGTGACCGAGCCAGGCGGAGGTCGAAGCAAGGAACATCCATTCGCCGACGCCCAGTTCGGCCCGGAGCCCGGCCGGCATCGGCGGCAGGCCGAACGGGGCGCCGAGCCCGTCGGCGAGGTCGGTCAGCCGGCGGACGTACCGGGGGTCGGTGGGGGTCGGGAAGCCCTGTTTGGTGCGGTGGCGCACCGAGTCGGGCAGCAGGTCGGCGAGCGCCTCCTTGAGCAGGCCCTTGTGGCTGCTGCCGGGCTCGCCGGAGTCCTTCAGGTGCTCGGGGCAGCGGAAGGCCAGCTCGGCGAGCGCGACGTCCTGGAAGACGGGCCGGTCCTCCAGGGTGAAGGTCGCCGACGTGGCGTCCACCATGTCGTTGACGTAGACCAGGAAGCGCCGCAGCAGGTGGTGCCGGCCGCGTTTGAGCGGGGAGGCCGTCTTGATCGCCCGGTACTCGTCCATGGTGCGCTGCCACACCAGGTCGGTGACGGCCGTCATGTCGACGCCGAGTTCGCGTGCCATCCAGGTCACGAGCCGCGCCCAGACGGGACGTTCGTCGGAGTAGAGCTGGTGCGTCAGGTAGTGGCGCCCGTGGATGTAGGTGGGCGCGTAGGGGTCGACGACGGGGAAGTAGCGGCCGGCCTGGTAGCCCCAGAGCTCGTCGGCGCCGTGGCCGGAGTAGACGACGACGTTGCGGTCGCGGGAGATGGCCCCGTAGAGGTGGTGCATCGCCAGCTCGGCGCCGTGCAGCAGCGGCCGCATCAGCCGGGTGGGCAGGACGGGCACCAGCTCGGCGGCGCGGTGGCCGTCCAGGTCGCACACGGTCAGCGGCACGCCGAGGCGTTCGGCGGCCTGTGCTGCGTGCGCCACGTCGTCGCCCGAGCCGCCGATGCCGTCCTGGTAGCGCAGGACGTATCCCTCGACGGGCACGCCCAGCGCGGTCAGTGCCGCCACGGCCGCCGTGCTGTCGACGCCGCCGCTGAGCACCGCCGCTCGCGGCACGTCGGAGACGGCCCGCTGGGCGATCGCCCGGTCGAAGGCGGCCCTGATCTCCTCGGCGCTCACCAGGCCGTCCACCGGCGTGGGTTGCCAGTAGCGGTGGGTGCTCGTGCCGGGGCGGTCGAGCGACAGGTACTCGGCGGGCTGCAGGGCCCGCACGCCGCGCAGCCATGTGTGGTCGTCGGCCGCGTCCATCCTGATCCAGGAGCGCAGGACGTACTCCTCGGGGTCCACCTCGGGAGTCACCAGGCCGGTGCGCAGGAGCACTCCCGCCTCGGAGGCGAAGAGGAGCCCGCCGTGGGTGAAGGCGTAGAACAGCGGTTTCACGCCGAAGTGGTCGCGGGCGAGCACCACGCGGCCGGTCCAGGTGTCGTGCCAGGCGAGCGCGAACATGCCGGACAGCGGCCGCAGCGCGGCCGCGGGGTCGTCCTCGCGGCACACCTGCTGCAGGACGAACTCGGTGTCGCAGGTGGTGCGGCGGGGCCACAGCGGCGGCGCGGGCGAGCGGGAACCGTAGACCTCGCCGTTGTGCACCAGGGCGATCCGCCCGGTGGGGTCGGTCATCGGCTGGTCGCCCGCTTCGGTGCGGTCGCGGACCGCCAGGCGCGTCGCGCACAGCATGACGGTGCCGCATGCCGAGACGTACGGGGCGCAGGCCCCCTCTCCCCGGTGCGCCATGGCGCCGGTCATCGTCCGGCCGAGCGCGTCCAACCAGTCGGCGTCCCGCCGTCCCTCGAAGCTGATGAAGCCCGCTATGCCGCACATGTGCCGGCCTCCGTCCTCCCCCACACCCGCCACAGCTGGGCCAGGGCCTCGGTGAACACGTGCTCGATGCCGTGGTGTCCGCCCTCGTGCTCGCGGTAGGTGTGGGGGACGCCGTGCGTGTCGAGGGCCGCGTGCAGTGCGCGGGCGCCCCAGTGCATGCCGTAGTCGTCGCGTTCGCCGACGCTGAGGTGAAGCAGTCCCAGTCCGGCGAGCCGGCCGGCGTGGGCGGGGAGCATCCGCACCGGGTCGTGACGCAGCCATCGCCGCCACACCTCGTCGCGGAACAGGCCCGTCACGGGGTCGCACGGCAGCGCGTCCGAGGGCGTGGTTGCGGGGGTGTCGGCGTAGCACATGCCCATCGCGACGATGCTCATCGCCACCATGAACGGCACGTCGTGCGGGCCGGTGTGCCGTCGGGCCAGCAGCCCGTCGATGCCGCCGGTCTCCCGGACGGTGTCCAGCGCGGCGGGCAGCAGCGGCAGGTAGCAGTGCTCGAACCCGGCGTCGGGCGAGAAGGCGAGCACCGCGGAGAACAGCTCGGACGTCATGCCCGCGACCAGCGCGCCGTAGCCGCCGCTGGACTTGCCCGCGACGGCGCGTCCCGCGGGCCGGGGCACGGTCGCGAAGTGCCGGTCGACCTCGGCGACGACCTCGGCGAGGTGGCCGGCGTAGCGGCCGGAGGCGGCGGAGTCGATGTACTGCGAGCCGCCGTAGGCGGTCGTGCAGTCGGGCACGACGAGCAGCGCGGGCGGCACCCGGCCGTCCGTCATCGCCCGGCCCAGCCGGTCGGCCACGGAGGCGCCGAAGGCGAGCGCCCGGTTGCCGAGGCTGGGGTGGGCGCCGTAGCCGGGCAGCCAGTACACGACGGGGTACCGCCGGATGCCGTCGTATCCGGGGGGAAGGTGCACCTCGATCCGGCGGCGGTGCGGGTCGCCCAGCGGGTTGCCGCGCAGGCAGGTGCTCTCGTGGTCGAGCACGACCGGCTCGCTCATGGCCCGCTCTCCTCCTGGAGCGCGCGCTCCACGTGGCGGGTGTAGAACGACGGGTGGTGGAAGACCGCGGAGAGCAGGACGCCGTTGCTGGCCCACAGGCCGAAGGAGCTTCCGAACAGCAGGTCGGCCTCGAGCATGGCCTGGAGGGTCGAGGCCGCGATCTCGGTCCAGCCCTCACCGCCTGCGAGGTGGCCGCGGGCCGGTCCCGGGCCGAGCCGCGTGACCCTGCCCGCCACCGGGTCGAGCAGGAAGGACGTCTCGCTGCCGTCGTCCTCGTGCAGCGAGACGATGTGGCGTCCGGCGCCGTGGTCCAGCGCCCGGTACCAGTAGTCGGTCGCCACCAGCCGGTCCAGCAGTTCGCGCAGCATGTCCTCGGCGTCGCGGGTCTGGTGGCCGTACCGGTCGAGGGAGGCGTCGAACGGCGGTACGGGGGTGTCCGGGTCGAGCGTCACCGCGGCGTAGACCTCGTCGAAGTCGTATCCGCCGGGCGCCACCGGCCCGTCGGCCAGGGCGGCCTTGCCGTCCTTCACCTCGATCACCTGCCCGGGGCCCCACAGCAGGCCGTCGCGGCCCAGCTCGTCCAGGCGGCGCAGCGCCTCGGTCGGGGTGAAGGGGAAGATCGTGTGGTTGCACCAGTCGTAGTCGCGTTCGCCGTCGCCGCTGATCCGCCATCCGAACGAGGAGGGCACGGTCACGGCGGCGGGGATCGCGTCGAGGTACCGGTCGAAGTTGGCGACGGCGCGGGCGCGCACCGCCTCGGGGTCGGTCAGCGGGCGGCGTTCGGTGAGCACGCCGGGGGGCGAGATGCTGTGCGCGGGGACGAACACGACGTCGAGCAGTGGCGCGTCGGCGCGCCGGAAGGCCGCCACGGTGTCCTCGTGCAGGAGCGCGTCGCCGCACAGCATGACGGCCGCGTCGTCGGTCTGCACGAGCACGCTCATCTCGGGGAAGGACACGGCCGAGGGGAACGTCCGCAGGGTCGCGCCGCCCAGCGTGATCGTGTCGCCCGGCGTCACCGGCTGGAGGTTTTCGTAGCCGAAGCGGCGCAGCGTCCAGGCGATCGCCTGGTGCCCGAGTCCGGACGCGGTCAGCTTCGGCGGCACGGGGCCGGCGGGGTAGATGCAGGTGACGCCGGAGCTCTGGCGCGGGCTGTCGTCGAAGTCCACGTCGGCGCCGTCGACCAGTTGCAGCAGTGAGGGGAAGTGGTGGTGGTCGAAGTGGTGGTGGCTGAGGACGACGTAGTCGATCCCGTCGTCGAGCACCTCGCGCACCAACTGGTCCGGCAGCGCCGGGTGGTGCTCCCAGAAGCGGTCCAGGCGCTGGGTGAGCCACGGGTCGAAGAGGATGCGCTCCGTCCCCGTCTCGACGAGGACGGCGGCGTGGCCGAGGGATGTCAGTCGCATCAGTCGCTCGTCTCGTACACGCAGCGGAAGCCGACCTCGTTGTGCCGGTCGGTGATCAGGTCCTTGCCCCGGTAGAACGTGGTCAGGCAGGACGGCGGGGAGGTCCAGGTGCCGCCGCGCAGCACGTGGAAGGCCTCCTTGCGGTTCATGAAGTCCAGCGGGTGCCGGCCCTTGAAGAAGGGGTCCATGTCCTCGCCGGTGTAGAAGTTCGTCCGGGTCAGCTCCCAGACGTTGCCCGACATCTGCAGCACGCCGTAGGGGCTGGCGCCCTGCGGGAGGGCGTCGGCGGGCAGCACCGGGTGGGCGGGGTTCTCGCCCTGCTCGATGGTGACCAGCAGGGCCTCCAGAGAGTCGAGGTCGGCCACCTGCTCACCGAACGACCGCTCGACGTAGTTCACCCGGTCCGGGTCCCACTTCTCGCCCCAGGGGTAGCGGCGGCCGTCGACACCGCGCGCGGCCTTCTCCCACTGGACCTCGCTGGGCAGCGAGCCGCCGGCCCACTTGGCGAAGGCGTAGGCGTCGTACCAGTCGATGCCGACGATGGGGAGATCGGGCGCGTTGAAGCGCGGATCGTGCCAGTGCGCCGGGCGGTGGGAGCGCTCGAGCGGCTGGTCGGGGTGGTCGAACTCGCCGCAGTCGCCGACCTCGTCGAGGAACGCGCGGTAGCGCGCGTTGGTCACGGTGGTCCGGTCGATGAGGAACGCGGGTACGTCCACGGCGCGCAGCGTGCTGTCGTCCTGCGCCATGCGGAAGGCGTCGGGCTCCTCGTCGGCACCGATGGTCGCCGGGCCGGCCGGCACCAGGACGACGTCGGTGGTGCGCCGGGGGCGCTTGCGGGCGGCCTCGATCCGCGTCCGCATGTCCGAGAAGTACTCGTCCTCCAGACGGCGGAGTTCGGCCGGGTCCCGGGTGCCGAAGACGGCGATGAGGGCGCGCTTGGTCAGCGCCGCACCGCAGCCGACGGGCTTGCGCGTCCAGTCGGGGCGGGTGAAGTTGCTGGGCCAGCCGGAGATGCGGATGAGGTCGGGGACGGCGGCGGCGATCCGGTGCTCCGCGATGACCTTGAGCGCGGTGAAGGCGACCCAGTCGACGGTGTCGTGGGTGGCGGCGGCCACCGCGGAGTCGGCGGCCGGATCGCCCGCGTGGTACGTGGCCAGCAGTCGCACCGCGCCGGCCCGTACGGGCCACTGCGGATGGGTGACCGCGACAGACGCCAGCAGCGGTATCCCGTCGGCGGCCCGCCCTCGGTCCTCGGCCAGCGCGACGACGCGCTCCACCGACGTCCAGTAGCGCTCGTCGGTGGAGTCGTCGGTCACCAGCAGATCGGCGGGAATGTCGATGACTTCTGAAACGCGATTACCTACCATCTCAGCCTCTCTCGGACGACGCGCCGCCCGTACGGATTCGATTCCATACGGGCGGCGCGTTTCGCTGGTCAGCGGATTACCACTTGCTGGTCTCCTGCTCAGCGTCACGGGTGTCGATGAAGTCGCGGTCGGTCATTTTCACTCCCTCCGCCGTATCGAGTTATATGTGGGCCGGAATGACCTCACGGCCCGGAAGCATACGGAGCGCGCGGAAGGCACGGCAACGGCCTTGATACGCAGGCGTTGAACATGAAGATTCCCGTGATATGTGCGGATAGGTTCGCGACGACCCGGCGAGAGAGGGAGAGAAGAATGGACGACACCCATTACCGTGAAGTGCGAGAAAACGGATTCGTGCGGCTCCCCGGGCTGATGGCGGGCGGGACGCTCGCCCGGCTGAAGAGCGCGGTGAGCGACCTGGAGGATCTCGCCCGCGACCGTACGGTCTCGAGCGGGGACTTCATCCTGGAGGCGCCCGGCATCGGCGGCTGGGCGGCCTGGCAGCAGGGTGCCCGGGCCCTCACCGGGGTGCTGCGGTCGGCCGACCGCATCCACGAGCACGTCCCCGAGTTCGACGCCGTGCAGCGGTCGCTCGACCTGGCCGGCGGGCCGGTCGCGGGAGCCGCCGGGAGCCCGGGCACGCTGGTCAACGCGTTTTTGTGGGCCAAGCCGCCGGTGGTGGGGTCGGCCAAGCCCTGGCATCAGGACATCGCCTTCGCGCCGCCCTCCTTCGGTCCCGAGGAGCACGGCATCGTGACGATCTGGGTCGCCCTGGAGCCCGCCACCGAGCGCAACGGCTGCCTTCAGTTCATTCCCGGCTCCCATCTGCTCGGGCTGTTTCCGCACACCGGGGACCGTGAGCGCCTGCCCGGCGAGCCGCCGCGGGCGGGGGCGGTCGAGCCGCACGTCGCGGACGAGCACCTGCCGCGCACGGCCGAGCCGGTCGCCGTACCCCTCGAACCCGGTTCGGCCGTCATGTTCGACGGCCTTGTGCTGCACCGCTCGGCGCCCAACACCACGGCGGCCGAGCCGCGCACGGCGGTCAGTTTCGTCTACCAGGTGCCGCGGCCGTCCTGGACCCGGATGGAGCCGGCCGTCCTCGCCCGTCCGTGACGTTCGACCGCGGCGGATCTGCAGTCGAACGGTGGGCTCAGCGGCCCGCCGTGCGGTCGAGGACGTAGAACGCGGCGCCGTCGAGATGGCGGATGGTGTTCAGATCGCGCTGCACGACCTCCTCCAGGTCGTGCAGCAGCGTCACGATGACCGGGTAGCTGAGGTCGTCGACCGTCCGGGCGATCTCCTGACCCGGTTTCACCGGCGTCGCCAGGCTGTGGAAGCTCTCCAGCCGTTCGATCTCCTCGATGCCCCGGTACTCGCTGAGCACGCCTTGCACCGGCGAGATCATGCCGGCGATCGCGGCGTAGCGCCGCACCCGGTACGGGGTTCCGGCCCGGGCGTGGAACCGCTCGGGGCGCAGGTAGGCGTCGACGGTCCACTCCAGCTGCGACTCGCCGATGCCGAGGCCGGCGCAGGCCGGGATGCCGCCGCCGGCGATCCGGGCGCCGATCTCCACCAGGCACGGCCCGTCCGGCGTCATCCTGATCTCCAGGTGCGCCGGGCCGTGGCGGATGCCGAGGGCGTCCAGCACCTGGAACGCGTAGTCCCGCAGGGGCTTGACGACCCGGCTCCCCGAATCGATCAGCGACAGGGCGTCGCAGAGGTCGACGACACCGTTCGCGCTGAGGCGTCCGGTCCGCCAGACGTCGCACAGGTGGTGGCGGCCGTCCCGGCTGACGGTGTTCACCATGTACTCGGTGCCCGGCAGGTACTCCTGTGCCACGGCCCCCTTGTTGGGCTGGGAGAAGACGTCGTCGGCACCGGCGAGCGACTCGAAGGCCGCGACCGACTCCTGAGGTGTGTCGCAGAAGAAGACTCCCTGGCTGCCCGCGCTGCGCGGCGGTTTGACGACGACGCGTCCGCCGAGTCCGCGGTGCCAGGCGGCGAGTTCGTCCGCGTCGGTGGCGCGCAGCTGCCGGGCGGCCCGAAGTCCCGCGGCACGCACGGCCTCGACCATGAGATGCTTGTCGCGCCGCGCGGCGCTGAGGGCGGTGCCGTTGCCCGGCAGACCGAGACGTTCCGCGAGCAGGTCCGCGAACTCCACCCCGCTCTCACCGCCCGAGACCACCGCGACCGGCGCGAACGCCGTGACAGCCTCGAGTGTGGCCTCCAGATCGCCGTCGTGGATGATGTCGGCGACGAAGTCCTCGGGAACGAACGGGGATGCGCGGTAGACGTACGGCACTTCACGGGTGCTCTGTACACGGACGATGGAGCATCCCTGCTCCCGGAATGTCAGAACGAGTGAACGGACCGCGGCATAGGCGTCGACCATCACGATGCACGGGCGGCCCTCGATGGCTGCTGTCATATGTTCAAAAGTAGAGAGACTCCTGCCCTCGCCGAAAGTCGTTCAACTCTGAGATCCTCCAGCCTTGGAGGAGTACCCGATGACGTCTTTTCCCGCGAGGTTCCGCTCGCCGCATTGCACTCCGGTATTGCTGTTCGTCAATACATGCGGAAGTTTTCTGGTCCTGGTGAGCCTTTCCACGCACGTGGGGTCGGTCACCGGGTCGGGGCTGCTCGCCGGAGCCGTGCTGAGCGCGCCGTGGCTGCCCGCGCTGCTGCTGGCCGGGCCGCTCAACCGGCTGCTCGGCCGGCACGCCCCGCAACGGCTCGTCCGGCTGGCCGAGGCGGCGAGTCTGGCACTGACCGCGGCCGCCTTCGCGGCACCGCAGCGCACGCTGCTCGCGGTGGCCGCCGTGCTGCTCCTGGTGCGCGGGTACTTCGAGGCGGTCACCCGCTCGGCCACCGCCGTCGTGCTGCGCGACACGGTCCCGCCGCAGCGGCTGCACCGCGCCAACACCGTGGCGGAGATCGGCAAGCTGACGGGGCTCAGCGTCGGCGCGGCCCTGGCGGGCCCGGCCGGGGCGGTGCTGTCGTTGCGGGGGCTGCTCGCGGTGAACGCGGCGATGCTGGTCCTCTCCACACTGCTCGCCTGGGCGTTGCCGGCGTCCTCGAAGCGGGCTTCAGCGCAGGGCCGGGACGACGCCGGGGCCCAGGCCGGCACCCGTCCGCGTGTCGACGACCCGCTGCTGCGCAGGCTGTTCGCCCGTTTCCTGCTCGTGTCCTTCTGGCAGGGCTTCCACACGGTGGCCGTCACCGTCGTGCCGGTCCAGGTGCTGGGCGGCGGGACCCGCCTGGTGGGCGTGTTCGTCGCCGTCTCCTCGGTGGCCCTGTTCGCCGGCTCGCTCGCCGCCCTGCCGGCCCAGCGCCACCTCGCCCGCGTGCCCTCGGCGGCCTGGGCCGTGCTGCCCATGCCACCCCTGCTGGCGGCGGTGCTGGTCGGCCGCACGGTGGCGACGCTGGTGCTGTACGCGCTCTTCCTGGTCCTGTTCGAGATGGCCTACGTCCACTACAACAACCGGGTGCTGGCCACGGCCTCCGACGCGGAACTGCCGTCGGTGGTGACGTTTAGGGCCACCCTGCTTCCCGCGGGCGTGGCGGTGTCCGTCCTGGTGATGGGCGCCCTGTGTGATCTGGTGGGCCCTCTGTCCACCGCCTTCGTGGTGGCCGTGGTCACCGCCTTGGTCACCGCCGCGACCGGCACCACACGGCAGGCGCAGAAGGCGCGTGGCAGGCGCCCGACCAGGGCGGCGGGGGTCGACGAGCACGGCGTCCGCCCGTGAATCCTGCTGTTTCCCGACGTCAAGGAAGTGCCATCTTGCGGGTCCTCATCGTGCCGTTCCCGTGGAAGACGCATGTGTTCAACCTGGTGCCGCTCGCCTGGTCGCTGCAGACGGCCGGGCACGAGGTGCGCGTGGCCGCCTGGCCGGATCTCCTCGACGCCGTCACCTCGGCCGGGCTGACGGCCGTGGGCGTCGGTCCCGGCGAGACACCGGAGGTACGCAGGCAGCGGGACCGGCGCCAGACGTCCGACCGCGCCACCGCGGCGAAACGGGCTCCGCAGGAGGGGCTCGACCCGCTGTTCGACATACGGCCGGACCGCGAGCGGCTGAGCTGGGAGCAGGCCTGCCGGGTCTTCGACGACCTGGTGCTTCCACAGGCCCGGCGGTCCAACGACTCGATGATGGACGACCTGGTCGCCGTGGCCCGCGCCTGGCGGCCGGATCTGGTGCTCTGGGGCGCGAAGGCGTTCGCCGGGGCGGTGGCCGCCGAGGCGGTGGGCGCGGCGCACGCCCGGGTGCTGTACTCCGTCGACGTCTACTCGCGCATGCGGGAGGACTTCCTGCATGCCAAGGCTCTCCAGCCGCCGGAGCGACGCGTCGACGCGATGCGGGACTGGCTGGCGGGATGGGCCGGGAAGTACGGCGCCGAGTTCTCCGAGGACCTGGTCAACGGGCAGTTCACCATCGCCCCGCTCCCCGAGGCGTTCCGGCCCGATGCGCGGCCGACCACCCTTCCCGTGCAGTTCGTTCCCTACAACGGCCCGGCCGTCGTGCCCCGGTGGCTCGCCGGGCCGCCGCCGGCACCGCGGGTGCTGATGACGTTCGGCGACTCGGTCGCCGACAAGACGGTACGGCTCCCGCTGCCCGTCGAGCGCATCCAGGAGATCCTCGACTCGGTGGCCGGCCTGGAGATGGAGCTGGTGCTGGCCCTGCCGCCGGACTCCCGGCGGGAGTTGCGCGAGGTGCCGGCCAACACCCGCCTGGTGGAGTCCGTGCCCCTGTCCGAGGTGCTGCCGACCTGCTCGGCCGTGGTGCACCACGGCGGCACCTGGTCGTTCGGCTGCGCTCTGCGCTACGGCGTGCCCCAGTTGCTGATCGGCCGGGCGTTCGACGCTCCGCTGAAGTTCCGCTGCCTGGACCGCGCGGGCGCGGGGCTGGCCATGACGCCCGCCGAGGTGGACGGGCCCACGGTCCGTGCCGCACTCGTCCGCCTGCTGGGGGACACCGCCCTGCGGGCGAACGCCGGGCGGCTGCGGGAGGAGATGCTGTCCATGCCCGCGCCCAACGATCTGGCACGGACCCTTCAGGACCTGGTCGCCGCCCGCCGGGCCGGTCCGGTACCCGCCCCGCGCTGACCGGCAGGACCGGGCAGCACCGGGAGGGCCGGGAGGATCAAGAGGGGACGGGCCCCGCGTGATCGTCACGCGGGGCCCGTCCCGACGGTGTGTCAGGACACCGGGACCGGGTCGGGCGACGCCTGGCAGACGGCGTCGATCCCCTTCCGGGAAGCGGGACGGGTGCCGTCCCTGAGGAAGTCGCCGACGTACTTGTTGAGGCAGGTGTTGTTGTTCGCCGACAGCGCCGCGCCGACGTTGTGGCCGCCCTGCTCCAGCACGAGCCGGGAGTTGGGGAACAGCGCGTGCGTCTCGACGGCGCCGGCGACGCCGTGCGCGGTGTCGAACTGGGGCTGCACCAGCAGGACGTCCACCTGGCCGTTGCCGACCTTGCGCGGCTTGCTCCTCGCGGGCTCCGGCCAGAAGGCACAGGGCGCGTTGTACCAGGCGTTGTTCCAGGTCAGGAACCGGTCACCGGCGTCGTACTGGCGGGAGTAGTCCTGGTGCCAGCGGTCCCAGTCCCGGGGCCAGGGGCCGTCGAGGCAGTTGACCGCGTCGGTCATGGCCTGCCTGTTCTGGTGCGGGAAGCCGGGCGGGGTGTAGGTGGCCCGCAGTGACGTCGGGTCCTTGCGCACCACCCAGTCGGAGAGCACCTTCGCGCGGGAGAGCCAGGTCCAGCTGCGGTAGACGACCGGTTCGAAGATGTCCGCCCACTCCGCCGGGCCGATCCTGCCGTCCAGGGGCGCCGCGCCGAGCGCGTCCTGCGCCTTGTAGTAGTTCGCCTCGACCTCGGCCGAGGTCGTACCCAGGTGGTAGACCGCGTCGTACTTGGCGACCCAGGCGAAGAAGATCCCGGCGTTGCGCTCGGTCAGCACGTTCTTGGTGAGGCTGTTCTGGTACCCCACGCCGCTGGGACGCACCACGCTGTCCAACACCATCCGCTGCACGCGGTGGGGGAACATCGTGGCGTAGACCGAGCCGAGGTAGGTGCCCCAGTCGGTGCCGAAGTAGGTGATCTTCTCCTGGCCGAGCGCGATCCGCATCCGGTCCAGGTCGCGCGCCGCGTCCTCGGTGCCGAGGTGCTTGAGCACGTCGCCGTACGTGTCGCCGCAGCTCTTCGCGTACGCGCGGGCCCGCTCCACCCACTCCTGCTCGGCGGCCGTCGTGGCCGGCACGGGGTCCGGCTGCGCGTACCCGGGGTCGAGGTAGTCGCTGTCGCAGACGACGGCCGGCTCGCTGGCGCCGACGCCACGCGGGTCGAAGCCGATCCAGTCGTAGGCGCCGCCGACGTCGTTGGCCAGCCCGGTGGTGCCCTGGGCGTAGCGGGTGGGCAGGTCACGGCCGATGCCGCCGGGCCACTGGCCGCGGTTCAGCACGACGACGCCCTTGTACTCGCTGTCGGGGACGGTGTGCCTGGCCCGGGTCAGCGCCAGGCTGATCTTCCTGCCGTCGGGGTGGCCGTAGTCGAGCGGCACCTGCACCGTGCCGCACTCCAGGCCCTTGAGCATCTCGCCGAGGACCGGGTCGCCGCCCGGACACGGCACCCAGTCGATGCTGCCGGCGGCCGGCGCGGCCGCATCGTTCGCTGCCGCGACCGGGACGACGGCCGAGCCCAACAGGCCGGCCGCGATCACTGGTATGACCAACGCAAGCTTTCTCACGTAATTCCCCTCCTGAATTCAGCGCGCCCGCAGCCTGGCACCGTCCTGTCGGCTGGCGCTCAAGAACGTCTGGATATCCGCTTGAGGCGACACGCGTGTGGCTGCGGCGACTGCGCCGGTTTCCCTAACATGAGGCGACGAAATTCCAACCCCGGGAGTGAGAATGGCTGACGAGGCCATCCAGGGAATCAAGACCGTGCTGCACCCCGTGGCGGACGTGGCAGCGGCCAAGAAGCTGTACGCCGCCCTGTTCGGCATCGAGCCGCAGGCCGACTCGGAGTACTACGTCGGCTTCGAGGTCGCCGGTCAGCACATCGGGCTGGTGCCGGCGGGTGCGCAGGGCATCACCTCGCAGGTCGCCTACTGGCACGTGGCCGACATCGAGGCGAAGCTGGCCGAGGTCACCGCCGCGGGCGGCACGGTGAGCAGCCCCGCCAAGGATGTCGGCGGCGGCCGCCGCGTGGCCACCGTCACCGACCTCGACGGCAACGT
Source organism: Streptomyces carpinensis (assembly GCF_002154505.1). Lineage (GTDB taxonomy): Bacteria > Actinomycetota > Actinomycetes > Streptomycetales > Streptomycetaceae > Streptomyces > Streptomyces carpinensis. Next base: position 11,630 of record NZ_MUBM01000195.1, on the reverse strand, counting down.
TCTCGGACTGCTGCAGGACAGCTGACGACGCAGCCGGCGACGGAACGTCCCCCACCGCCCTCGCAGCCCTTCGAGCGTGTCTCGAGAGGGCTGCGAGGGCGGCCGTCCAGCCTCACCGGACAGGGTGGGCGGAGGCGTTGTCGTCCCGAGAGACGGAGAGACAATGAGCAGGGACACCGGTGCGGACACTGGCTCCTTTGACGCGCACGGCACCCACCGCCACGATCGCATCCGCGTGCACGGCGCGCGGGTGAACAACCTCAAGGACGTCAGCGTCGAGATCCCCAAGCACCGGCTGACGGTGTTCACCGGGGTGTCCGGCTCGGGCAAGAGCTCACTGGTGTTCGACACCATCGCCGCGGAGTCCCAGCGGCTGATCAACGAGACCTACAGCGCCTTCGTGCAGGGCTTCATGCCGTCGCTCGCACGTCCCGAGGTCGACGTGCTGGAGGGGCTGACGACCGCGATCGTCGTCGATCAGCGACGGCTGGGCTCCGACCCCCGCTCCACCCTCGGCACCGTCACGGACGCCAACGCGATGCTGCGCATCCTGTTCAGCCGGCTCGGACGGCCCCACGTCGGGCCGCCCAGCGCGTTCGCCTTCAACGTCCCCAAGCGGACGGCGAGCGGGGCCATGAACGTCGACAAGGGCAGCGGAAAGCGGGTCGTGGTGCGCAAGGCCGTCTACCACGGCGGCATGTGCGCGCACTGCGAAGGCCGCGGCACGGCCTCCGACATCGACCTCACCCAGCTCTACGACGACACGAAGGCGATCGCCGACGGCGCGTTCACCATTCCCGGCTGGAAGCGGGACAGTTTCTGGACCACCCGGGTCTACGCCGAGTCGGGCGTCCTGGACCCGGACAAGCCGATCCGCGAGTTCACCGGGGAGGAGATGCACGAGTTCCTCCACGGTGAGGCGCGCCGGGTGAAGGTCGACGGGGTCAACCTGACCTACGAGGGGCTGATCCCCAAGCTGCACAAGTCCATGCTGTCCAAGGACAAGGACGCGCTCCAGCCGCACATCCGGGCGTTCGTGGAGCGGGCGGTGACGTTCGTGCCCTGTCCCCGGTGCGAGGGCACCCGGCTCAGCGCGCAGGCCAGGTCGTCGAAGATCGCCGGGATCAGCATCGCCGACGCCTGCGCGATGGAGGTCGGGGACCTGGCCGCGTGGCTGGGCGGGCTCGACGAGCCGACGGTGGCGCCGCTGCTGGCCAAGCTGCGCCAGACCCTGGACGCGCTGGTGGAGATCGGCCTGGGCTATCTCTCCCTCGACCGCGCTTCGGGCACCCTGTCGGGCGGCGAGGGGCAGCGCGTGAAGATGATCCGCCACCTCGGCTCGGCGCTCACCGACACCACCTACGTCTTCGACGAGCCCACCACCGGCCTGCACCCGCACGACATCCGGCGGATGAACGAGCTGCTGCTGCGGCTGCGCGACAAGGGCAACACCGTGCTCGTGGTGGAGCACAAGCCGGAGACCATCGCGATCGCCGACCACGTCGTCGACCTCGGCCCCCGCGCAGGCGCCGACGGCGGCCAGGTGGTCTTCGAGGGATCCCTGCACGGCCTGCGCAACAGCGGCACGCTCACCGGCCGCCACCTCGACGACCGGGCCGGCCTCAAGGAGACCGTGCGCGTGCCGAAGGGGGCGCTGGAGATCCGCGGCGCCTGGACGCACAACCTGCGCGGTGTCGACGTCGACATCCCGCTCGGGGTGCTGTGCGTCGTCACCGGCGTGGCGGGATCCGGCAAGAGTTCGCTGATCCGCGGCTCGGTGACGCACCGGGACGGCGTGATCGCCGTGGACCAGTCGCCGATCAAGGGCTCCCGCCGCAGCAACCCTGCCACCTACACCGGGCTGCTCGACCCGGTGCGCAACGCCTTCGCCAGGGCCAACAACGTCAAGCCCGCTCTGTTCAGCTCCAACTCCGAGGGCGCCTGTCCCACGTGCGACGGCGCCGGCGTCGTCCACACCGACCTGGCGATGATGGCGGCGGCCGCCATCACCTGCGAGGACTGCGAGGGCAGGCGGTTCGACGCGGCGGTTCTGGAACACCGCCTGGGCGGGCGGGACATCAGCGAGGTGCTCGCCATGCCCGTCGACGAGGCCAGGGAGTTCTTCGGCTCCGGCGAGGCACGCGTCCCGGCCGCCCACCGGATCCTCGGGCACCTGGCCGACGTGGGGCTCGGCTACCTCGGCATCGGCCGCCCGCTGACCACGCTGTCCGGCGGCGAGCGGCAGCGGCTGAAGCTGGCCACGCACATGGCCGGCAAGGGCGGCGTGTACGTCCTGGACGAGCCCACCGCCGGCCTGCACCTCGCCGACGTCGAGCAGCTGCTCGGCCTGCTCGACCGGCTCGTCGACTCCGGCAGGTCGGTGATCGTCGTCGAGCACCACCAGGCGGTCATGGCCCACGCCGACTGGATCATCGACCTGGGCCCCGGCGCCGGGCACGACGGCGGCCGGATCGTCTTCGAGGGCACGCCCGCGGACCTCGTGGCGGCCCGCTCCACCCCGACCGGCGAACACCTCGCGGCCTACATCCGCCGGTAGGGCCGCGGCGCATCATTCGTCCCCTCATCGAAAAGGGAAAAGGCATGCTTCGAGCGTGGAACTCCGAATGCGATGTGGTCTCATGAAAATCCTCATCACCGGCGGTGCCGGATTCATCGGCTCGCATTACGTACGGACCATGCTCGACGGGGGCTACCCGGGTTTCGAGGACGCGCACGTCACGGTCCTGGACGCGCTGACCTACGCGGGAAACCGTGACAACCTCCCCGCCTCTCATCCGCGGCTGACCTTCACACACGGGAACATTCTCGACCGGGAACTGCTGGGCGGCGTGCTCGACGGTCAGGACGCGGTGGTCCACTTCGCGGCGGAGAGCCATGTCGACCGTTCGATCGCCAGCGGGGCGGCGTTCGTCCGCACGAACGTGGAGGGCACGCAGGCGCTGCTCGAGGCCTGTCTGGCGGCCGGCGTCGAGCGGGTGGTGCACATCTCGACCGACGAGGTGTACGGCTCCATCGAGGAGGGCGTGTGGAGCGAGGAGTCCCCGCTGCTGCCCAACTCGCCCTACGCCGCGTCCAAGGCGGCCTCCGACCTGATCGCCCTGGCGTACTTCCGCACCCACCGGCTCAACGTCTCGGTCACCCGCTGTTGCAACAACTACGGTCCCTACCAGCACCCGGAGAAGTTCATCCCGCTCGCCGTCACCAACCTGCTCGAAGGGCGCCCCATACCCGTCTACGGGGACGGCGGGCAGATACGCGAGTGGCTGCACGTGGACGACCACTGCCGCGCGGTGCAGCGGGTCCTCACCGAGGGCAGGGCGGGCGAGGTCTACAACGTCGGCGCCGGCACGGCCGTTGCGAACCTGGAGCTGGCCCACCGGCTCGCCGAGCTGTGCGGGGCGGGGCCGGAGATGATCCGGCACATCACCGACCGCAAGGGGCACGACCGGCGCTACGCCCTGGACCAGGGCAAGATCGAGCGGGAGCTCGGCCACCGGCCGCTGACCGCGTTCGACACCGGCCTGGCCGAGACCGTCGCCTGGTACCGGGACAACCCCCGCTGGTGGAAGCCGGTCAAGGACAGCGGTGGTCGGCCGTGAGCGCGCCCGCACAGCTGGTTCCGCGTACCGGGGCGTGGACCGCCGAGCGCCTGGCGCTGTCGGCCGCGACGGCCGAGGGGTCGCACACCGCGACGTCCGAGGTGCCGGGCTGGCTGGAGGACCACCGGCGCTTCGGTGGGACGGTGGTCCGGCGGATCCCGTTCGCCGGGCTCGACCACTGGTCGTTCGCCCCGGGCACCGGTGACCTGCGGCACAGCAGCGGGCGGTTCTTCACCATCGAGGGACTGCACGTCGTGCGGCCCGGGGCCGAGTGGCAGCAGCCGATCATCGTGCAACCGGAGATCGGCATCCTCGGCATCCTGGCCAAGGAGTTCGACGGGGTCCTCCACTTCCTGATGCAGGCCAAGATGGAGCCCGGCAACCCCAACCTGGTGCAGCTCTCCCCCACCGTGCAGGCCACCCGCAGCAACTACACCAAGGCCCACGGCGGAACGGAGGTGAGGTACCTGGAGCACTTCCTCGCCCCGCGGCCGGAGCAGGTGCTCACGGACGTCCTGCAGTCCGAGCACGGCGCCTGGTTCTACCGGAAGCGCAACCGCAACATGATCGTCGAGGTGGACTGCGACGTCCCCGTCCACGACGACTTCTGCTGGCTCACCCTCGGTCAGATCCTGCGGCTGCTCCGCCTGGACAACGTCGTGAACATGGACGCGCGCACGGTGCTGGCGAGTGCTCCGGCGATGCCGGCCGAGACGAAGGCGCTGTCGTCCGACTCCGCCCTGCTGGCCTGGTTCACGGGCGAACGGGCCCGGCACGACGTCCGCGCGCGTCGCATGCCGCTGCGCCAGATCGCCGGGTGGCAGAGCGACGAGTACTCCGTCAGCCGTGCCGACGGCAGGTTCTTCCGGGTGGTGGCGGTGTCGGTCGAGGGCGCCGGCCGTGAGGTGGCCGGCTGGACCCAGCCGATCATCGAACCGGTGGAGCCCGGGGTCGTCGGTTTCGCCTACCGGGTCTTCGACGGTGTCCCGCACGTCCTGGCACACGCACGCGTCGAAGGCGGCTTCCTCGACACGGTCGAACTCGCGCCGACCGTGCAGTGCGTGCCGTCGAACTACCCTCCCGTCCGGGCCGAGGAGCGCCCGCCGTTCCTCGAAGCGATGCTGAACGCCTCCCCGGACCGCATCCGCTACTCGACGGTCCACTCCGAGGAGGGCGGCCGGTTCCTCAACGCCGAGAGCCGCTATCTGATCGTCGAGACCGACGAGGCGACGACACCCGCCCAGCCGCCCCCGGGATACCACTGGGTCACGCCGGGCCAGCTGAACTGGCTGGCCGGGCACAGCCGTTACGTCAATGTGCAGGCCAGGACCCTGCTCGCCGTCCTCGACGCGGCGATCCGGGGCGGCGGCGCGCACTGAGCCGGGGCACGTCCGCGAACGACTCGAGGCCCTGTCCGGGGGTGAGCCATTCGGACAGGGCCTCGAAGTCGGAGTGGATTACTGCGCCGCGGTGAGCCGGCTCGTCATGGGCGTCCACTTCTTGGGGTTGACGCGCCAGTCCACCGCCTCCTGCTTGGTGGCGACGTTGACCCGGTTCCAGAGATTGACCAGCCCGATGTGCAGGACCACGGCGGCGAGCTGCACCTCGTTCCAGTGCCTGGCAGCCTCGTCCCAGACCTCGTCCGACACCGGATCCACGCGGTCGTTGATGCGCGTGGCGGCCTCGGCCAGCGCCAGTACGGAGCGTTCGGCGTCGGTGAAGCAGGTCTGCTCCCGCCAGGTCTCCACGAGCGGCAGACGGTGGTCCTCCTCCCCCGCCTCCTCGAACTCCTTCTGCTTCATGGGCAGGTGGACCGTCCGGCCGTTGATCTGGCTCACCCTCAGATGGATGAGCACGAGCGTCTGCAGCGGCACGCCGACGCTGTTGACGGCCTTGACCAGTGCGCGCATGGGCGGAAGGACATCGGGAACCACCAACGAGGGGTTGGGCATCCGCGGCGACATAATTCTCCTTCGCATGGGGATCGGAAATCAGTTTGCCCTCGGGGTCGCCTTTTCTCAATGATTCGAAATTGCGGCGGCCGGCTCGTTCTTCGGACACCCGGCGGCATGCGCGAGGGCTTGGTGAAGCCGTTTGTCGGCCGTGTGCCCGGATTCCCATTGCACCCCGATCGCAAAGGGATGGTCCGTGACTTCGACGGCCTCGACGGTCCCGTCCTCGGCCCGTCCGGTGACGGTGAGGCCGTCACCGAGCCGGTCCACCGCCTGGTGGTGGTGGCATGCCGTCTCCGGCTCGTCCTCGTCGAGGATGCCGGCGATCCGGCTGCCGGGCAGCAGCTTCAGCGGCAGGCGGCCGAGGGTGAAGGACGCCGTCCGCGGACGGTGGCCGTCGTGGCCCGTGACGTCCGCCAGGTGCTGATGAAGGCTCCCCCCGTGCAGCACGTTGAGCAGTTGCATGCCGCGACAGATCGCCAGCACGGGCAGTTCGGCGTCAAGTGCCCTTCTCAGCAGGGCCAGTTCGACGCGGTCGGCGTCCGGGCACATAGCCCGGGTGGCCGGGTGGGCGTCCTGGCCGTACAGCGCCGGGTCCAGGTCGGGGCCGCCCGGGACCAGCAGTCCGTCCAGCCGGTCGACCAGGTCCTCGGCCCCCGGCAGCAGCGGCAGCAGCAGGGGCGTGCAGCCCGCCTCGGACAGGAAGGCCACGTGCGACTGGAGCGCCAGGGCGACGACCAGGTCGCTGCCCTGGAGGGTGACCGGCGCCGTCCGCGCGCAGATCCCGATCACCGGCCGTCGCCGGGCGGGCACCGGATCGTTCGTGACTGAATTCATGACCACCCTCGTGGGTTTCCGGGTTCAACTGAGGAAAGTAAGCAGATGAAACACGGGCTTCCCCGGACCGTCGGCGCTGCCAAAATATCCGTGCCGTGATGCGCGGGCCATCGTTCACGGCCGCTCCAGGCCGCGACTACTGAACAGATAGCGATCCTGCTATCACAGGTGGCCGGGGTGGGATTTTGCCCCAGCGAAACTCTCGCAGGCCATTCAACCGAGGTGACCATGATCGAGGCCAAGAACCTCACCAAACGCTACGGCGACAAGACCGCCGTGAACGACCTCTCGTTCACGGTCGAGCCCGGCCGGGTCACCGGCTTCCTGGGCCCCAACGGCGCAGGCAAGTCCACCACGATGCGACTGCTGCTGGGGCTCGACAAGCCCGATGCCGGTGAGGCCACCGTCAACGGCGTGCCCTACCGCGACCTGCCCCGGCCGCTGCGGGTGGTGGGAGCGCTGCTGGAAGCGCGCGCCGTGCACACCGGCCGCAGCGCCTACGACCACCTGCTCTGCCTCGCGCAGACCCAGGGCATCGGCCGGCGCCGGGTCGAGGAGGTCATCGAGCAGGTCGGGCTGGCCTCGGTGGCCCGCAAGCGGGCGGGTGGCTTCTCGCTCGGCATGGGGCAGCGGCTCGGCATCGCCGCCGCGCTGCTCGGCGACCCCGCGGCGCTGGTCCTGGACGAGCCCGTCAACGGCCTCGACCCCGAGGGCATCCTCTGGATCCGGAACCTGATGAAGTCGCTCGCGGCCGAGGGCCGCGCCGTCTTCGTCTCCAGCCACCTGATGAACGAGATGGCCGTCACCGCCGATCACCTCATCGTCATCGGCCGCGGCCGGCTGGTCGCCGACTGCTCCACCGAGGAGTTCATCGAGCGGAGCACCGAGCAGTCCGTCCTGGTCAGGACGCCCGACGGGGCGCAGCTCGCCGAGCTGCTCAAGGGCGAAGGCGCCACCGTCACCACCACCGACGAGGGCGACCTGGACGTCACCGGACTCGAGGCTCCGCGCATCGCCGAACTCGCCGCCGCCGACGGCCTGGTGCTGCACGAGCTGTCGACCCGACGCGGCTCCCTCGAGGAGGCCTTCATGGAACTGACCAAGGACGCCGTCGAGTACGACGCCGGCGTGCCCGCCACCGGAGGTGTGAAGTGACCGCCACGACCGCGATCGCCCCCGCGTCCGGCTCGGTCGCCGAGGACCGCAGGCCGGGCTTCGGGAGCCTGATGCTCTCGGAGTGGACCAAGATCCGCTCCGTCCGCTCCACCGTCTGGTCGCTCGCCATCCTGGTCGTGCTCACCCTGGTGTTCACCGCGCTGTTCATGGAGATGGGCATCGCGAACTGGGACAAGACCGACGCCGCCCAGCGGGCCGAGATGCGGCTGGACCCGACGGGCACCATCCTGGGCAGCGGCATCCTGCTCAGCCAGCTGGCGGTGTGTGTGCTGGGCGTCATGGCGATCGCCACCGAGTACTCCACCGGCATGATCCGTGCCAGCCTGCTCGCGGTGCCCCGGCGGGTGCCCGTGCTGGCGGCCAAGGGCACGGTGTTCGCCCTGCTGGTCCTGGCGGTGGGCGAACTGACCGCGTTCGGCTCCTTCTTCATCGGCGCGCCGATCCTGCACGGCAAGGCGCCGGTCGCGATCGGCGATCCGGGCGTCCTGCGGGCCGTCGTCGGCTGCGGCCTCTATCTCGCCCTGCTCGGCCTGTTCGCCCTCGCCGTCGGCGCGATCATCCGGCACACCGCGGCGAGCATCACCGTCGTCATCGGCTTCGTCCTGGTGATCACCCCGATGGCGGGCCTGCTGCCCGGCAGCGTGGGCGATCGCATCCACGCCTGGCTCCCCACCCAGGCCGGGTTCATGATCACCCAGCAGCACTCCCGCGCCGGCGACCTGCTGGGGCCGTGGCAGGGCCTCGGGGTGCTCGCGCTGTGGACGGCCGTCCTGCTGGCGGTCGCCGCGGTGCAGCTGCGACGCAGGGACGCCTGATCCCCCGCGGGCATCCGCCGCTTCGGCGGATGCCCGCGGCGCCCCCGTTTCCAGGCAACGTCGACCTGCTCTCCACTACGGCTGGAGACCCTCCTGCGACCCTCGTCGGCAGCGGCGGCAGAGAGGGAGTTACTGGAATGGCTCAGAGCAACGCGCAAGCCGTGTCGATAACGAGTGCATTCAGTCCCGTCCGGATGGAGGGCGTCGGATCGTCGGCGCACAGCGAATTCGACCTGAAGAACTTCGAGAAACTCCCGGCCCGTGAAGTCCCCATCGCCACGCTCTCTCCCGGGGTTTCCCTTCGCCAGGGCGGAACGGACGCCGCTCATGTCCGGGTTCTCGTCGACGCGGCGGACTCCGCGGAACTTCCTCCCATTCTCGTTCAGTTGGACGGCTGCCGCGTCATCGACGGGCTGCACCGGCTGGAGGCCGCCCGGCTCATGGGCGAGGCCAGCATCCGGGCGCGTTTCCTCGACTGCTCCAACTCCGAGGCGCTCGTCATCGCCATGAAGGCGAACGGCTCGCACGGCCTGCCGCTGTCGAAGGCCGACCGCGTCGCCGGAGCCCAGCGGGTCCTCGGCTCCCACCCCGACTGGTCCGACCGTGCCATCGCCGGCATCACCGGGCTGAGCGCGAAGACGATCGCGTCGCTGCGCGACCGGTCGGCGATCGCGACGCCGCTGGGCGGCAAGCGCATCGGCCAGGACGGCAGGCGACGCCCGGTGGACGCGGGCGAGGGCAGGCGGCGCGCCGCCGAGTACATCGCCGCCCATCCCGACGCCCCGCTGCGCCAGGTCGCCAGGGCGACCGACGTGTCACTGGGCACGGTGCACGACGTCAGCGCACGGCTGCGGCGCGGCGAGGGGCCCGAGCGGAACGGGCGCCACACCCATGCCGCACGCCCGCAGAACATGCGGCCCGTGCAGTCCGTACCGCCGCCCGACGACGTGCTGACGGCGGACGCCGACGTGGCTGCCGACGGCGTCCGCCGGGTGCCGCTGCGGGTGGCCGGAAGCGTCGACGCGCCGCCGCCGCAGCGCAGGAACCACACCGACACCCTGCCCACGTGGGCGACAGTGGCGGCCAAGATGGCCACCGACCCCGCCATCCGTTACACCGCGGGAGGCCGGGAGTTCCTGCGCTGGATGCAGTCGCACGCCACCGAGCCCGGAGAGGACTGGCGGCGGCTCGTGGACGCGGTCCCGCCGCACTGGCTCGGCGTCGTCGCCCCGATCGCCGAGCACATCGGCAAGGAGTGGTGCCTGCTCGCCGAGCGGCTGAAGGCCCGGCAGGAGCTGTGCCGCAATCCGTCGTCCTAGAGCCGGGCGTCACGACGGGGCGAACGTTGCCTGCCGGGCACCAGGTCCTGTCGTCGAACCCCCGTCGTCCGCCCGGAGAGCGGGCGGGTCCCGCGGCGTCAGGTGCGTGCGCCCGGCGCGGCGAGTCGGGGGCACCTGACGCGCCGTCAAGACAGTAAAGAAGCGTGCATGGCGTCGTTGGGCGGACGGGAGTTCGACGACAGGGCCTATGCCCCCGACGGCACCGGCGCGGCCGGCACCACGTGCAGCCGGTCCCGGCCCGCAGGGACCGGACCCGGTGGGGCGGCTGCGCAGCCGGGATGCGGCACGACGGTCGCCGGGGGTTCGAGCTCGGGCAGGGCGAGGAGCACCGGCGGATCGGCCGGTTGTGCCGGACGCAGCCGCACCGCCGCGCTGGTGACGGCGCCGGCGGTAACGGTCACGGCCGGGGTGCCCCGGCCCCCGACGAGCGCGGTCCGCACGGCCTGCGGATCGTGACCGGTGCCGGCGGCCACCGCCACCGCGAGAAGATGCCAGCTCCCCTCGGGGACGTTCTGCAGGCAGTAGCAGGACGGACGGTCGCTCGGCACGTCGACGACGGCCGACGCGACAGCCGGGTACTGGACGACTGCCGTGGCGAAGGCCCCCAGGTACACGCGCGCGTTCCCGTGGCCCTGCGGCAGCCTGACCGTGCCCGCGACCGAGCCGTGCCGCGGCCGCGGACCCGGCTGCGGTCCCGGCACCCCCTCCCCCTCGTCGCGGCACAGCCGCCGGAACCGGCCGGGAGACAGCCCGACACTGGCCGTGAAGGAATTGGTGAACGAGCTCAGGCTGGTGTATCCGACCGCCCCGGAGATTTCCGCAATGGTCATCGAAGTGCTGCCGATCAGCCGCTTGGCCTCGTGAATACGGACCGCGGCGAGGAATCTGCCGGGGCTGACCCCGGTCTCCTCTTTGAACACGCGCGAGAAATAGAAACTGCTGAGCAGAGCTTTCCGGGCGATGTCCGTGACGGTCAGCGGATCGCTGAAACGCTCGCGAATATACGCGACCGCGCGTCCCACTGCTGCATCCATGGCCCACCTCACCACCTGTCGATCCACTCAACAGGATGACTCGCCAGCATCGCGATCCGCTCGAGTCACGCTCGAGATCCGCTACAGCTCCCCGCCCCGAAGGGATCAGGATTCGAGAAGCCCACAGAACGGGCCCGCGGCTAGCGTGAGGGCCATGGACCTCACCATTCATACGAGTTCCCTGCCGCACGACGACCCGGACGCCGCCCTGGCCTTCTACCGCGACATCCTCGGCTTCGAGGTCCGCAGCGACGTCAGGCACGGCAAGACCCGCTGGATCACCGTCGGCCCCGCCGGCCGGCCGGACACGTCCCTGCTGCTGGCACCGGCGGGCGCCGACCCGTCGATCACCGAGTCGGAGCGCACCACCATCCTGGAGATGATGGCCAAGGGCACCTACGGCTCGGTCGTGCTCGCCACCGGGGACCTCGACGCCACCTTCGACAAGGTGCAGGCCGCCGACGCCGAGGTGGTCCAGGAGCCGATGCTCCAGCCGCACGGCGTCCGGGACTGCGCGTTCCGTGATCCGGCGGGCAACCTGGTCCGCATCCAGGAACTGCGCTCCGACACCGAGTAGGGAGGGGCTCTGCCATGTGTCACCCCGCCTGGAGGGAAGCGCGGATCGCCGCGCAGCGCCTCGCACGCCTGCGCCGCGTCCGCGACCGGATCGGCCGGCAGTACACGCGGCCGCTGGACGTCGAGGCCCTCGCCCGCGAGGCGGGCATCCCGCCCGGCCGGCTCAGCCGGCAGTTCCGCGACGCCTACGGCCAGTCGCCGTACGCCTATCTGATGACGCTCCGCGTCCAGCGTGCGATGGCCCTGCTGCGCCACGGCGGCAGCAGGGCCATCGCACGCT
>NZ_MUBM01000194.1 GCF_002154505.1 Streptomyces carpinensis | reverse complement strand
CGGCCGCCGCGGCGGCCGCGGGAGCCCGGGGGCGGCCTGCTCATGGGGCGCCCCTTCGGCGTACCCGTGTACGTGGGGCCCAGCTGGTTCCTCGTCGCCGCGCTGATCACCTGGGTGTTCGGCGGCCAGCTGGACCGCGTGCTGCCCGAGCTCGGCGCCGCCCGCTACCTCGTCTCCCTCTTCTTCGCGGTCGCCTTCTACGGCTCCGTCCTCGTGCACGAACTCGCCCACACCATCGCCGCCCTCCGCTTCAAGCTCCCGGTGCGCCGCATCCAGCTGCAGTTCTTCGGCGGTGTCTCCGAGATCGAGAAGGAGGCAGAGACCCCCGGCCGGGAGTTCGTCCTGGCCTTCGTCGGCCCCCTGCTCTCCCTGGTCCTCGCCGGCGTCTTCTACCTCGCGCTCCAGCCCGTCGAACGCGGCACGGTCCTCGGTGTGCTGCTGGCCGCCCTGATGGTCTCCAACCTCATCGTCGCCGCGTTCAACCTGCTGCCCGGCCTGCCCCTGGACGGCGGCCGCATGCTCCGCGCCGTCGTCTGGAAGATCACCGGCCGGCCGATGAGCGGCACCGTCGCCGCCGCCTGGGTCGGCCGGCTCCTCGCGGTCTCCGTCCTCATCGGCCTGCCCCTGCTCACCCAGTCCGGCGCGCTCGGCTCCACCGCCGAGGACAGCGTCGGCATGGACACCGTCACCGACGCCCTGCTCGCCGCCATCATCGCCGCGATCATCTGGACCGGTGCAGGGAACAGCCTGCGCATGGCCCGCCTGCGCGAACACCTCCCCGAACTGCGGGCCCGCACCCTCACCCGGCGCGCGGTCCCGGTCGAGACCAACACCTCCCTCGCCGAGGCCCTGCGCCGCGCCAACGCCGCCGGCGCCCGCGCCCTCGTCGTCGTCGACGGCCACGGCGAGCCCCTCTCCCTGGTCCGCGAGTCCGCCATCGTCGGCGTCCCGGAACACCGCCGCCCCTGGGTCTACGCCAGCGAGCTCGCCCAGGACCTCACCGACGGCATGCGCGTCTCCGCCGAGCTGGCCGGCGAGGAGCTCCTGGACGTGCTCCGCGCCACCCCGGCGACCGAGTACCTCGTGGTGGAGGAGAGCGGAGAGATCTACGGCGTGCTGTCCGCCGCCGACGTCGAGCGGGCCTTCGTGAAGGCCATGGCGCGGCCGTCCGCGTCCGCCTAGACGGTGCTGCTCGTGTGGTCGGCGGGCCCTTCGGGGACCGGTAGGCTGGTCACATGTCCGAACCGACCGGTGCCGCCCGCCGCCGCGGGCCCTTCAAGGTCGGGGACCAGGTACAGCTGACCGACCCCAAGGGCCGCCACTACACGTTCACGCTCGAGGCCGGGAAGAACTTCCACACCCACAAGGGTTCCTTCCCGCACGACGAACTGATCGGCGCACCCGAGGGCAGCGTTGTCCGCACCACCGGCAACGTCGCCTACCTCGCGCTGCGTCCCCTGCTCCCCGACTACGTCCTGTCCATGCCCCGCGGGGCAGCCGTCGTCTACCCCAAGGACGCGGGGCAGATCCTCGCCTTCGCCGACATCTTCCCCGGCGCCCGCGTCGTGGAGGCCGGCGTCGGCTCCGGTTCGCTCAGCAGCTTCCTGCTGCGCGCCATCGGCGACCAGGGCATGCTGCACAGCTACGAACGCCGCGCCGATTTCGCCGAGATCGCCCAGGCGAACGTCGAGCGCTACTTCGGCGGCCCCCACCCCGCCTGGCAGCTCACCGTCGGCGACCTCCAGGACAACCTGTCCGACACCGACGTCGACCGCGTCATCCTCGACATGCTCGCCCCCTGGGAGTGCCTGGAGGCCGTCTCCAAGGCGCTCGTCCCCGGCGGCATCCTGTGCTGCTACGTGGCCACCACCACCCAGCTCGCGCGGACCGTGGAGTCCATCCGCGAGATCGGCTGCTTCAACGAGCCGACCGCCTGGGAGACGATGATCCGCAACTGGCACATCGAGGGCCTCGCGGTCCGCCCCGACCACCGGATGATCGGGCACACCGGCTTCCTGCTCACCGCCCGCCGTCTCGCCGACGGCGTCGAGCCGCCCATGCGCCGCCGCCGCCCCGCCAAGGGCGCCTACGGCGAGGACTACGAGGGCCCCAACGCCGACGGAGGCACCGGCCGCTGACGCGGCCCGCCGCCACCGGCAACGAACGGGCGCCGTGGCGGAGTTCCCCATCCGAACCGGGAACTCCGCCACGGCGCCCTCGCGTTGGTCCCGTACCGGGGAGACGAGCACCCACCCCGCCGTTCCCCCGCACTGTGACGTGTGGCACGATGCTGGCCACCCCACCGGCACAGCCCTCACAGGAGACACTCCTAGTGCAGCACCTCGCCGTTCCGGAACTGGCACACACGCAGACCCGCCCCATCCACTGGATGGCCACCGCCACCGCCGTCGCCGGTGTGGTCGCCCTCTCCTCGGCCCTCCAGGGCTCCGCCACCGCCGCCCAGCCCGCCGCCACCCAGGCCAGGAGCGCCGCCGCGGCCGTCGCACCCCCCACCACCACCGGCGTGACCTTCCCCCTCCAGTGCGGACCCGTGAAGGCCGTCGTCGCGAAGAAGGCCTTCGGAGACCTCGACCACGACGGCCGCCCGGAGACGGTGGCCGTCGTGCACTGCGACGCCTCCATGGGCACCCCGCCCGACGGCGTCTACGTCCTCACCCGGGCCGAAGGCACCGGGGCACCGCGCGTGGTGGCCACCCTCGTCGATCCCAAGGACCGGTACACCGTCACGGACTTCGCCGTGCGGGCCGGCGAGGTCACCGCAACCCTCCTCGGCTACTCCTCGCCCGACGTGCCCAATTGCTGCCCCGACCTCAAGGACAGCGCGAAGTGGCAGTGGAAGAACGGCGCGTTCGTCCGGTCCACGCCCGCCCAGGCGCGCGGGGTCTGACGCCGCGCCCGCCGGGGTGTGAGAAATCAGACAGTAGTGACGGCAGGCGCTCGTGCGGTCACTCCGCGTCAGGTCCGTACATCTCGACCCTGTCCGAAACACGCCGCACATGGATGCACTCGCCCGGACACTCCCTCGCCGAGTCGACGACGTCCGTGAGAAGCGGCAGCGGCACGGGCGTTGCCGCTCCCTTCTCCTGCAGGAGCTCGTCGTCCGCGCTCTTCACGTAGGCCAGACCGTCGATGTCCAGCTCGAACACCTCCGGCGCGTACTGTGCGCAGATGCCATCACCGGTGCACAGGTCCTGGTCGATCCAGACCTCCAGCGCCTCGCCACCGTCCGCGGTCCGCTGCTGCACGTTCATCTCTCCTGCCGTTTACGTCGAGCCGGGCGGGAATCAGGCCAGCTCTGACGGGTGTTGAACATCTCGACCCTATCTCTGTTCGCTTTCCAATCATGTTCGGTGGGTATTCCCCTGGCGTGAGGGAGAGCGCAAGGGTGAAGATCGGACACACCCCGACCGTCTTTGTGATCTAGGGGTTTCAATCGACACCCACCCAGGTAGGGTCTGGAAGCGTCCAGCTCCCCTTGGAGGAGGTGAGGACCGTGGCAGCCCACGACGACGACATGAACCGCGGCATCCGCCCGGGACGAGGGTCCGACGACCCGGCCGGGCAGATCGCCTACCTTGAGCAGGAGATCGCCGTCCTGCGACGCAAGCTCGCCGACTCTCCGCGACACACGAGGATTCTCGAAGAGCGGATCGTCGAGCTGCAGACCAACCTGGCCGGCGTGTCCGCGCAGAACGAACGCCTCGCGAACACGCTCCGCGAGGCACGCGACCAGATCGTGGCCCTCAAGGAAGAGGTCGACCGGCTCGCCCAGCCGCCCGCCGGCTTCGGCGTGTTCCTGCAGGCCAACGAGGACGGCACCGCCGACATCTTCACCGGCGGCCGCAAGCTCAGGGTCAACGTCAGTCCCAGCGTCGAGCTCGACGAGCTCCGGCGCGGCCAGGAAGTGATGCTCAACGAAGCGCTCAACGTGGTCGAGGCCATGGAGTTCGAGCGGGTCGGGGACATCGTCACCCTCAAGGAGATCCTCGAGGACGGCGAGCGCGCCCTGGTGCTCGGGCACACCGACGAGGAACGGGTGGTACGGCTCGCCGAGCCGCTGCTGGACGTGACCATCCGCGCCGGTGACGCCCTCCTGCTCGAGCCCAGGTCCGGCTACGTCTACGAGGTCGTGCCCAAGAGCGAGGTCGAGGAACTCGTCCTCGAAGAGGTGCCCGACATCGGCTACGAGCAGATCGGCGGCCTCGGCAACCAGATCGAGATGATCCGCGACGCCGTCGAGCTGCCGTACCTCTACCCGGACCTGTTCAAGGAGCACGAACTGCGCCCGCCCAAGGGTGTGCTGCTCTACGGACCCCCCGGATGCGGCAAGACGCTCATCGCCAAGGCCGTCGCCAACTCGCTGGCCAAGAAGGTCGCCGAGGTCACCGGCCAGGCCGCCGGCAAGAGCTTCTTCCTCAACATCAAGGGCCCGGAGCTCCTGAACAAGTACGTCGGCGAGACCGAGCGGCAGATCCGCCTGGTCTTCCAGCGTGCCCGGGAGAAGGCCAGCGAGGGCACCCCCGTCATCGTCTTCTTCGACGAGATGGAGTCCCTCTTCCGCACCCGCGGCTCCGGCGTCAGCTCGGACGTGGAGAACACCATCGTCCCCCAGCTGCTCGCCGAGATCGACGGTGTGGAGGGCCTGCAGAACGTGGTCGTGATCGGCGCCTCCAACCGCGAGGACATGATCGATCCGGCCATCCTGCGCCCCGGCCGCCTCGATGTGAAGATCAAGATCGAGCGTCCGGACGCCGAGGCGGCCCAGGACATCTTCGGGAAGTACCTCACCGAGCGTCTTCCGCTGCACGCGGACGACCTCTCGGAACACGGCGGCGACAAGGACGCCACGGTCCAGGCCATGATCCAGACCGCGGTCGAGCAGATGTACGCCGAAACCGAGGAGAACCGCTTCCTGGAGGTCACCTACGCCAACGGCGACAAGGAAGTCCTCTACTTCAAGGACTTCAATTCCGGCGCCATGATCGAGAACATCGTCGGCCGCGCCAAGAAGATGGCGATCAAGGACTTCCTCGAGAAGAACCAGAAGGGCCTCCGCGTCTCCCACCTGCTCCAGGCATGCGTGGACGAGTTCAAGGAGAACGAGGACCTGCCCAACACCACCAACCCGGACGACTGGGCCCGGATCTCCGGAAAGAAGGGCGAGCGGATCGTCTACATCCGCACCCTCATCACCGGAAAGCAGGGCGCGGACACGGGACGCTCCATCGACACGGTGGCGAACACCGGACAGTACCTGTAAAAGCAGGGCGGCTGCGGGTGCCCTCAGCGGGTACCCGCAGCCGACTGTTTTTCGGGGGTCCACGCATGGAGCAGGCAATGACGCAAATGATCTCCCCACCAGCGCAAAGGCGTTCTAGGCTCTTTCGTACCGCCGGGTCGCGCAGTGCGGGGACGGGCACCGCACAGGCACCCGGGCACGAGCGGTACTTGAGCGCCGCCCACGACCGAGGGCGCCGCCGGGCAAGGAGGGCCGCATGACCGTACGGCGAGTAATGGGCATCGAGACGGAGTACGGGATCTCCGTCCCCGGTCACCCCAACGCCAATGCCATGCTCACCTCGTCCCAGATCGTCAACGCCTACGCGGCGGCGATGCACCGGGCCCGCCGGGCCCGCTGGGACTTCGAGGAGGAGAATCCGCTGCGGGACGCCCGCGGCTTCGACCTCGCCCGCGAGGCCGCCGACGCCAGTCAGCTCACGGACGAGGACATCGGCCTGGCCAACGTGATCTTGACCAATGGCGCGCGGCTCTACGTGGACCACGCCCACCCCGAGTACAGCGCCCCCGAGGTCACCAATCCGCGTGACGCCGTCCTGTGGGACAAGGCCGGCGAACGGATCATGGCCGAGGCCGCCGAACGCGCGGCCCAGCTGCCCGGCGCCCAGCCGATCCACCTCTACAAGAACAACACCGACAACAAGGGCGCCTCATACGGCACGCACGAGAACTACCTGATGAAGCGGGAAACCGCCTTCTCCGACATCGTGCGCCACCTCACGCCCTTCTTCGTCTCCCGCCAGGTCATCACCGGCGCCGGCCGCGTCGGCATCGGTCAGGACGGCCACGAACACGGCTTCCAGCTCAGCCAGCGCGCGGACTACTTCGAGGTCGAGGTAGGCCTGGAGACGACGCTGAAGCGCCCCATCATCAACACCCGCGACGAACCGCACGCCGACGCGGAGAAGTACCGCCGGCTGCACGTGATCATCGGCGACGCGAACCTCTCCGAGATCTCGACGTACCTCAAGCTGGGCACGACCGCCCTGGTCCTGTCCATGATCGAGGACGGCTTCATCGCGGTCGACCTGGCCGTCGACCAGCCCGTACGCACCCTCCACCAGGTCTCGCACGACCCGGGCCTGAAGCGCCTGATCACGCTCCGCAGTGGTCGCACACTCACCGCGGTACAGCTCCAGATGGAGTACTACGAGCTGTCCCGCAAGTACGTCGAGGAGCGCTTCGGGGCGGACGCCGACGAGCAGACCAAGGACGTCCTGTCCCGCTGGGAGGACACCCTCAACCGCCTGGAGAACGACCCCATGAGCCTGGCCGGCGAGCTGGACTGGGTCGCCAAGCGGGAGCTCATGGAGGGTTACCGGCGCCGCGACAGCCTCGACTGGGACGCCGCCCGCCTGCACCTGGTGGACCTGCAGTACGCGGACGTACGCCCCGAGAAGGGCCTGTACAACCGCCTGGCGGCCCGCGGGCGCATGAAGCGCCTGCTGGACGAGTCCGAGGTCGACCGGGCCCGTACGAAGCCGCCGGAGGACACCCGCGCCTACTTCCGCGGCCGCTGCCTGGAGCAGTACGCCGACGACGTGGCCGCGGCCTCCTGGGACTCGGTCATCTTCGACCTGCCGGGCCGGGACTCGCTCCAGCGGGTGCCGACCCTGGAACCGCTACGCGGAACGCGTAATCACGTCAAGGAGCTCCTGGACCGCTGCCGCACGGCGGAGGACCTGGTCAGGGTCCTGTCCGGGGGCTGAGCGGGTACCCGGACCGGACCGGCCGAGCAGGGTGGAAAACGCCGGGGCAGGGAATCATCGAGGTGGCCCCCGTACGTTGGACAGACTACGGGGCCGATGTCGGACCCGGCTTGTAGGGTCTGATCATCACCGATCGGCCGTAATGCCGACCATGTCGGGCGAACTGAGCGGGGTGAGGGTTATGGCAACGAAGGACACCGGCGGCGGCCAGCAGAAGGCCACGCACACGACCGAGGAGGTCGAGGAGCAGGCGCAGGACGCACAGGCCGCCGAGGACCTCAAGGAACGCCACGAGAAGCTGAGCGACGACGTGGACTCCGTCCTGGACGAGATCGACGACGTGCTCGAGGAGAACGCCGAGGACTTCGTGCGGTCATTCGTGCAAAAGGGCGGCCAGTAGGCCGCTTCCTCCTTCGAAACGAAGGATGGCGGGTGGAGTGGCGGCGGACGAGTAGGTTGACGAAGTGCTGCGTGCGGTGCGGTGAGGCCTCACCGCACGCAGCCTTCGCTTCCGGGCGGCGCCACGTCCGCGGGGGGTTCGGCGAGGGCTCCGTGTGAGCCGCCCGCAGGCTTCCGCCGTTCATGTGGATCACCGCCACAAGACGGGTAGGGTCCGTGGCGTACTGTGCTTCAACTGCAATTCCGGCCTCGGCCTGTTGCGGGACGATCCCGGAGCTGCGTACCGAGCTGCCGACTACCTGGAAGGAAACGCGTGGAAGCCAACACTCGTAGCACCGGGCGTCTACCAGCTGCCTTCCTGACGCCTGGGTCCTCCTCGTTCATGGACTTCCTCTCCGACCACCAGCCGGAGCTGCTGCCGGGCAATCGGCAGCTGCCGCCCACCCAGGGCGTGATCGAGGCGCCGCACGGCACCACCATCGTCGCCACGACGTTCCCGGGGGGCGTCGTGCTGGCCGGTGACCGGCGCGCGACCATGGGGAACGTCATCGCGCAGCGGGACATCGAGAAGGTGTTCCCGGCGGACGAGTACTCGGCCGTCGGCATCGCCGGCACGGCGGGTCTCGCCGTGGAGATGGTGAAGCTGTTCCAGCTGGAGCTGGAGCACTTCGAGAAGGTGGAGGGGACGCAGCTGTCGCTGGAGGGCAAGGCGAACCGGCTGTCGACCATGATCCGTTCCAATCTGGGCATGGCCATGCAGGGCCTGGCCGTGGTCCCGCTCTTCGCGGGCTACGACCTGGACCGCGAGAAGGGCCGGATCTTCTCCTACGACGTGACGGGCGGCCGCTCCGAGGAGCACGGCTTCGCGGCGACCGGCTCCGGCTCGATCTTCGCGCGCGGTGCCATGAAGAAGCTCTTCCGTGAGGACCTGACCGAGGCCGAGGCCACGACGCTCGTGGTGCAGGCCCTGTACGACGCGGCAGACGACGACTCGGCGACCGGTGGTCCCGATGTCGCCCGCCGGATCTATCCGATCGTCACCGTGATCACCGAGGACGGCTTCCGCCGGCTCACCGAGGACGAGTCCTCCGAGATCGCCCGTTCGGTGCTCCAGCGGCGTCTGGAGCAGCCCGACGGGCCCCGGGCCGCGCTGCTGTAGCCGGTGGCCGTTCTTGTCCAGGGTGATCCAGTGACTTCTACAGAAAGGGACGGATAACCGGTGTCGACGCCGTTCTATGTGTCACCCCAGCAGGCCATGGCCGACCGGGCGGAGTACGCCCGCAAGGGCATCGCCCGCGGTCGCAGCCTGGTAGTGCTGCAGTACGCCGACGGAATCGTGTTCGTCGGTGAGAATCCGTCCCGCGCGCTGCACAAGTTCAGCGAGATCTACGACCGGATCGGCTTCGCCGCGGCCGGCAAGTACAACGAGTACGAGAACCTGCGGATCGGCGGCGTGCGCTATGCCGACCTGCGGGGTTACACCTACGACCGGGACGACGTGACGGCCCGGGGACTCGCCAACGTCTACGCCCAGACGCTGGGCACCATCTTCTCCAGCGCGGCCGAGAAGCCGTACGAGGTGGAGCTGGTGGTCGCCGAGGTGGGGGAGACCCCGGAGGGCGACCAGATCTACCGGCTGCCGCACGACGGGTCGATCGTGGACGAGCACGGCTCGGTCGCGGTCGGCGGCAACGCCGAGCAGATCAGCAGCTATCTCGACCAGCGCCACCGGGACGGGATGACGCTGGCCGAGGCGCTCAAGCTGGCGGTGCAGGCCCTGTCCCGGGACACCAACGGCAGCGAGCGGGAGATCCCCGCCGAGCGCCTGGAGGTCGCGGTGCTGGACCGCACGCGGCCGCAGCAGCGCAAGTTCAGGCGCATCGTGGGGCGCCAGCTGGCCCGTCTGCTGGAGGGCGGCGGCGCGGACGTCTCCAAGGACGCCGACGACGAGGATTCCGCGGAGGAGTAGTCCGTCACCGTATGGCTTCGCCCCGCTCCCGGTGCCCCGGCCGGCGTCATGGACGTCACGGCCGGGGCACCGCGCGTCTCAGGAGGCGCTGGGAGGGCCCGTGGAGCCCCGTACCACCAGTTCGACCGGGATGTCCCCGCTGTCCGGCGTACGGCCCTCCAGGACCGCCAGCAGGGCATGCATGCCGCGCTCGCCGAACAGTTCCGCGTCCAGCCGCACGGTGGTCAGTTCGGGGTCGATGGCGGTGGCGAGGGCGAGGTCGTCGAGGCCGGTGACGGAGATGTCGTCGGGCACGCGCAGGCCGAGGCGTCGCAGGGCCTTGTAGGCGCCGGCGGCCAGCTTGTCGTCGTCGCACACCAGGGCGGTGGGGCGGGGCCCGGGGCCGCTCAGGGCGGTCTCCGTGGCGGCCCGGGCGTCCTCGATGGAGATGGGGGCGCGGGCGGTGCGGACGGATGTGCCCGGGACGGCGCCGACGCGTGCCGCGAGCTCCCGTGCCCGTACCTCGAAGGTCCAGGACGGCACGTCCGCCGCGAGGTGCAGGAAGCGCCGGTGGCCGAGGCCCAGCAGATGACCGGCGACCTGGCGAACGCCGTCGGCGATGTCCAGGTTCACCGTGGCGGCGCCGAGGCTGCCCTCGGGGTCGCTGTCCAGCATGACCAGGGGGAGCTGGTCGCCGCGGATGGCGCTCAGGGCGTCGGCGGCCATGGAGGAGGCGATCACGCCGTCCAATGCGGCCCGGGCGGAGGCGAAGGGGTTCTTCGCCGGGCCGATGCCCTCCGGGGAGGGGTAGAGGACGACGCCGAAGCCGTGTTCGGCGGCGACGCGGGCGGCGCCGGTGTAGACGCCGGCGAAGAACTCGGTGGTCAGGACGGGGACCACGAGGAGGACGGTGCGGGTGCGGCCGAGGCGCAGGTTGCGGGCGGCGAGGTTCGGCCGGTAGCCGAGGTCCCGGGCCGCCTGCCGTACCCGTTCGGCGGTGGCCTGCGAGACCCGGCCGCGCCATTTGTCGCCGAGGACGAGCGAGACGGCGGCCTGGGAGACGCCGGCGGCCTGGGCCACGTCACGGCTGGTGGGGCGCGTGCTTCCTCGTGCCACCGCGGGGCTGCTCCTCTTCGTCCGGTCGCTCGATGGTCCTCGTCCGGTTCATCCGGTCGTCTGGACCGGTGAACAGCGCACATGGTACGTATGACAGGCGACGTTATACGTAAAACTCAGCCTGGGAGGGCGTGCGATGGCCGCGGGATTCGCGGGGTACCTGGAGATCCTCGGGGCGCGGCACGCCGCCCGGCTGCTGGTGGGCACGCTGGTGGGACGGCTGCCGAACGCGACCGCGGCGATCGCGATCGTGCTGTTCGTGCGCGCGGAGGGCGGCACGTACAGCCTGGCGGGGGCGCTCGCGGCGGTGTACGGCGTGGCGAACGCGGTCGGCCAGCCCGTGCTGGGCCGGCTGGTGGACCTGCACGGGCAGCCCCGGGTGCAGCTGCCGGCCGCGCTCGCCTCGGCCCTGGCGATGACCGCCTTCGCCCTGACCGGCACCGAGCCGCCCGTGTTGGCCTGGGCGGCCGTGGCGGCGGCCGGGCTGTTCACTCCTCCGCTGGAGGGCGGGCTGCGTGCGCTGTGGCCGAGCGTCCTGCCCAGGGAGGGCCAGGTGCACACGGCGTACGCCATGGACGCGGTGGCCCAGGAAGTCATGTTCACCGTGGGGCCGTTGCTGGTGACGCTGTGCGTCGCCCTGTGGTCGGCGCAGGCGGCGCTGATCCTGCTGAACGTGGTCGGGGTGCTGGGCGCGCTGTCGGTGGTGGTCTCGCCGCCGTCGCGGGCGTGGCGTTCGGCGCCGCGTGAGGCGCACTGGCTCGGTGCGCTGCGCTCGCCGGGGCTGCTGGTCCTGCTGGGAGCGTTCCTGTTCGTCGGGGTCGCGCTGGGGTCCATCACGGTGGCGGCGGTGCCGTACGCGGACGGCCACGGCGGTGACGCGGTGTACGGCTGGCTGATGGCGGCGCTCGGCCTGGGCGCGCTGGCCGGCGGGGCGGTCTACGGGGCGCGGCAGTGGAGCGGTGTGCCCGAGCGGAGACTGCGGGTGCTGGTGGCCCTTCTGGCGGTGTGTTACCTGCCGCTGATGCTGATGCCCGGCGCGGTGGCCATGGTGGCGCTGACGGTGCTGTCCGGGGTGTTCCTGGCGCCGTGCATCGCCTGCGCGTTCATCATCGTGGACCGGCATGCGCCGAGCGGGACGGTCACCGAGGCTTTCTCCTGGCTTGTGACCACGTTCACAGTGGGGGCGTCCGTGGGTACGGGGGTGGCGGGGC
>NZ_MUBM01000193.1 GCF_002154505.1 Streptomyces carpinensis | reverse complement strand
CGGGCACACGCGAGGCCGGGCATCGGGACGGGGAAGGGGACGAGGGCGACTTCCCGATGCCCGGCCTCGCGTGTGCCCGCGTGAGGACGCTCCAGCTCGAAGTCCCGGTCGGCGGACGCGGACTCGCCGCTCTCGCCTCCAGTGGGCCGCTCCAGCTCGTAGTCGCCGTCGCCGGAGCTCCCCGGGGACGGCGTGTCCTGGGCGCCGGCCGAACCCGGTAGCGCGCCGTCGGCCACGGGCGCGCCCGTGTTCCCGGCACCGACCGAACCCGAAGCGGCACCCACCGCGCCTGCCACGCCGTCCGCGCGTGCCGTGCCCGGCTCCCCGCTCAGGGTGCCGGTCGGATCGCCGGGTCCCCCGGCCGTCGCCGTGTTCTCCGGACCGGCCGGAGCAGCTGGCCGGGGCCGGTTCCACCACCGCGGGCGGGTGGACTTCGTGGGCTTCCCCTCGTTCATGCTCTCCCCACAGGTGCCCGGGGCACGCCTCGTCGGCGGTGGCCGTGCTTCGTCGACTGCACGCCCGGACGGGTGTCATGGGCGCGACCACCTGGATTCAACCAGGTTCGCGGGCCACCGCGCAGAGACCGGCCGCCGCCGGTCAGTGCTCCGTGTGCGCAGCGGAGGGAGCGGGAGTGGAGCCGGGGACGGGCGCGGCGAGGAGGCCGGGTGCCCTGAGCTGAGGGTCGGGCGACCAGGCGGTCAGGGAGATGGGCGGAGGCGTGCCGAGCGGACGTATCAACGGGGACATGACCGCCGCACCGGCGACCACCGGCGTCACCGGCGGCCGCACCGGTCCGGTGGCCGAGTCGGCAACCCCGGGCAGCAGCGGCGCGGACAGCGAGGTGGGCGCCACCGGTGCAGAACCGAACGACGACCGCTGTCCCTGCGCGAGCAGGGGTACGGACGACTGACGGCGCCGCCCGGCCTCGGTTCCGGTCACCGCGCCGGCGCCCGCCGTGCGCGCCGGTGTCACGTTGCTGCCGGCCCCGGAGCCGCCGCGCGCCTCGGCAGCCGGGTCGCCCGTCGCCCCGGTGGTCACACCGCCGAGCGCCACCGCGGCCAGCGACACGGCCCCGGCGGCGACGAACGCGAACCGCATGCCCCGCGAGGCCGAGCGCTCGCCGTCGGGGCGGCCGACGGGGTGGATCCGGAAGCCGCCAGGCTGCTCGGGCCCGTCGGGGGCGGACGGGTGGGGCTGGACCGGGACGTAGCGGAACTCGAACGGCTCGTCGCCACCCATGTCGAACGCCCCGGCTCCCCCGGGCCGTCCGGAGAGGCCGGGGAATCCTCCGCCACCCAGCGGTGAGCCGCCGCCTCCCCCGGGCAGGCCCTGGAGGCGGGCCAGGAAACTCTCGGAGGGCGGCGGCGGTGCCGTCTCGGCGAAGACGTTCTTCAACCGGCGCTGTGCGTCGACCTCCGCCTTGCATTTCGGGCAGGTGGCGACATGCGCCAGGACGCGCTCGCGCGTCTCATGACCGAGCTCTCCGTCGACGAGCGCGGAGAGACGGTCTCCCAGGTGCTGTTCCGCGAGGCCGCTCGCGGGGTTGGTTCGTGATCCACTCACGCGGTCGCGCCCCCTCCCCCCAGTGCGGGGACCCGGGGGATGAAGCTGCGGCGCTCGGCGCGCGCCTCGGGCGACCGGTGCGCGAGGGCCTTGCGCAGCTGCGAGCGGCCGCGGTGGATACGGGAGCGGACCGTGCCCAGCTTGACGCCGAGGGTGGCGGCGATCTCCTCGTAGGACAGACCCTCGATGTCGCACAGGACGACCGCGGCGCGGAACTCCGGCGCGAGGGTGTCCAGGGCCTGCTGGATGTCCGCGTCGAAGTGCGCGTCGTTGAAGAGCTGCTGCGGGGTGGGCTCCTTGCTGGCCAGCCGCTCGGCCGCGTCCTCGCC